>JAVVEM010000081.1:0-4985 GCA_032250805.1 Bacteroidales bacterium
GATATCAGAAATGCGAAATCATAATAAAATAATTTTAGTTCACTTTAGCTCACTTGTTCTTCATGGTTAATAATCTGTCTGAGATAGTTTTGTGTTACTTGACAGTGATTGGTTTTATTAAATGCTTATCGGGAAATAAGCGCTTAATAAGGAGCACGGATCGGAGATCTGCGCCAGCGGGGTAATTTTTTTTAATTATTGTCACAAATACCGAATTATTGATACTTATTCATAAATCAAATTTCGTTTTAACAGATAATTTTATACTTTTAAGGTTTGGGAAGGTTGCATATAATTCATCTGACTATGAGAAGAACGGGGCATCAATTAACTCTTGTTTTACTATTGTTATTCATCCCGTTTGCTACCTTGGCCCAGCAGATAAAAACGGCCAAAGGCAGCAGTGAAGTTAGGGTGGAATCAAATATGAGCAAGTCGGAAGCCAGGGAACTTGCCGAGGAACAAGCTAAAATAAATGCCATCGAAAGTGTTTATGGAACTTATCTTGAGCAGGGAACAGACCTCCATATCAGCGATGGGAGGGTAGATTTTGATATCATTGGAAATACAAGGGTTAAAGGCGAATGGATCAGAACAATCAGAGGCCCTGAATTTTCGGAAGATATCAGGCCTGATAAAGGCGATTATGGTAAAGAAAATATTACCTGGATAAAATGTACCATAACAGGAAAGGTGAGGGAATGTGTTTCAAGGGCAAACCTTGATCTGCTGAGCCTGAACTGTCCTATCGTAAAGTGCAGGTCGACCAGCTTTTTTAATGGTGAGGACTTGTTCTTGTACTTTAAATCGCCTGTCAATGGTTATCTTTCTGTTTTCCTCGATGATGGGAATGAAGTTTACCGTTTGTTGCCCTATGCCGGGATGGGTACACTGAGTGCAGTAAAAATCCAGGGCGATAAACCATATCTCTTGTTCTCAAAAGATTATTCATACGAATTTGATGAAGGATACGTGATCGATGAAATGGAATTGTTTACCTCTAAACCTATTGAATACAATAACCTTTATGTTGTTTTTGCAGAAAGGCAATATGTTAAACCGATCCTGAATGAACTAAAAGAAATGGACGATGGCTACCTGATGCCGAAATCATTGCCAATAGATGATTTTAAAGAATGGCTGGGCGACTGCCGTGCGGATATGCCCGATTTCCAGGCAAAGAGAATCAAGATCAGCATTGAAAAAAGATAAACCTGTAAAAATTAAATAAAATGCGAATCATCACCATCCTTCTTATCATCATCGTCATTACGGGATTAAATGATGCGACAGCACAAAAAGTAATATCGGGGAAAAGCTCCCTGACAAAGCTTTCGCTCAGTCCTGAATATGAACGTGGATTGCCGCCTAACCTTTATGTTGAAATGACTTTCGAGGATGATAACAATAACTTAATCCTGGAAGCCACGGAATCGGCTAAATTAATTCTGAACATATCAAATAAAGGCAAGGGTGCTGCACAAGGATTACATGTTAATGTTATTGACGATAGAAATGATAAAAACCTGAAGATCGGCGACGGCCAGGAGATATTTTATGTTCATCCCGGCAAGTCTGTTGATGTTGTGATCCCCCTGGAAGCTGGATTTGATATTAAAACAGCCGAACATAAGCTTGAGATCAATGTGAAAGAGCATTTTGGTTACGACATGGATCCGGCTTATCTGCGATTGACAACCCTCGAATATCAGAAACCAAAGATTGAGTTTTTAGGACTTGAAATTGTTGATGCAGGGCAGGGCACAGCCCCACTCGTCCAGGATGGACAGCTACAGGCCGGTGAGCAGGTAAAGATGAAGATCGTATTGCAGAACACAGGCCAGAATGTGTCTAAGAATACAACTTATGCCATCAGCACCGGTAACCCGAATATTTATATTGAGGACGGAACAGGCCATTTGGATGAACTGAAAATTGGTGAAGTGAAGGAGTTCTGGATCACCATCAGCCCGAACAAGCGCGTGAATAATGATGATAAGCTGCCGGTGTATCTTTCGGTGCATAATGATCTGGATATAGGCACACTGAATAGGTTTCCTTTGCCGGTATATCTCGAAAAGCGGCCATCGGAGATCGTAACAATGGATGTTAAAGCTGATATTGATAAGCTTCAAAAACAGGTTGCCCGCTTCGAATATAATTCAAACCGCATCACCACCAATCTTGGCAATATAATCGATATCCGCCAGGTGCCTCCTTCACAGACAAAACGTACAAATGCAATAGCAATACTGATCGGCCTTGAAGATTACGATTATTTTGCACCCGCACCATATGCTGAAAATGATGCCGACGTGATGAAGGAATATTTCAAAAATGTTCTCGGTATAAATAAAATACTATTATACAAGAGCGATGATGTGACAGGATATTTCTTCGATAATTTGTTTGATCCTGACCTGGGTGAGCTTCAGAAAGCAGTCATACAAGGACAAACGGATGTATTTGTATACTATTCAGGCCATGGAATACCCAATAAAATGGGCGATGAGGTATTTCTGCTACCCACCGACGGCAGGGTCGAATACATTGAACGCCAGGGATACAATATCAATAAATTCTTCCACGATCTGCAGGCACTGAATGCAAACAGCATTACCATTTTTATGGATGCCTGTTTTAGTGGGATCAGCCGGACCAGCAACACATACAGTTCACAAAACCTCCTTTCGATGAAAGGGGTTAAAATAAAACCAAACATTTCGGAGCCCTGGGCAAGCAATGAAAACTTTTCGGTATTTACTTCATCCGACTATGATCAGACTTCGCTTGGTTATGATGATGCTGAAACAGGTTTATTTACCTATTACCTCTGCGTTGGACTGCAGGGAAAAGCAGATGAAAATGGCGATAAGCAAATTACTGCCGGCGAATTGTATGATTATGTATCTACGCAGGTAAGTGAAACATCCTCGAAAATCAGGGGACTGCAAATGCCACAATTTCATGGAAACAGGAATACCGTGCTGGCAGAGTATTAATTAAACGGCCTAAATTTATATTTATGAAAACATCATTACTGTTCATAATCCTGATCTCCATAGGGCTCGTTTATCATGCACAGGCACAAAACATTCAGGATGTACGGGCCGAAACGGAGAACAACAAGGTAGTTGTGCATTATAACCTTACGGGGGGTAAATTCTATCATCATTACACCATTCGCCTGTATGCAAGCATTGATGGCGGAGACAGCTTTCAGGGCCCCCTGAAAGAAGTAAGCGGCGATGTTGGTGCGAATATCAGAAAGGGCCAGCACAGTATTCGCTGGGATGCCATGAAAGAAATGCCTGTGGTGGATAAAGGCTATGTTTTTGATGTGCGTGCTGAAGTATTTGAAGACGACATGAAAAAATTATTTTTTATCAGCTACACAGGCAACCTGGTCACTCCTTTTGGATTGCGGGTGGGCATGATCAACAAGCTTGGCTGGTATGCTGAGTTCAGGGCGAGCCTGAATGCTTTTAATACAGCTTCATATCAGGTAAAAGATGAAGAATTTCAGGATTACGACAAACCCGGTTATTATGAGTTTAACGGCAATGAGGGCTTTTCTGCTTATTCTGCTGTTGCCGGTGTAACTTACCAGCTCAGCCGTAATTTTTATTTGTTTGGCGGGCTGGGGTACGGAAAAGAGGAATATCACTGGCAGATCGATGAATACTCTTATGATCCCGAAGAAAAGATCGGTGAGTCGTGGGTAAAAGATGATGAAACAAGCCTTGAAGGCTTCGAGCTTGACCTGGGAGGGATGATGAGGTTTAATAAGATTCTGATCTCTGCAGGCATAACAACAATAAACGTGGAGGTATTTAACTGGACGGCGGGGATTGGGATTGCATTTTAAATATGATGTACCCTCCCCAAAAATCCTAACTGCCCTCCTTCGCTAAAGCTACTGAGGGCGAGCGAGGGGGTGGGGAAAAGAATATAAATGAAGAAAAAATAAAACATATGAAAAAAATAACACTTATTTGCTCATTTATCCTGCTGCTCTGGGGATGCGAAAAAACTCCTGACGCTCCCGTTACGACCAACAAATTGACAATTCCAACGGTGATAACTGCTGAAGCTACAGATATTAGCAGAAGCTCAGCAACATGCGGAGGAAATGTTACAAGCGATGGAAATGGCAGCATAACTGCCCGTGGTGTGTGCTGGGACACACAAGCTGATCCATCACTGAGCCGAAATATGGGCTATACGGTTGATGGTACTGGTATGGGGGTATTCGAAAGCACGATAACGGGGCTATCTGATACCACACTATATTATTATGTAGCCTATGCAACCAATGAAGAAGGAACCGATTATGGAGAAGTGAAAGATTTCATAACTCCGATTCCCTGCGGTGAACTTACCGTTGATTATGGAGGTCAGACCTATCATACCGTGCCGATTGGCGATCAGTGCTGGATGAAGGAGAATCTGAACATCGGCACAAGGATCAATGGAGGCCAGGAGCAGACAAATAATGGTACCATCGAAAAATACTGTTATGGCGATAATGAGGCGAATTGTGATGAATATGGAGGATTATATCAATGGAATGAGATGATGAAATACACAACTCAGCAAGGCACACAGGGCATTTGCCCGGATGGATGGCATATCCCGACGGATGGAGAATGGACAGCATTGACCGATTTCCTTGGCGGTGAAGCCGTTGCAGGTGGTAAAATGAAAGAAACGGGGACTGCGCACTGGAACAGTCCGAATACGGGCGCAACTAATTCCAGCGGTTTTACGGCGCTTCCGGGGGGCTACCGGGACAACTATGGATACTTCAGCAATCTGGGGAACGGCGGGTTCTTCTGGTCGTCGTCGGAGTACAGTGCAACTTACGCATGGAAGCGCGAACTCGGCTATGACAATGAGGATGTGCACCGTTACAGCAGCGGTAAGGAAGACGGTTTTAGTGTTCGTTGCATCAAGGATTGAATTGACATTTTGACTACTTGCCA
>JAVVEM010000009.1:0-102153 GCA_032250805.1 Bacteroidales bacterium
ACCATTTAACCATTTAGCATTTAATCCTGAAACCATGAAACCATGAAACCATGAAACCATGAAACCATGAAGCCATGAAACCATGAAACCATGAAATCCAGCATCCAGTATCCAGCATCCAGCCCGCCTTCGCTTCTCATCAGCCAAATCTTTAGCGAAGGCCGAAAAGCTTCGGCGGGTAAATATCCAACATCCGGTAACCAGCTTCGCTTTTCCATTAATGATGCCGAAATTTTAATACTTTATAAGTATCTGAAAACCAGGTGGCGCTCGAAACCCCGCGACAGGGCATAATGAATTACTTTATTGCGGCCATCCGGTGAGGCCGGATCTTTCAGACTTTCCTTTTTCTTGTTTATCAGGGCATTCAGTGTTTGGGCATATTCCTCTTCATCGATCTCTTCCAATCCCAGACGGATGAGGTTATCGGCGATCCCCCTGGCACGCAATGCCGCATAGATCTTGTTCCTTCCCCACTTTTTGATCCTGAATTTTCCTCCGGCAAAAATACGTACAAAGCGCTCTTCATTGATATAGTCCTCTGATAGCAGCAGATGAATGATTTTGCCAATGGATTCAGGTCTTACGTTCCAATCAACGAGTTTTTTCCTTACATCAGCAATACAGCGTTCCTGATAGGCACAATAGTGTTTGGCCTTTTCGAAAATATAATTGTTTTTATGGTCGTGAATACTCCCCATCATTTATACCATAAGCAATTGATCAACCAGTTCGGGAACAGCTTGCCCGGCTCTGGCCTGGATAGCGGTAAGATTGGAGACCATACTGTTTTCGTAGGCTGCAGGATCGATGTAGTACTTTACACTTTCAACGGGAGCATAATGTACAAGGCCTGCTGCCGGATATACCTGCATGGATGTACCCACGATAAGGAGGATATCGGCCCTGGTGGCAATTTCGGCCGCTGCCGAAATATTTGGCACAGGCTCGCCAAACCACACAATGTGCGGCCTTAGCTGCGATCCTTTCGGACAGGTATCGCCGGCCTTAAGCTCCCAGCCATCCAGCTCAAATACCATTGAAGGGTCGAGGGTGCTTCTAACCTTGGTCAGTTCACCATGCAAATGTAGTACATTTGATGATCCCGCCCGTTCATGGAGGTTGTCGACATTCTGCGTAACAATATGAACATCGTATTTTTCTTCCAGTCTGGCAAGCGCATAATGGGCAGGATTGGGCTCACAGCTTAAGAGTTGCTTTCTGCGCTGATTATAAAAATCAAGCACCAACTCCATATTGGCAGCCCAGGCTTCGGGTGTAGCTACCTCCTCAACCCTGTAATTGTTCCAAAGGCCGTTATTATCGCGAAAAGTGCTTAATCCGCTTTCAGCGCTGACACCCGCACCGGTCAGTACCACGATCCGTTTTCCCATGATTCTTATGTTTAGGGATTCAATATCTTCCGAAAAATTTCAGTACTCTTTTAACAGCCAGCCGGCATATGGTAATGAATTTCCTATTCGAACAATTTCATTTTATCCAGAAGGCTGATCCCTTCTTTAACTGATTCAGCAGAATCATTCACCATTTTCTTTTCATTTTCATTCAGGTTAAGTTCGATCACTTCTTCGATACCGTTTTTCCCAAGTTTTACGGGAACACCCATATATATTCCCTTTTGGCCATATTCTCCGTTCAGATAAGCACAAACCGGGTATATTCGTTGCTGATCGTCGACAATGGCTTCAACCATTTGTGCAGCTGCTGCACCGGGAGCATACCAGGCGGATGTACCCATAAGATTAACAAGCTCGCCACCTCCCTTTTTTGTTCGTTCGTCAATGGCATCCAATTCATCCTTATTAAGTAATTCGGTGATTGGAATGCCGGCAACAGAGGTGTACCTTCTTAACGGGACCATGCTATCTCCATGACCACCCATAAGCATTGCATGAATATCTTTGGGCGATACATCAATGGCCTGGGCAAGAAAGGCTTTATAACGTCCGGTATCGAGAATACCGGCCATTCCAAATACCTTTCTCGACTCTTTATTGGCAGCCCTGAAGGCAGCATATGTCATAATGTCGAGGGGATTGGAGACAATGATAATGATGGCATCAGGCGAATACCTGATGGCCTTTTCGGTGACCTCCTTAACGATCGTAGCATTGGTTTTAATGAGATCATCACGCGACATACCCGGCTTACGGGGTAATCCGGAAGTGATCACAATCACGCCCGAACCTTTGGTTCTTAAATAATCATTGGTAACCCCGGTAACACGCGTATTAAAATTGTTAATTGAAGAGGTTTGCCAGATATCGAGGGCCTTTCCTTCTGCCACACCGTCTCTAATATCGACAAGCACTACTTCTCTGGCAAGATCCTTATGAGCAATGACATTGGCACAGGTTGCACCAACGTTCCCCGCGCCTATTACAGTAATTTTTTTCATGATGGATTCCTTTTGTTTTTGTTTCTTCGCCATGTGCGACGAGTTATATTATTCGTTTTTTAACATTGAAGGTTACAAAAATAAGGAAAAACAAGCTTATGTCAACAAACCGGGATTAGCTAAAGGATAAAAGGCCTGTTAACCAGAAAAGTGTATCGTTAAAATTTAGTCTTCACAGTCTGCATCACATCAATTGCAGGCCGGATAAGTATTTTTGTCAGCTACATTCCTGACCAAGATTTCTAAGCTGCACACACTGGGCGTCGAGTGCAGCGATCATCACCATATTCACAATTTCTTTTACGGTACCTCCAATGGGCAATATATGCACTGATTTGTTCAGGCCATTGAGTACGGGTCCGATCACTTCAACATCTGCCATTTCCTGTAAAAGTTTATATGCAATATTCCCCGCAGTGAGGTAAGGAAAGATCAGTGTATTGGCAGCCCCTCCAAAGAGTTTTGAGAAGGGGAAGTTTTTATCAAGGATTTCCTGATTCAGAGCCACATTGGCCTGCATTTCACCGTCGACGATCATATCCGGATAATGCTTATGCAGGTATGCAATGGCATCGCGCTGTTTGTTTGGAATATTTCCGGGGTTTGATCCAAAATTTGAATAGGAAACAAATGCGATCCTTGGCTGGATCCTAAATTGTTCAACCGCATATTTCGTTTGCAGGGTGATCTCAACAAGATCCTCCATGCTGGGATTCTTGTTCACCGTACAGTCGGCGAAGAAATAAGGGCCACGCCTGGCATTGATGATGTACATCCCTGAAACAAGCTGGCTTCCTTCTTTAATACCGATAACTTCAAGTGATGGTTTGATGGTTGACGGATAATTACGTGTGAGGCCTGATATCATAGCATCAGCATAGCCTGTTTCGACCAGCATGGGTGCGAAATAATTTCTGTGAATAAGCAGGTCGTGGGCCGCCTTTATAGTAACACCCCGGCGATGGCGTTTTTCGAATAAAATTTTTGCAAATTCCTGTCGCTTGCTTTCGAGTTCATCTGACCTGGGATCGATAATTTCCACTCCATCAAGTTCAAGCTGATTTTCTTTGATAATACGCTTTATGTTTTCAACATTCCCGAGCAATATCGGGATGGCAGTTTTTTCATTCAGAACGATTTCTGCAGCTTTTAACATGTTATAATCTTCGGCTTCGCCAAAAACAACACGCTGGATATTTCTTTTCGCACGGCCTTTGATCTGACGCATAAGCGGATTGCTAATGCCCAGACGTTTGCTCAGTTCCTCCCTGTAAGTATCCCAGTTTTCAATCGGTTTACGCGCCACTCCTGAATCCATTGCAGCTTGTGCCACAGCGGGAGCAAGGTGGATGATAAGGCGTGGATCAGTTGGTTTGGGAATGATATAGTCCCTGCCAAATTTCAGGTTTTTTTCGTGATATGCGATGTT
The DNA here is from genome assembly GCA_032250805.1 of Bacteroidales bacterium. Classification (GTDB taxonomy): domain Bacteria; phylum Bacteroidota; class Bacteroidia; order Bacteroidales; family B18-G4; genus B18-G4. The sequence continues at coordinate 3,849 of JAVVEM010000009.1, forward strand.
TACTTCCTCAGGAACAGGTTCTTTTGCAAGGTTGGCAAGTGCTCTTGAGGCAGCCAGTTTCATCTCTTCATTGATCGTTGTAGCCTTTACATCAAGTGCTCCCCTGAAAATATAAGGAAACCCAAGCACATTATTGATTTGATTCGGAAAATCCGATCTCCCTGTGGCCATAATCAGATCATCACGCGTTTCCATGGCTTCTTCATAACCAATTTCCGGAACGGGATTGGCAAGGGCAAAAACAACAGGATTATCGGCCAAGGTTTTAAGGTATTCCTTTTTCAACACTCCGCCGGTTGATAATCCAAGGAACATGTCGGCACCATTGATGGCTTCTTCAAGGGTATGCAGGTCTTTATCAGTTACAAATTGCCTTTTAATCTCATTCAGGTCTTTACGGTCCTTACGCAAAACTCCCTTGCTGTCGAGCATGACAATATTTTCCCTTTTCACACCCAAAGAAATATACAGGTTAATGCACGAAACAGCCGAAGCCCCTGCTCCGTTAACGACGATCTTCAGGTCGCCGATCTTTTTGCCTGTCAGCTCAAGCGTATTCAGCAGGCCGGCAGCAGTTATAATGGCAGTACCATGCTGGTCATCATGCATTACCGGTATGTCGAGTGCTTCCTTGATACGGTCTTCGATCTCAAAACATTCCGGTGCCTTGATGTCTTCGAGGTTGATCCCCCCAAATGTAGGAGCAATATTGATCACGGTTTCAACAAACTTGTCGACATCCTTTACATCAATCTCAATATCAAATACATCGATATCTGCGAATATTTTAAAAAGTAATCCTTTGCCTTCCATAACCGGCTTCGACGCATCCGCACCAATATCGCCCAGCCCAAGCACCGCCGTGCCGTTGGAAATGACAGCCACAAGATTCCCCTTGGCGGTGTATTTATAAATATCATCAGGGTTTTTATGGATTTCGAGGCAGGGATCAGCCACCCCGGGAGAGTATGCCAGCGACAGATCGCGCTGTGTTGAGTATGGTTTTGTGGGGATTACTTCAATTTTTCCGGGTCTCCCCTCAGAATGGTAATTCAGTGCATCTTTGCGAAAAAGGTTATCCATGGCTGTGGTTTATTGTGAACAAAATAACAGTAGCTTCACAAAGCTAAGAATATTTGGATTTTATAGATGGTTTTAAGGTAATTTTTATTATTTCTAAATTTGAGCAGACAATTTGCCTGCTCATTAATGGCTAATTATATTTCTTAGTTTTGCATTCGGTAATAATTTAATTATGATAATTTCGGCATATGTACGCATATATAGAAGGGAAAGTTGTTGAGGCAAATCCGGCCTTCGTCGTCATTGAGACAGGCGGCATAGGATATGATATCAATATTTCGGTTTATACATTTTCGCACCTCGAAGCTGGCAGCACCACAAAACTCTTCACCCACCTGGTAGTCAGGGAAGATGCGCAATTATTGTTCGGATTTTCGACCGAGCAGGAAAGGCTCTTATTCCGGAACCTGATCTCAGTCTCAGGCGTTGGCGCGAATACAGCAAGACTGATATTGTCGGCTTATTCACCCGATGAGATAAGCACCGCTATCAGTTCGGAAAATGTAGATCTGCTTAAATCGATCAAAGGCATTGGAGCAAAATCTGCACAACGTATCGTGATTGACCTGAAAGATAAACTGCCAAAAGACGGCTATATATCAGAAGAAAAATATACTTTATCGCACAATACACTGTATAATGATGCGTTAACAGGATTAACCTCGTTAGGGTTTAACAGAAAGCAAGCTGAAAAAGCGCTGGATAAGGCATTTACCGGAATTCAAGAAAATAAGCCAGACTTAGAGCTCACTGTTGAGGGGCTGATCAGAGAAGCCTTGAAACTGCTATAGCTTGCCGCTCTGATGATCAGGGGTTTTTGATAATTGCACAAACACGCTTTCATGGCGGTATTAACTAACGGAGATTATTGATACGGATAATTAAATATCTGATCACGCTGGTTGTTTTTGTTTCCTTCCTGGTTATTGTCTGGGAAACAAATGCCAGTGTATACAATGAAAAAACCACCACCCCACCCTGGCTTGCTCCCGACACTACTGAACCGGATACAACTGCACCCGTAAATCTCATCTATCCGTTTATGGACAATGATGATCTGCTCTTTATCCCGGCCGACACCCACGGCCTGTATCTTGGCAATCCCTCCAACCTGAATACTGAGATCGAATATGATCCTGAGTCCAATCAGTACCTTATCCGTAACAAGATCGGCGAGCTCGATTACAGGAAGCCCACTTTTATGACCTTCGACGAATATCAGGAGTTCGAAATGAAGAATTCTCTCAGAAGCTATTGGAAAGAGCGCTCACAAGCCAGTGCAGGCCTGGACCGCGGCGATGGAATTATTCCGAAGATTTATATCGGTGGAAAATTCTTTGAAACCATTTTTGGAAACAATACTGTTGACATACGTCCACAGGGATCAGCAGAGCTGAAATTTGGTATCATGAATAATAAAACCGACAACCCTACACTGAATGTCAGGCAGCGGCGTACTACGAACTTCGACTTCGACATGAAGATACAAATGAACGTAGTGGCCAAGATCGGCGATAAGATTGAATTCCGGACAAACTATAATACAGAAGCAACCTTTGACTTTGAAAACAAATTGCAATTAAAATATGAGGGAAAAGAGGACGAGATCATTAAACTCATCGAGGCCGGTAATGTTTCCCTCCCCCTGAGCACTTCATTGATCACGGGTAATCAGAGCCTCTTCGGGATCAAAACCAAGTTGCAGTTTGGCCGCACCATGGTAACTGCTGTATATTCCGAGCAACAGAGCGAAACATCAACGGTTACCGTTCAGGGAGGCGCCCAGTCAAATGAATTCAATCTTACAGCAGTTGATTATGATGAGAATAAGCACTTTTTCCTCTCCCATTATTTCAGGGATAAATATAACCAGGCCCTCTCTGATCTTCCTTTGATCATTTCTGACATTAACATTACCCGCGTTGAAGTATGGGTGACAAATATTGGCGCGGCGGTTACCGAAAACAGGAATATAGTCGCTTTTCAGGATCTGGCTGAAAACCGCAATATATACAACGATAATGTATCGCCCGTACCCGGTGCAAAATTACCATCAAATTATTCGAATGATCTGCTGATTGATATCGATACAAGTATGATCCGCGATATCAATTCTGCTTCAAACTACCTGAAAAGCCTGGGCTATGACCCTGGTGTGGATTTTGAAAAAGTAGAAGTTGCAAGAAAACTCGATCCTTCAGAATACACAATCAACAGAAGGCTTGGGTTTATCTCACTCAATACCACCCTCAACTCCGATCAAACCCTTGCCGTCGCATACCAGTACACCGTGATCGGAATGGACAGTTCGACTTACCAGGTGGGAGAATTTTCCGACCAGGGTGTTGTAGCTCCCGAATGCCTGGTTGTGAAGATGCTGAAAAGCACTTCACTGAATACCCGTCTGCCCATGTGGGACCTGATGATGAAAAATGTATATTCGATCGGCGCCTATCAGGTAAGCAGGGAAAAATTCATCATGAACATCCTTTATTCCGGCAATGACAATGGTGTACCTACAGGGTATTTTGTTGAAGGCCCCGAAGACATTAAAGGCGTTCCGCTGCTCAGGCTGTTTAACTTCGACAACTTAAACCAGCAACAAAACCCGCCCGACGACGGTTTATTTGATTTTATCGATGGTGCTGCCACGAATGGAGGAACAATACAATCCTCCAATGGAAAAATATTTTTTACGGTACTCGAGCCCTTTGGCAGCTATCTCCGCGAGAAGATCATTTCCAACGGCGGGGATTCATCTCTCGCCAACCGCTATTGTTATGACTCGCTCTATACCCTCACCAAGACCGGTGCCGAGCAATTCCCCGATAAGAATAAATATATCCTGGAAGGCTTTTACCAATCTTCTTCAGGCTCAGAGATCAACCTGAATGCCTTTAATGTGCCCCGGGGTTCGGTGAAAGTCAGTGCTGGTGGGCGCACGCTTACTGAAAATGTTGATTACACTGTCGATTATACGCTGGGGCGGGTAAGGATCATAAACGAAGGCATCCTGAATTCAGGAACGCCCATCAACGTTTCCATGGAAAACAATACACTTTTCAATATCCAGACAAAACGCCTGATGGGTTCACGTATCGAACATGCCTTCAATCCTAATTTTCTTATTGGAGGTACAATACTGAACCTGCGTGAGCGACCGCTTACCCAAAAAGTCAGTTACGGCAACGATCCTATCAACAATACCATCTGGGGAGTTGACCTGAACTATCAGACCGAATCGCGTTTCCTGACAAAAATGGTGGATGCCATACCCCTGATCAACACCAAAGAACAATCAGTGATCAGCGTAAATGCGGAGTTTGCCCATTTCCTGCCCGGCCATTCAAGGGCCATCGGTTCGGGCGGCACTGCATACATTGATGATTTTGAAGGAGCCAAATCAACTACCGATCTGAAAAATTACGGCACCTGGTTCCTGGCAAGTACGCCACAGGGACAACCCGACCTTTTCCCTGAAACAGATATCTCCAATGCTTTTAATTTCCAGACCCAGATCGACTATGGCAAGAACAGGGCAAAACTTGCATGGTACATTATCGATCCCTTGTTTTACGACAGGAACAGCTCGCTGGTACCCTCAAATGTTTCGAAGGATGAGCTGTCGAAACACTCCGTTCGCCAGGTACTTGAAACAGAGGTTTTCCCCAATAAAGATATTCCCAGCGGTACACCAACAAATATTGCGATTTTCAACCTGGCCTATTACCCGGCCGAAAGGGGACCCTATAACTTTGATGCCTTACCGGGACCATACAGCAACGGCCTTGATGCCAACGGCAGGCTGGCCGATCCTGAAACACGTTGGGGCGGGGTAATGCGTAAAATTGAATCAACCGACTTTGAAGCCACCAACGTGGAATATATTGAGTTCTGGTTGATGGATCCATTTGCAGAAGACTCCAACAACAAAGGGAAATTATATTTTAACCTGGGCGATATTTCTGAAGATCTTTTGCGCGACTCAAGAAAATCATATGAAAATGGCCTGCCAACATCTCCTGATGTAAAAAATGTCGACACCACAGGCTGGGGAAGGGTGCCAAACATACAGGCGCTGGTTGAATCATTTGATACAGAAGAAGGATCGAGGGCCTTTCAGGATGTTGGCTATGATGGATTAGGCGATAGCGACGAAAGACTTTTTTATTCACAAGCCGGTTTACATCCCTACCTCGACACCCTGGCAAATACGTTCGGACCTAACTCTACAGCATATCAGCAGGCATTTCTCGACCCCTCGGCCGACAATTATCACTATTTCAGGGGCAGCGATTATGATGATGATCCAAAATTTTCGAGTGTTCTGGAGCGTTACAAAAATTTTAACGGCCCGGATGGAAACTCGCCCACCGATGCACAAAACCCTGAAAACTATCCAACTGCCGCCACCACTCTTCCTGATGTTGAAGATCTTAACCGCGACAATACATTGAGTGAGTCGGAGCGCTATTTTCAGTATGAGGTTGAGCTGGATCCCCAGAAAATGGAAGTGGGCAGCCAGTACATTACCGATGTTTATACTGCACAGGGAATACAGCTTCCCAACAATTCCGTTACCAGCACCAAATGGTACCAGTTTAAAATACCGATCAGTCAGCCCGACCGGGCAGTTGGCGGAATAAAGGATTTTCGTTCAATCAGATTTATGCGTGTGTTCATGAAAGATTTTGAACGCCCTATCGTGCTGCGTTTTGCTACTTTTGAACTTGTACGTGGCGAATGGCGCAAGTACCAGCAGGATTTGCTCACTGCAGGTGAATATATCCCTGATGATATTCAGGCCCTGACCACTTTTGATATCTCAACGCTGAATATTGAAGAAAACGGGTTCAGGCAGCCCGTACCTTATGTGATCCCCCCCGGTATAGAAAGAGAAATAAATCTGGGCACAACAAACCTGATCAGGCTGAATGAACAATCCATGGTTATGAATGTTTGCCAGCTCGTCGACGGCGATGCCAAGGCTGCGTATAAAACTACCGAATTTGATTTCCGCCAGTACAAACATCTGAAAATGTTCGTGCACGCCGAAAAATCAATCGAAAGCCAGGAGCTTGAATACGGTGATCTTACCTGCTTCATTAGGATAGGTTCCGATTTTACGGAAAACTACTATGAATATGAGATTCCACTGACATTTACCCCCTGGGGCACTCCCGCCACCAACCCTGAAGCGATATGGCCCGTTGCCAACAACTTCGACATTAACCTGGAAGAACTTGTTGATGTTAAACACCGCAGGAACATTGCCATGCGCGACCCCGGGTCGGGAGTTTACCTCACTTTTCCCTATATCGAATATAAGGGCAATCACAAGATAACAGTACTCGGTGCACCTACCATCAGCGAAGTAAGAACAATTATGATCGGTGTAAGAAACCCCAAAAAGCCTGGTGTGCTGGAAGCAGAACCCATATGTGCCGAGGTATGGGTAAACGAGCTTCGCGTAACCGATTTCAATAAACAGGGAGGATGGGCTGCCACAACCACAGTACAGGCACAACTGGCCGACTTTGGGCAGGTTACCGTGTCAGGAATGCACAGTTCGGCCGGCTTTGCAAGCCTCGACAGCAAGATCAGTGATGTTAACCTTGAATCGGTTACACAGTTTGATGTTTCGACCGATCTCCAGCTGGGAAAATTCTTCCCCGAAAAAGCAGGCATACGTATACCCATGCACTTTGATTATTCCGAAACCCATATCACCCCTGAGTATAATCCGCTGGATCCGGATATCGATTTAAAAAAAGACCTTGACTCCTATGCATCAGAAGAAAAACAGGATTCTGTTAAACGACTTGTTGTTGACTATACGCAACGCAAGAACATCAACTTCATGAATATGCGGAAAGACAGGGTTGGGAGTTCAAAACCACGGGTTTATGATATTGAGAACCTGAACTTTACCTATGCCTATTCAGAAACCTATAACAGAAATGTTGACATAGAGTACGATCTGTTGCAGGATTATCGCGGAGGCTTCGGATATAATTTTGCACTTGCGCCCAAAAACATCAGGCCACTTGAAAAAATAGGATTTATCTCCCGGACGAACGCATTGAGGATCATCAGGGATTTTAATTTCTATTTTCTCCCAAAATCTTTCAGCTTTAATACGATGATGATCCGGACATACGGTGAAATGAAGCTCAGGGATAAGAGCCAGGGACTGATAAAGATCAAGCCTACATTTAATAAGACCTGGAACTGGGATCGCAATTATGACCTGAAGTTTGATCTTACAAAATCACTCACTTTACAATATAACGCGGTTGCCAACACCTATATCAATGAGGCTCCCGGAAGCCGCCATCCCAGCAGTGAATGGTATAATGAGGATGCAAGGGATACGATCAATGTCAGGGATCAGATTTTCAGCTTTGGCAATATGGATCGTTACACACAAAACTTAACGCTTAACTATAATATTCCTGTAAATAAACTACCCATGCTCGAATGGGTTACTGCAACGGCAACGTATCAATCGGGCTATTCATGGACAGCCTCTCCATTATCAATTCAGGCAAGGCTGGGAAACCAGATTGAAAATTCACGCACCCTGCAATTGAATAGTACGCTGGCATTCGATAAGCTATACGAAAAATCGCCTTACCTCAAGAAATTGCTCAGACCGAAAAACCAGCGTCCTCGTGGGGGAGTGCCGCCGAATCAGCGCGGAAGACCGGCCCGTAACCAGCAGGAAGAAGAAGTTGCGGCAGACTCAACCGACAAGCCAAAAAGGAATTACTTTAAGATCGTTGGTGAGGGCTTGCTTAAAGTTGCATTCAGCTTAAAAAAGGCAACCATAACATATTCGCAGAGCACCGGAACCGGCATACCCGGCTTCATGCCCGAGCCCAACTGGCTTGGAAGCAGGATGAGCGATGGTGCCCCTGGCATTGGATTTGCATTTGGCAGCCAGAAAGATTTGAGGGAGGAAGCTGCCGAGAAGGGTTGGATAACAAGAGATTCGACACTTTCTCAACCATACCTGAAAAAGTTTCAGGATGCTTTTGTGCTCCGCACAACCATTGAACCTGTAGCTGATTTTAAAATAGAGATAAATGCCGACAGGAATTATTCGGAAAACCATCAGGAATATTATCGTTGGTCGGATTCACTCTCTTCATTCAGATCCTTTGCTCCCATTGATGCCGGAAGTTTTAGTATTTCAACGATTACATGGGCCACCGCCTTTGAAGGAGAAACAGCCGATAATATTTCCGAAGCCTTTGAAAATATGAAAGCCATGCGGCCGGAAATTGCTGAAAAGCTGGCCAGGGAAAACCCAAACTGGAGTGGTAACTATGTTTATGATTCGATTACCCAAACCCGCTATCCGGAAGGTTACGGGCCAACCTCGCCCGAAGTACTCCGGCCCGCCTTCATAGCAGCTTATTCGGGGAAGAGCGCCTCCGGAGCAAACCTTGATTATTTTCCAGTGTTTCCAATGCCTAACTGGCGTATCAGCTATACGGGATTGTCGCGGATAGAATTTATCGCACGCTTTATTCAAAAAATAACCCTCCTGCACAGCTATCGCTCGACCTATTCCATCAATTCCTTTAATACAAATGTAAATTTTGCAGAAACCAACGGCTATCCCAGCCGGCAACAGCAGTTCTCATCAGATTATGTACCAAGATACGATTTTGGGCAGATATCCATTGCTGAACAATTTGCTCCACTCTTTAGCATTGAAATGACCTGGCATAACTCACTCTTTACAAAAGTTGAATATAAAAAGTCGAGGAACCTCAACCTCAGCTTTGCCAACAATCAGATTACCGAGGTAAAAAGCGGTGAATTGATCGTAGGACTGGGATACAGGATTAAAAACCTTGCTTTCAGTATCAAATCAATCGGAGGTAGTGGACGGAAAACAAGGATGGAAAGTGATGTGGATATCAGGGTCGACTTTTCTATGAGAAGCAATAAAACCATTCTCAGGAGAATCGATGAAGACATAAATCAGATCTCGGCCGGGCAAAAGATCTTTTCCATAAACACTTCGATTGATTATATGCTGAATCAAAACCTGAGCCTGCGGCTATTTTTCGATAAGATCATCAACGATCCCTTCGTTTCAAATCAATACAAAAACTCCACAACAAACGGAGGCATTAGCCTGCGCTTCTCTCTCACCCAGTAATTAGAATAATTCGCCTTATCCCCCTCAATCCAAAAGACCCGTTAATTACCCGGGATAACCATTAATTTCATTTCACTGGCGCTCATGAATTCAATTTCTCACTGAATTTAATCATTTCTTCTTCATTTTCATGATTAAAATTCCCTATTTTTGCTTCAGTTAAAAACCAGAAAAATGAATATACCCGACAATTTAAAGTACACAAAAGACCATGAGTGGATCAAAGTAAACGGTAATGAAGCCCTGATTGGCATTACTGAATTCGCACAAAAAGAACTTGGCGACATTGTTTTTATTGAAGTTGAAACCGAAGGTGAAACCCTTGATGCCGGTGAAGCATTTGGTACCATTGAAGCGGTAAAAACCGTGTCTGATATGTTCATGCCTGTAAATGGCGAAGTACTTGAATTCAATGCCAAACTGGAAGACACCCCTGAAATTGTCAATAAAGACCCTTATGGCGAAGGATGGATCATTAAAATAAAGATGACTGATGCATCAGAAGTCGACAAATTGCTTGATGCCGATGCATATAAAGCCCTGGTGGAGGCTTAAACTTTTTATGTTTGAAAAATCACTGCTTCCGGGCATCATCTGGACGGCTCTGATTGTCCTGCTAACCCTGATTCCCGGTAATTATATTCCGAAAGTAAGCGGGTTTCTTGATTGGATAGGGCCCGACAAGCTGGTTCACATCTTCTTATTTGGTGTGTATGCCTGGTTGCTTATTGAAGGATTTAGAAAACAAGAAACAGCATTTTTACGCAAGAATGCAGTGCTGATAAGCCTTTTGCTTGGCATGGTTTTTGCATTTTTAACAGAGGTGGCGCAAAGGTTTGTCATCGAAGGCCGTAACGGGAATCCATATGATTTCCTGGCCGACATGCTCGGATGGTTGACCGGTTATGCAAGCTGGCGCATTGCCAGAAGAAATGGTAAGAAAAAATTGTTTACTTCAAAAAAATATAATTAATTTAGCCATCCGGTTTTAAACCGGAAAGAATTTAAATAAGGAACCATGGAAACAAAAAAATCACCAAAAGCTGATCTTGAAAATAAAAAGGTCATCTTTACACAACTGGGCCTTATCATTGCTCTTGCTGTAATCCTTCTTGCATTTGAATGGAAGTCATATGACAAATCAGTTGAAGGTTTTGGCGAGCGCATCGTTGAAGATATCCCGGAAGAGATTATCCCCATCACCGAACAGAAAGTAAAACCACCTCCACCTCCAAAAAAAGTAGTACAAATCAACGTTGTTGATGATGAAGTGGAAGTTGAAGACGATCTGATCATTGACGTTGAAGCTGATGATCAAACCGAAATAGAAGAATATATACCCATAGAAGTAGAAGAAGAGGTTGTTGAAGAAGCACCTATTTTTTCCGTTGTTGAATCCATGCCTGAATTTAAAGGTGGTATGCAGATGCTTTACGAATACCTTGGCAACAACATTAAATATCCCGTAATGGCGAAAGAAAGCGGGATCCAGGGAAAAGTATATGTTACCTTTGTTGTTGAGCGCGACGGATCCATTACCGACGTTAAAGTGCTTCGTGGTATCGGTGGAGGATGTGATGAAGAAGCCGTGAGGGTAGTAGAATCCATGCCCAAATGGAAACCCGGCATGCAAAGGGGAAAACCCGTAAGGGTGCAATACAACCTCCCTGTAAGGTTCACATTACAGTAAGAAAAAGATTAAAACCAAAAAAGCTGTCCCACCACGAGACAGCTTTTTTTTTGATTAAGTTTCGGAGAGTCTAAGGGCGGGATAAGGATTTACCCGCACTTAGAATATCCGCAGTTGGAGCAAGTCAGGCACCCTTCCTTATATATGAGCGTTCCTATTGCCTGGCATTCAGGGTTCGGACATTCTGCTTCTTTGGCAATAGTGCCATCGGGGATGTATTTTTTCAGTGTACGTACAACACCGTTCTTCCAGGTATTGATCGACTGATTGTCGAGAACAAGGTTGTCGACAAGATCCACTACAAAGTGGAGGGGCATGCCATGACGAAGGATGCCGGAGATCAATCTGGCATAATTCCAGTATTCTTTGTTGAATTGCCTTGATAATCCTTCCATAATGATCTTATAGCCATCCTGATCTGTAAAATGAAAATCATACTGGGTATTTTTACGTCGTTTATCTCCACTTTTATTCTTAACCACCTGGCCTCTCTCCACAAATTTGGGCAGGAAGAATCCTTCTGCTTTACCGGTGAAGATCTCGTATGGCTTTTCATTGAGCAGGCCAACCACGGCTACCCATTCTTCATTGTCGTTCATAAATCTAACCACATCGGCCTCAAGCGATTTGGGCCTTGGCGGGGCATTTGTTTCAGGAAACATGCTCGGCTTTTGCTGTTCTTTTTTATCGGAGCTAACCAGCACTCCCGAGCGGGATCCATCGCGGTATATGGTCATTCCCTTACATCCGGTTTCCCAGGCGGTTTTATAGATCTCACTGATAAGCTCTTCAGACGCGTTTTCGGGTACATTTACAGTAACACTGATGGAGTGGTCGACCCATTTTTGTACTGAGCCTTGCATTCTTACCTTGCTCAGCCAGTCGATATCGTTGGATGTTGCCTTGAAGTATGGCGATTTTTTGATCAGCTTGTTGAGCTCTTTTGCATCAAATCCTTTGACTTCTTTGGGATTGTATCCATTATTTTTCAACCATACTTCGAATTTGGGATGAAACACCAGGTACTCTTCCCAGGCATCGCCAATATCATCGGTAAATGACACATTCACATTTCTGTCGTTGGGATTAACTTTTCTTCTTCGTTTATAGCTCACCATAAAAACGGGCTCAATCCCCGAACTTGTTTGTGTGCATATGCTCACGCTGCCGGTTGGCGCAATAGTAAGCATAGCGATATTCCGGCGACCGTATTTCTCCATGCTTTCATAAACACGGGGTGCATTTTCCCTGATCCTGTTAATGAAGGGATTATTTTTTTCGCGTTCGAAGTCGAAAACAGGGAAAGGGCCCCTTTCCCTGGCCAGTTCGGTAGAAGAACGGTATACTTCTATAGCGAGGAGTTTATGCACTTCAGTGGAAAAGTCTATTGCAGCGTCGGATCCATACCGGCAGCCAAGGGCGGCAAGCATGTCGCCTTCAGCAGTAATACCTATGCCTGTACGCCGGCCCTCAAGGGTTTTTTTGCGAATATTCTCCCACAGGTTCCTTTCAATCCGTTTGATCTCGAATGATTCGGGGTCGTTATCGATCTTGGCAATGATCCTGTCGATCTTTTCAGCTTCGAGGTCGATAATATCGTCCATGATCCGCAGAGCTTTGCGGGCATGTTCTGTAAATTTGTCTGAATTAAAGATCGCCTCCTCGGTAAAGGGGTTATCAACATAGCTATACAGATTCATGGCCAGCAAGCGGCAACTGTCGTATGGACAGAGCGGGATCTCTCCGCAGGGATTTGTCGATACGGTTTTAAATCCCAGGTCGGCATAACAGTCGGGTATGGCTTCCCTGGTGATGGTATCCCAGAAAAGCACTCCGGGTTCGGCTGACGACCAGGCATTGTGAATGATCTTATCCCATAGTTTTCCGGCATCGATCTCTTTGGTAAATGTTGGTTCGGAAGCATCGATAGGATATTGCTGTTTGTAGGGTGTTTTTTCAACAACGGATCTCATGAATTCATCATCGATCTTAACCGAAACATTGGCCCCTGTAACTTTGCCCGCTTCAAGCTTGGCATCGATAAATCTTTCCGCATCAGGATGCTTTACAGAAATGGTGAGCATCAGGGCCCCGCGTCTTCCATCCTGGGCAACTTCCCTGGTAGAATTTGAATATCTTTCCATAAAAGGAACAATCCCGGTGGATGTGAGGGCCGAATTTTTTACAGGACTGCCCGTAGGGCGGATATGCGAAAGGTCGTGACCTACTCCCCCCCTGCGTTTCATCAGTTGAACCTGTTCCTGGTCGATCTTCATGATCCCTCCATAGGAATCGGAAGTACCATCATTGCCAATCACGAAGCAATTTGACAGCGAAGACACCTGCATATTATTGCCAATGCCGGCCATCGGGCTTCCCTGTGGTACGATATACTTAAAATCCCTGATCAGCTCAAAAACCTCTTCAGCCGACATTGGGTTCGGGTATTTATTTTCTATCCTGGCAATTTCTCTGGCAATGCGCCAATGCATATCGTCAGGTGTGCGTTCATAAATATCCCCGGCACTATCCTTCAGGGCATATTTATTCATCCATACATTTGCAGCAAGTGTATCTCCCTTGAAATATTCAGTTGCTTTGATGAGGACTTCTTCGTGCGAATATTTTTTCAATGATTCAGCCTGCTTTTTTTCATCAATAAGCGGTATTGTATTCTCCGACATTATACCGGAACTTTCTGCCTCAGGTCTGCTCTTGAGCTTCGACCGTTCTTCCAATACCTCTTCGTAAAAATTCTCCTTGTCCTTTACATTTACTTTTTGCTGATCAATATTAACAAAAAGGTCATTAGTCTGCTCCATGTGCAATAAGTTTGAAAATTCTTATATGTCCATTCCCCTTGGTTTCAACGGCTTGTAATTTAAGAAGGGCTTGTGGATTTCCCTCACTAATATACGCTAAACTCACCGGGGTGGATCAATTTTTTATTAACATATGGGCGTTGAAAATTTATAAACGATTGAACTCTCCTACACTAGCTTCAATATTTTTATTTATTAACAATTTTTTAATAAAAAATTTTTTTAAAACGTAATTTCTGGCAAGCAAAAAATATTTTTATAACGCACTTTTTATCAGGACATTATACAATTCGTTGCATTAAAAAAATAACACAACTAATGAGCCTCCAGCCAATTTTTGCCAGTCTTCATATCTACTACCAGCGGAACTGTCATTGGGATAGCTTTTCGCATCTTTTCGCTCACGATTTCACCGAGCATATTAACTTCTGTTTGCAGGGCGTCGAAAACCAGTTCATCATGAACCTGCATAATCATTTTTGATTTTAACCCCTCTTGTTTCAGGGATTGATGGATATTGATCATCGCGATCTTGATCATGTCGGCCGAGGAGCCCTGTATGGGGGCATTAATGGCATTTCGTTCGGCAAAGCCCCTTACGGTAGCATTTGACGAATTGATGTCGCGAAGATACCTTCGCCTGCCCATCATTGTTTCCACGTAGCCATGTGTTCTGGCAAACTCAATGGTGCTGTCCATGTAGGCTTTCACTCCCGGGTATTTTGCAAAATACTGGTCGATAATTTCCGCTGCTTCCTTTCTCGGAATATTTAATCGCTCCGATAGTCCAAAGGCCGAAATGCCATAAACAATTCCAAAATTTACTGTCTTGGCGCTTCGCCGCATATCGGGACTGACATCATTGAGCGGAACCCCAAAGATGCGTGCTGCCGTGGCGCTGTGTACATCCAGTCCTTGCATGAAGGTTTCGATGAGGCCGGGATCTTCACTCAGCTCGGCAATAATCCGCAATTCAACCTGCGAGTAATCAGCTGCCAGAAGCGTATAGTCTTCATTTCTCGGCACAAAAGCTTTTCTGATCTCCCTGCCACGGGATGTCCGAATAGGAATATTTTGCAGGTTAGGATTGTTTGAACTTAATCTGCCGGTAGAAGCAACAGCCTGATTATATGAAGTATGAATGCGATGATCGCGAGGATTGATAAGGCGAGGCAAGGCATCCACATAAGTAGATTTTAACTTTGTAAGTGAACGGTAATCAAGAATGCTGTCGATGATGGGGTGCTTATCTGCCAGCCGGGCCAGTATATCTTCGCTTGTAGAAAATTGTTTTGTTCGTGTAAGCTTAGGGTTATCGGTAACTTTAAGTTTTTTGAACAGGATCTCACCCAGCTGCTTCGGGGATGAAATATTGAAAGATTCACCTGCCTGTTCCTGGATATCTGCTTCCAGTTTTTTGATATCCTTCTCCAGCTCGGCAGAAAATTCTTTCAGGGCAGCAGTTTCGAGTTTAACCCCTTCAGCCTCCATGGAAGCCAGCACCGGCACCAGGGGCATTTCAATTTCATTAAAAAGTTTTATTGTAGCCGATTCCTTGAGCATGGGCTCGAAAACCTCCTTAAGCTGCAGCGTTATATCAGCATCCTCGCAAGCATAATCTTTGATTATTGCAGCTTGCACACTACGCATACTTTGCTGGTTTTTCCCTTTCTTCCCAATCAGGCTTTCGATGGAAACGGGCTTATAGCTTAGGTAGGTTTCGGCAAGAAAATCCATGTTATGCCGCAGGTCGGGCTCGATCAGATAATGGGCGATCATGGTGTCGAACAAGGGCCCTCTGACCTCAACATCATACCAACGTAGCACCGAAATGTCGAATTTCAGGTTCTGTCCTGTTTTTCCAATGGATTCATTTTCAAAAAGGGGTTTGAACTGTGAAACAAGCCCGAGGGCATCGTTATAATTTTCGGGTACAGGCACATACCAGGCTTCACCTTTTTCTAAGGCAAATGACATTCCCACAAGTTCGGCTTCATTTGCATTTAAGCCGGTTGTTTCTGTATCAAAGCAAAAAGATTCAGTATCTTTCAGACGTTCCAGGAGTTTGTGTATATCTTTCTCTTTATGAACAAGATGGTACTGGTGATCCACATCCTCAAGGGTTTTAAACTTCATTTGGGGAAGTTCCATTCCGGCACTGCTGAAAAGGTCGCCAGCTTTTTCCTCCTTTTGTGCAGGTTCTTCTTCAGGTTCATCATCAGCCTCGCCAAAAATCCTTTCCGACAACCTCCTGAATTCGAGATCTGCGAAAAGCTCTGCCAGTTTCTGCTTATCCGGTTCACCATGCACAAGATCATCAGCATTAAATGATATCGGAACATCGAGAATGATGGTAGCCAGTTCTTTCGATTTCAAGGCCTGTTCAGCGTGATTTTCAAGATTTTCTTTCAGTTTGCCCTTTAATTCTGCTGTGTTTTTGAGGAGGTTTTCGATGCTTTCATATTCACTGATCAGTTTGGAGGCAGTTTTTTCGCCTATGCCGGGCACGCCAGGAATATTATCAGAAGTATCGCCCCATAAACCCAGAATATCGATCAATTGCTCCGGATGCTTAATCTTATATTTATCGCAAATCTCTGCCACACCCAGCACCTCAGCTTTATTTCCCATTCTGGCCGGTTTATACATATGGATATTTTCCGAAACCAACTGACCAAAATCCTTATCAGGCGTCATCATAAAAACCTCAAAATTTTCTTTTTCAGCTTTCTTTGCCAGGGTACCGATCACATCATCAGCTTCATATCCATCCACTTTCAGGATCGGAATATTAAAGGCCTCTATAAGTTGAACGATATAGGGTAAGGACAGGGCAATATCTTCAGGCATTTTCTCCCGGTTGGCCTTATATTCGGCATATCCTTCCACTCTGAGGGTTGGCGCCATGGTATCGAAGGCAACTCCGATATGGGTTGGTTGCTCATTCTTCAGCACCTCAAGCAAGGTATTTATAAATCCGAGGATAGCAGAGGTATTTTGCCCTTTGGAGTTGATCCTGGGGTTTTTATTCAGTGCAAAATAGGCCCTGTAAATAAGGGCCATGGCATCGAGCAGAAATAATTTCTTCCGTTCAGGCATAAATTTTATTTTTCACAAAAATAAGACTTTCTCCGGCGCCATCGACCAAAACCGTGCCCGGGCCCAAATACCTTAAGCCATAATAATTTATTGTTTTATGAACACGTCTTACTTGATAAGTTCTGTTCATTCATTGTAATATTTGGCTGAAATTATTGTTGTTTTATATATTAAATAATGTAGCGTATGCCAAGAAAGAAAAAGCAAAACAAGATCTTTGTTCTTGATACCTCGGTAATCCTGTACAACCACAACGCCATATACAGTTTTGAAGATAACGATGTGGCTATCCCCATTACTGTGCTCGAGGAGCTGGATCACTTCAAGAAAGGGAACGACACCAAGAACTTCGAAACACGGGAATTTATCCGCATCATGGACAAGCTGTCGACGAACAATTCCCTGCAAAACTGGATTCCGATCGACAGGCCCAAACATGGCTTTTTCAAGGTGATTATGCAGGAAAACACGACCGACCTTGATGCAACGGATGTTTTTGGCGAAAACACTGCCGACCATCGCATATTGAATGCAGCCCTGTCATTGGGTAAGGAGCACCCCGAAAAAAAGGTCATCCTGGTTACCAAGGATATAAACCTGCGGCTTAAGGCCAAATCGCTGAATATTCATGCCGAAGATTTTGAAACAGGCAAGATCAAGGATGTTGAATCACTTTACACCGGCCATACGATCATTGAAGGCCTTACCAGGGAAGTTATTGACGAAATATACGCCACTGGCTTTTGTTTGCCTGAAGATATTGGCATCAAGAATCCCATACCCAATCATTATTTTATCCTGAAAAATAACCGGACCTCGGCCCTGGTATATTACAACCCGGTCCTTGAGAGGATCGAGCGTATTGAAAAGCAACCGGCATACCGTATCACGCCCCGCAATGCCGAACAGGTGTTTGCCCTGCATGCCATCACCAATCCCAAAGTTAAACTGGTTACCTTACAGGGTGTAGCCGGCACCGGTAAGACACTGCTCGCACTTGCTGGTGCGCTTGAGCAAAAGCGTAATTTCAAGCAGATCTACCTGGCCAGGCCAATCGTGCCGCTCAGCAATAAAGATATCGGTTATCTTCCGGGCGATATCGCTTCGAAGCTAAATCCATATATGGAGCCACTTTGGGATAACCTGAAGTTCATCCAGAATCAGTTCAACGAAAAAGACAGGGAATTTAAAAAGATCAGCGATGCGCTCGAACAGGAAAAGCTGGTAATTACTCCCCTGGCTTATATCAGGGGGCGCAGCATTTCAAATGTCTGTTTCATTGTTGATGAAGCCCAGAATCTAACACCCCATGAGGTAAAAACCATCATTACACGTGCCGGCGATAATACCAAGATCATTTTTACAGGAGATATCTACCAGATCGACACACCCTATCTCGACGCACAAAGTAACGGGCTTTCCTATCTTATCGATAAGATCAAGCATCACGAGATCTTTGCACATGTAAGGCTTGAAAAAGGTGAACGCTCAGATCTGGCCAACCTGGCCAACGACCTGTTGTAAGAAGTGAAGAATTTTATCACCTTTCGTGATATACCACCTGCATTACAACCCTGCCAACAACATTGAGGGTTGTTTTATCAATATGATCGATATTATCATTTATGGTGTGCCAATGCTCAAAAAAACTTCCATTTATTGAATTATTATCAAGGTGGATAATGTTGATGGTTGGAATATTGATGATCTTGTTCACATAATAATGGTCATCGGTAATATATCCTCCCGGCTTATTCACAAAATAATCATCGTATCCCATAACGGCCGCAACATTCCATACCTTTTTCACCTTGGAGGGGGCATACATCATCGAAAAACCTTCCTGCAGGAAGGTGGCATCTTTTACTCCAACCATATCAAGCAATATTCCGTAACGTGCATGGTAGTTGGCTTTATGCGGGTTGTTTGACCAGAACTGGGATCCAAGTCCCCAGTAATCTTCACCCCCATAGCTTTGATCATCTTCGGGAGGCCCGTAATCTTCAAGGTCGAAGAAAATAATGTCGACCCCGATACCGGGCAATTGCCGGTTGAAGTTTCTTGCCATTTCAATCAGCACGCCAACGCCGCTGGCTCCATCGTTGGCACCATCGATGGGGGTATTGCGATTGTTCTTATCGGGATCGTGGTCGGCATAGGGTCTTGAATCCCAGTGTGCACATAAAAGGATACGCTTATTGTTTTCGGGATTGAATGAAGCAATAATATTTTTACCCCTTAATATTTCGCCATTATATGCCCGTGCCTTAAATGACTGAACCTCGACGGTGTTTGTGTATGTTTTCATTTTATTTTCGAGCCAAAGGGCACATTCGCTATGGGCATCGCTGCCAGGAACACGCGGCCCGAAGGATAGTTGCCTGGCGATGAAAGCATAGGCTGAATCAGCATTGAAGTCCGGTACCTCAATTGTTTTCGGCGGGGAGCTTGCTTTTCCGGCCTGTTTCTGCGGGCTGTTGCATGCACCATGCACAAAAAGCAAAGCCAGACTTATATAAAAATACTTTATTTTCATTGTTTTTGTTTTTAAGCCGGCAACCTATATGAGTGAAGAAACTCTGGCATAAGTGTCAGCGAATACAAAAGTATCCAATTCCTTTCGTTCCCTGACGGCAAGTTCTGATTTTTGCATGCGCGGGTGCAGGATCTCCGGATTGCCCAGATATCCTGCTGCAGTAACTGAAACTGCTTTTATATCGGCCGGAAGTTCGAAAAGTCTGCCAGCCTGTGAAGCATCAAACCCCGACATCTGGTGAACATACAAACCTTCCTCCATAGCCTGGATACTCAGGTGGGCAACTGCCTGTCCCAGATCGTATTGCCAGGTTGCATTATTCCCACCCTTGTCATTCAGCGTTTTTCCGCAATTCAGGATCAGCACTGGTGCATGAATGGCCCAGAGCTGGTTAAACTCGATCAGGGTATCGAATATCTTCCGGTAGGTGTCATCACCTTTTATCCCGGGAAAAAATATCCATGGCTGAATATTAGAGGCCGAGGGCGACCACCGGGCTGCTTCGAAAATGCGTATAAGCTTTTCTTCTTCCACCATTTTATCAGAAAAAGCACGGGGGCTCCAGCGCTTTATCAGTAGCGGGTGCAAATTTTGTTCAGTAACTGCTTCTTTGTTCATACGCTCAAAATATTAGGGTAAATACTGTTCCTTCGCCTGGCTTTGATTTAACTGATATCGATCCTTTATGAAGGAGCATGATCTGCCGCGATAAACTCAGTCCAATACCCGAACCATGTTTTTTGGAAGTAAAAAATGGCATAAATATCTTATCAAGAATATCGGGCTTAATGCCTGAACCATTGTCCTTGATGTCGATAACCACCCTGTTATTGTTGTTGAGCGTGGCCAGGATGTTGATCTGTGGCTGATTACTAATTTTCACGGCATCAATAGCATTTAACATCAGGTTAATGATGACCTGATCGACAAGGTCAGGATCAGCTGTAATCATAAGATCGGGAGGGAAAACCCTGCTGGAGCATCTGATTCTGAGCTCATTCATTTTGGGTTTAAGCAGATGCTCAGAACGTTCAAATATCTCATGAACCTTAAAATACCTGAAGTTAGGCTTGGGTATGCGTGTAAGGTTACGGTATACTTCAACAAAGTTTAGCAATCCCTTGCTGCGGCTTTGTATTGTTTGGATTGCTCCCTGAACTCCTTCCAGATCTTCTTCATCCAACGACTTAAGGAGCAATTTATCATCATCTTCCTGAAGCAACATCTCTCTTACCGTTGCTGCAAGCGAAGATATAGGTGTAATTGAATTGGTTATTTCGTGTGTCAGTACACGTATAAGTTTTTGCCATGATTCGATCTCTTTTTCATCCAATTCGGAACTAATATCCTGTAAACTTACCAATACATAATCTTCGCCGCGCATCCTGAATTCGGTGGCATAAACCGATAGCTGGAGCATTTCATCTTCAATAAACAAACGAATAAGGGTTCTGTTACCTGCTTTTAAATTGAGCAGCATTTCGGGCAGATCATCCTTCACTTTTGACAACTCGGATATATTCCGGATATATCCGACTTTGAGCAGGCGCTTAACGGCATTGTTGAAAATATCGATCTTACCGTCGCGCCTGTAGGCAATGATACCCATGCTTACATGTTGTACAACCGTTTGCAGATAATTATAGTGTTCTTCTTTTTCAGCCCTGTGCTTTTTAAAGGCTTCCATCACTTCAGTAAAGGCCCTGTTAAGGTCTTCGAAATTGCTTCCCAGTCCTTGTTCGGTAAAAGTGCTGGAAAAATCAGAATGTCTGATGCTTTGAAGGAACTGGCTTAACTTGGTATTGGTCCGTTCAACGTAGCGTATAAGAAAGATCACCTGAGCGATAATAAAAATGGTCAGGATCACTGCCGTAACATTAAACTGTGTTTTATCAATAAGATAGAACAAAATGAAAAAGGAGAATGCCAGAAGCAGCAATCTAAGCAAAACCTGTATACGAAATCGCTTAAATACCATATTTTTCAATTCTACGGTACAAGGAAGCCCTTGTCAAACCCAGTTCTTTGGCGGCCTTACTGATATTGCCACCGTGCTTATCGATAACCTTTCTGATCAACATCTTTTCTGTTTCTTCCAGGTTCATATTGCTCGTACTGATAGTATCTGACTGATTTTCATCGACAGGTGAGAGGAAAAAGTCGGAAGGCTCAAGCACATTTGATTCACTCATGATCACAGCCCTTTCAACAGCATGCTGGAGTTCGCGAATATTTCCGGGCCAGCTGTGTTTTTCGAGTCTTCTTAATGTGGATGCGTTCATGCGTTTTGCCGGGATCTTATATTTTTTAGAATATATTTCAAGAAAATGATCAACAAGGGCAGCTATATCTTCTGTACGCTCGCGCAGGGAAGGAACATGAACCTCAACAGTATTGATCCTGTAGAGGAGGTCCTGCCTGAATTTTCCTTCATTCACCATTTGGTAAAGAGGCATATTGGTGGCACACACCAGGCGCACATCAATCGGGATCTCCTTATTGGTACCCAACCTGACAACCTTACGATTTTGCAGAACGCTTAATAATTTTGATTGCAGGGGAAGGGATAAATTCCCGATCTCATCAAGGAAGATGGTTCCATGGTTGGCAGCTTCAAACCTTCCGGCGCGGTCTTCCTTGGCATCAGTAAACGCTCCTTTATTAAATCCAAATAACTCACTTTCGAACAAAGATTCACTGATTGCTCCCAGATCGACACTAATAAAAACTTCATCTTTCCGGTTAGAAGCAGCGTGTATAGCCCTTGCTATCAGCTCCTTGCCTGTTCCGTTTTCGCCGAGAATCAACACATTTGCATCAGTGCCAGCTACTTTCCGGGCTGTTTCGAGCACCTTTTGCATGGCGGGCGATTCACCAATAATTGCCTGACCGGGTTTGTTCTGGTCGGCGATCATTACCTTTTGTTTGGTGCGGAGGTTCTCAAGTTCAACTTTCGACTTTCGCAACTGTAATGAGGTGGTGATTGTCGCAACAAGTTTTTTATTATCCCAGGGTTTGAGCAGGAAATTTGTTGCCCCTTCTTTGATCCCCTGCACAGCAAGTTCAATATCGCCATATCCTGTGATCAGAATAACAACGGTAGTCGGGTCAATCTCAAGGATCTTGTTCAGCCATAAAAACCCTTCTTTACCGCTGGTGGCATCGCGCGAAAAGTTCATGTCGAGGAGGATCACATCGTAGTTTTCATTCTGCATCAGGTCGGGTATGTTGGCGGGATTCTCTTCGGTGTGAACAATGCTGAAATGCTGTTTCAGAAATAGTTTTGCTGCGAGCAATACGTCCCGGTCATCATCGATGATAAGGATCTTTACTTCCATTTTATCCATAGGTAACTTTATTGGTATTGTAGCCTGATTATGCGTTTAAACGCGATTTATTGCAAATACATCGCCATAGACCAATTTCCTCCGGTCCGATTTTCGGGCAGGCGTTAAGTGAGTAAAGTTAAAAATAATGTTCGTATCTGTACATCACATTGGACGCAGGCGAACATCTGGAATCAGACAACAGTAAAATTGTATTGTTAAAATGCTATCATAATGAGCGTTACATAAATTGGCACAGATTTAGTTAAAAAATGTTAAATCAAAACTTAAATTAATATGGACCGACCGATCAAAAAGAAAAAGTGGACTGTAAAGCGCATATTAACAATCAGTGCAATCGTAGTGTTTGGTTTTTTTCTGATTTACCTTCTGTTTTTCAGGGATAAACAAAGCAAATTATACGTAAATAAGGAACAATTAAGCATAGCCGTAGTAATGGAAGATAAGTTCCAGGAATTTATACCAACCGACGGGGTTGTATATCCGAAGAACACCGTATATATTGATGCGATCCAGGGAGGAATTGTTGAGGCTGTTTATGTAGAAGACGGGGCCATACTTGAAAAGGGTGATCCGATTCTCAAGCTCATGAATGCCAACATGGAACTCAGCACTATGGAGCAGGAAACCCGCATGTTGGATGCCATCAACAATCTGCAAAACACAAAGATCCAGCTCGAGCAAAGCAAATTCGTCAGGGAAAAAGAGATGGCCGAGCTTTCGTATGCCTTGCAGCAGGCGCGAATTGATTATGAACGAAAAAAACAACTGATCAAGAACGAAGTGATCTCACAAAAAGAATGGGAAGATGCCGAACGTAATTATTTGGGCCTGAAGAGGCAGCTTAACCTGAGCAGGGAGTTGCAAAAACTCGATTCAATCTTTGCGCATTCACAAATCGATCAGATCAACAAATCAATATATCGCATGGGCAACAATCTCGAATTACTGCGAAAAACCATTGAGAGCCTTAATGTTAAAGCCCCTGCCGACGGCAAGCTCTCATCATTCAGCGCCGAGATTGGAGAGATCAAACAAGCCGGCGAGCACCTGGGTCAGATCGATATGATGGATGGGTATAAATTAAAGGCCAGAATTGACGAACGCTATATTTCGCGGGTTTTTGTAAACCAGGAAGCGGAATTTGATTTCAACAAGCAAACATACTTCTTATACATCAGTAAAATATATACAGATGTGACCAACGGTACATTTGATGTAGATCTGCTGTTCAGCGGCGAAGCACCTAAAGGGATCAAGAGGGGCCAGACGGTTCAGCTCCGTATCATCTTCAGCAGCGCCACTGATGCCATCATCATTAAAAGAGGAGGATTTTTCCAGGAAACCGGAGGCAACTGGATCTATGTGGTAAGCCCTTCGGGCGATTATGCCGTAAAAAGAGAGCTCAGCATAGGGCGGCAAAACACGAGGCATTATGAAGTAAAGGATGGCCTTGAGCCTGGCGAGAAAGTTATCGTGTCTTCATACAAATCATTCGGAGACAAAGACAAGCTTATTTTTAGAAATTAGCAAGAACTATATCATTCACGACATAAATAAAATCATTATGAAAGAAGTAGTCATTCTTATCCCCGACATCGACGCCGAACAAAACATTGAAATAGAGGTAAGGATCAATGGCAGGAAAAAAACGATCCGGTACCGGGTTGAATTGCTAAGCTGGGAAGGGAATGATGATGCCCCGAGCAGTCCCGTTCCGATCTTGAAAAAGAAAATTGCTGAATACGATAAAGACTGGGAACTGATGGAGATCGGAGCCCCCGGAAAAGAAAAAATACCATTGATGTTCAGAAAAAAAATATAGGGGTATAGGGTTTACATTTAAAGTTTTAACGGTTTATAAATATTTAATCATTCATAAAACAATAAAGAATATCATGAAAAAAGTTACCATTCTCTTTGTTCTTTTCACGCTGGCACTGGGGACATATGCCCAGGATGATGAAAAAGCAGCGATAAAAAAACTTGTGCTGACTGCTTATGTCGACGGATTGCACAACAAGGGCGACCTCGAAGCCACACGCAATGGTTTTTACCCGGGGTTTAACCTGTTGATTTTAAAAAACTCTATGGTTGACAAGCTACCGATCTACAATTGGATGCAATATGCCTCAATAAAAAAAGAAAAAGATCCTGAGCCATACACGAAAGAAAACCTCACCACTTGTGAATTCGAATTTATTGATATTACCGGCGATGCGGCAGTAAGCAAGATTCATTTGCTTAAGGGAGGCAAAAAGATCTTTACTGATTATTTATTCTTTTACAAATTTGATGAAGGCTGGAAGATCGTCAGCAAGATCTTTTACAGAATACCGGAATAGCAAAATAATTATTCGCATTTACAATGCTTATAAACTGTTTCAAAACGGCTTTCAGATACCTGATCAATTGCAGGACATATTCCCTGGTGAATGTACTGAACGGCGACCATGGTTTATCGAACAAGAGTGGTTTGGCCCGCAAAATTCTGGTTGTAATACAGTTTACAATTTCAATCAGTTTGATCTGCACTATGGTGATTCACAGTCAGCTTAATTACCTGAAAAATGCCGATCTGGGCTTCAACAAAGAGAATATCATGATCATCCCTGTGAACCGCACCCCTGTGGCCAGGAGTTACGACGCTTTCAGCAGGGAATTACTTAATGATTCGCGAATTACCGGTGTAACAGCTATGGATGATATTTTCGGATCAGCTCACAATACCCATGAATTCAGGCCCGAGGGTTTTCCCGAAAAGCAGTGGCAATTTTATCCTGCCCTGGTTGTAAAGTGGAATTTTGTAGAAACTTTTGGGCTAAAGATCGTTGCCGGAAGGGATTACAGCGAATTACACAAATCAGACCCTGAAAAGGGGATCCTGATCAATGAATCCATGGTCAGGCATATGGGTTGGGAAAGCAATAAAGCAGCCATTGGCAAAAAGTTCAAATCATTAAATGGCGAAGAACGCATTATTGGTCAGGAAGTTATAGATCATGTGCAAAAGGTCTGGGCCAATTATGCCCCCACGAGGCCATTTGAATATTCATTTCTTGAACAGGAATTGGAAGACTTGTATGACGATGAAGCTAATTTAAGCTTATTGTCTCTGATATTTACCATCCTTATCCTTGTCATCGCAGGATTAGGTATTTTCGGCCTGGGTTCATTCATGGCAGAGAAGCGTACCCGTGAGTTCGGGATCAGAAAGGTATTGGGTGCTGAAACCCGGCATATCGTCAAGCTCCTTTCAATTGAGTTTTTCTGGCTGATATTTATTGCCAGTGCGCTGGCCTGGATCATATCAGGCCTGCTGATCACTGACTGGCTTAATCATTTTGCCTACCGGGCATCGCTGAATTGGTTCATATTCCTGGCAGCAGCTGTTATCGCAATAGTCATTGCCCTGTCAATTACAACATTAAAAGCCTTAAACGCATCGAAAATTAACCCTGTTGAAACCTTGAGTTACGAATAAAAACCAATAGAGAATGTTACGAAATATTTTTAAAATCAGTATCCGCTACCTCATCAAGCAAAAGGGCTATGCATTTATCAACATTTTTGGGCTTGCCTTTGGGTTGGCTACCTGTATCCTGATATTTCTGTTCATTCAGCATGAATTAAGCTACGACAGGTTTCACGAACAGGCGGGCAATATCGTGCGTGTAGAGCCACGATGGGTAGGAATGGGCGAAGATTCGCACTGGGCATCCACCCAGGGCAGTATTCTCCCCTCCCTCGTAAGCCGTTTCCCTGAGATCCGGCACGCTGTAAAGATTCATTTCAATTACCAGCCCAGCATTGTTGAACATGGCGATATTATATACTCTGAAGAAGGCATTATGATCGCTGACTCATCGTTCTTCGATGTATTTTCGTTCAAATTGCTCCAGGGTGATCCTGATAATGCCCTCTCCGGAAAAGCAAAACTCATCCTCACCGAAGATTATGCAAAAAAATATTTCGGTGATGGACCTGCATTAAACAAGATCCTTCGCATCGATAACACGCCTTACAAGGTAAGTGGTATTGTGCAAAATATACCCGACAATTCACACTTTCACTTTAACATTGCCATCTCACTCGATGACATGCGTAGCAAATGGGATGGTGTTGACAGGGAAGGTCCGAGTGCATTTTACTCATACCTGCGCGTAGCTGACAAAGCTTCGCTTAAGCAGCTTAGCCGAAAAGCCAACGAACAGGTATGGGAGATTCATGGCTTCGATACCGAGAACGATACCACCGGAATCATGCAGGACTACGATGCCTCCCTGATCTTCCGGCCCATTACCGGAATACATCTGAATGGCCATGCAGAGAAGGAGATTGAGGCAAACAGCAACAAGAAATATATATACATCTTTTCATCCATAGCACTGTTCGTATTGTTGATCGCCTGCATTAATTATATGAACCTTGCCACTGCACGCTCATCACGCAGAGCCAGGGAAGTAGGTCTGAGAAAAGTGATGGGCGCCCGGAAGTCGAATATTTTCAACCAGTTCATGCTCGAATCCTTTTTGCTATGTCTTACTGGTATGCTTTTTGGCCTGATCATGGTGGAAATTATCCTGCCTGCTTTCAACCATATGACAGGCAAGAACCTTAGTCTCAATATTTTTGAAAATCCTGTCCTGCTGATCTCCCTGACCATGATTATTATATTGGTAAGCTTCGCTGCAGGGGCTTATCCTTCAATTTATCTTGCGCGCCTGGATCCCATGCGCATTTTACGCTCAGGCACAGCAGCCAGCAAGGCCAACAAGCCGGCATTATATCTGAGAAGGCTGCTGGTAGTTTCGCAGTTCAGCATATCTGTGGTCCTTATCATAGGCACAATAACCGTATACCGCCAACTGCACTTCATACAGAATAAATCACTGGGTTTTGACAAGGATCCGGTGCTGGTTGTAAACATACCTGCTTTTCAGTATCGTGATAAGATATCGACCCTTAAGGATGAATTAAAAAGCAATCCTTTTGTACTTTCGTCCTCGCTTATTTCAGGCATACCCGGTCAACGGATGCCTTTCCTCACGGTATCACTTCCTGATGTACCATTCTCATATTTCTTCCTCGACACTTATTATGACAACCTCTATCGCTCGGAAGCCAATATGGGTACGATCATCACATACTTTGCCATTCTGGCTATCATCATCGCCTGCCTGGGCTTGTTCGGCCTTGCATCGTATATCACCGAACAGCGTACCAGAGAGATCGGCATCAGGAAAATTCTGGGAGCTTCGGTGGGATCCATCATCAGGTCATTATCACTGGAATTTATGGTGTTGGTGATCATTTCAAACATAATTGCATGGGTGCCGGCCTGGTTACTGATGAATAACTGGCTCGACGACTTTGCTTACCGCACAGCCATCGGTTTCTGGGTATTTGTCCTGGCCGCGATCAGCTCATTTATCATCGCATTTACAACAATTAGTTTTCAGTCGGTGAGGGCGGCACGAACCAATCCTGTCAATGCCATTAAATACGAATAAGCATGTAACCATTACGATTGTATATCGTCATACATATTAGAAATTAACCAAACAATTACAGCAATGATTAAAACAGAAAATCTAAGTAAAATTTTCCGGACCGATGAAGTTGAAACAACGGCCCTGAATGAAGTAAGTTTCGGGATAAAGAAAGGTGAGTTTGTTGCCATAATGGGCCCCTCGGGCTGCGGAAAATCAACACTTCTCAATATTCTTGGCCTGCTCGACAACCCCAGCAGCGGGAATTATTTTTTCAACGATACAGAGGTATCCAGAATGAATGAACGTCAGCGGGCAAAGCTCTGAAAAAGGAACATTGGCTTTGTTTTCCAGAGCTTTAATCTCATTGACGAGCTTAACGTACACGAAAATGTTGAGTTGCCCCTGATCTATTTAGGCATGCCTGCTTCGCAGCGTAAAAAACGCGTTGAAGAAGTACTGGAAAAAATGCAGATCCTTCACCGGAAGAAACACTTCCCCATGCAGCTTTCCGGTGGCCAGCAGCAACGCGTAGCTGTTGCACGTGCCGTAGTGGCAAATCCACATCTGATCCTTGCCGATGAGCCAACAGGTAACCTCGATTCAGCCAATGGTGAAGAAGTGATGAACCTGCTCGAAGCGCTTAACGGTGAAGGAACAACCATCATTATCGTTACACACTCTCAGCGTGATGCAGAATATGCACAACGGATCGTAAGGCTGTTCGACGGTCAGATCATCACCGAGAACATTAAGTAGCTGTGATCTGCAGCAGTCTTTTCATTGCCGCACCAAAAGGGGCATTGAACCGATGTATAAATTAATTCAAATCATTCCGCCATGATCAGCAATTATCTTAAATCAGCATTCAGGAACATCGTAAAGAACAAATTTTACAGTTTTCTGAACATACTGGGGCTCACCGTGGGCCTCACGGCATTCATTTTCCTGTTCCTGCATATCACTGATGAGATGTCGTACGACAGATACCATGAAAAAGCAGCACGGATCTATCGTATCGAGTCGAACTTCACCATTGCGGGCAAGAATGATATGTTTGCCATCGTGCCAGTTCCCATGGGCCCTGCTTTAAAGCTGGAATTTCCTGAAGTGGAAAGCTTTGTAAGGTTATACAGTACCGGCAACACGCTGTTCAGGAGCGGTGAAAAGGAATCTTATGAAGAGTATTTTTATTTTACTGATTCCACTTTCTTCGATGTGTTCACACACCCGATGATCATGGGCGATCCGAAAAGATGTCTCGTCGAGCCCTTATCCATTGTCCTCACACAATCTGCTGCCAGGAAATTCTTCGGTGAAGAAAACCCCATGGGCAAAAGCATTGAATCGGGGAATGGCCGTCATTTCAAAATTACAGGAATAATTGAGGATGTTCCTGCCAACTCCCATCTGAAATTCGACGCACTTTTATCGGCAACGACCCTGGCGGCCGAAAGCGGAGAGGATGAATTTAACAGTATGGAACCAAACAGGTTCTGGAACATAGGGGTATTTACGTATCTATTGCTGAATGAAAACAGCAATATGCAGGCAATACACGATAAATTCCCGGCCTTTTACGACAAATATATGAAGCCCATTGGCGAGCAGATCAATGCCAGTTTCGAACTCATGTCGACACCCCTCGTCGGTCAGCATTTTTCACCGCACCTTTCGTCCGACCTGCCAAAAGGAAATAAAGCGTTCATATTTATCTTCATTGCTGTTGCTGTTTTTATACTGCTGATCGCAGCCATAAACTACATGAATATGGCTACAGCCCGATCAACAAGACGCGCACGGGAGGTTGGGATCAGAAAAGTGGCTGGTGCCAGCAGGGGCCAGTTGATCAGACAATTTCTGGGTGAGTCATTGCTGCTAAGCTATATCTCCATGCTGCTGGCTATGCTGCTGGTATATCTTTTTCTGCCCGACTTCAATCATCTGGCCGGGAAGAATGTCAATCCGTCGTTTTTTTCAGATCCTCTCTATATCACTGGCATAGTACTGGTAGCTACCCTGATCGGGATCATATCGGGAAGCTATCCGGCCTTCTATCTTTCTTCTTTCAATCCGGTAAGCGTTGTAACGGGCAATATTGGCAACAGAGGTGGCAGTGGCATCCTCAGGAAGGTACTGGTTGTTTTCCAGTTCTTTATTGCCACCTCCATGATCATCGGCACCATCATTGTTTCTCAGCAGTTATCCTACCTGCGCAATAAAGATCTTGGCTTCGACATCGAAAATATGATGATACTTGAATTTCAGGACACCGCTTTCAGAGCGAAAGCAGAACTGTTCAGAGAAGAACTGCTTCAGAATCCCGGCATTCTCGGTGTTACCAATTCGATTGGCGTACCGGGCCAGAATAACTGGATACAGGTTGTGAGAATGGAAAAAGATACCGGATGGATCGACGAATCCAGTATCATCACCATAGTCGATCATCATTATTTAGATGTATATGATATCTCCTTCAAACTGGGAAGGGGCTTCGACGAGTCCATGGGCACTGATGAAGAGCTGGCCGTGGTAGTTAATGAAACCCTGGTAAAGACCTATGGATGGGAAGATGAACCGCTTGGCAAGACAATACACTGGGGATTCAATCTTGATGGCAGCGGAGGGCGCAAGATGAAGGTGATCGGAGTGATTGAAGATTATAATTTCAAATCGCTGCACAACAGGATCCAGCCACAAATGATGTTCCCTGCTGATTTCAACAAAAGTCATCTGAGCATAAGGCTCAACGATAAAAATATGCAGGAAACCATTGGCTTTATTGAGCAAAAGTGGAATGATTTCGGAGCTAACCGTCCATTTGATTACCGTATACTTGAAGAAACATGGGATGATATGTATACTGCAGAGAAAAACCTGGGTATTATCTTCAGGATCGCTACCATACTTACCATTTTTATTGCCCTGCTGGGATTGCTGGGGCTGTCTTCATTCATTGCCGAACAACGTACAAAAGAGATCGGCATCAGAAAAGTGCTCGGAGCATCAATGCCAATGATCATGAGGCTGCTTTATAAGGATTTCGCTGTACTCATACTGATTGCATTTATTCTTGCCGTTCCTGTTGCCTGGTATTTTCTCAGCTTATGGCTGCAAAACTTTGCATTCCATATAAATATCAACATTTGGGCATTTCTCGTGGGAGGATTGCTTGCTCTTGCCGTTGGCATGCTCAGCATTAGTTTTCATATTGTTCGGGCCGCCTCGTCAAACCCTGTTGATGCCATAAAATACGAATGATAAAATTCAGTTAATGGATGTTGATTTGATCATAAAAGGATAAAACAAAAATAACCGCACATATCAGCAAAGGCTGTTAGCATCAGATAAAATCAATTAGAAAAATGCTAAAAAACTATCTTACGATCGCAATCAGGAATATTCTCCGCAGCAAACTTTTTTCAGCCATCAATATTCTCGGACTGGCAATTGGCATGGCTGCAAGCATCCTCATCATTGAATTCATCGCACATGAACTGAGTTTTGATAAATTCCATGAGAACAAGGACCGCTTGTACCGCGTGATCGTTCATGAAGAGAACAGCAGCGGAATTGGCTATAACGCTCATATCACTGCTGCAATCGCCGTAAGTATTGTTGAGGAATTCCCGGAAGCAGAGTCAATGGTGAGATTCTCCAACCCCGGGTCAGCATATTTTTCGTACGGGGATAAAAACTATTTCGAGGATGATGTAAGATATGCTGATTCAAGCATCTTTGACCTTATGTCGTTCGAATTGATATATGGCGACAAGGAAAACTGCCTGAAAGAACCCTGGTCGGTTGTACTCACCGAGAAAATGTCGAACAAAATATTCGGGAATGAAAACCCCGTTGGAAAAGTAATCAGGCTCAATGGTGAAGGGAGATTAACCAATTTGTTTGTCCTTGCCAGCCTTGCCTTTTTTATCCTGCTTATCGCATGCTTCAATTTCATGAATCTGTCAACAGCCCGGGCAGTAAAAAGAGCCAGGGAAGTAGGTATTAGAAAAGTTAACGGGGCAAACCGCCAAATGATTTCTGCACAATTTTTAAGTGAGTCGATCTTCATTAGTTTTATTGCCCTTGTGCTGGCACTGTTCTTTGTTGAACTTTTCCAGCCCGTTTTTAATACCCTCACAGGAAGGGAATTGCACCTTTTTCAGCAATCAGGTGCGTTCATCATTCTTCTGGTCATGATCCTGATCATTCTCACTGGTTTTGTAGCGGGCAGCTATCCGGCATTCTTTATGTCGCGTTATCAGGTGGTCAGGGTGCTTAAAGGTAATCTTGTTCAATCAAACGGGAAACCGGTTCTTAGAAATATACTCGTGGTGGTTCAATTTCTGATCAGCACGTTTTTAATCTTCAGTACGATTATCATCCAATCGCAGATCAATTACCTGCAAAACAAACCACTGGGATTTAATAAGGAAAATGTTGCAGTGATCCCGCTTACGACAAAAAATTCGAAGGAAAATTACAAGGTATTGAAGCGGCAAATAAAGGGCATTCCCGGTGTTACCCACTGCGGAGCCTCGACAGGCATCCCGGGCATGGGCCTGACCATGAACGGATATCTTCCTGAAGGCCTCACCGATCCCATCATGATCCATGTGATCGACGTGGATGATGATTATCTCAGCCTGCTCGAAATTCCTGTAATCCAGGGAAAAGGATTTGATAGGGAATCAGGCCTGGATACAGCCAATGTGCTTATAAATGAAGCACTTGCAAGGCAATTGGGCTGGAATGATCCGATTGGAAAAACAATTAAAAGGGGTATAGAAATGAAAGTGACAGGCCTGGTACAGGACTTTCATTTTGCTCCACTGAAGGAAAGTATCGAACCCTTAATTATTACACAGAACCCCTGGAATGGATTTTATCATCTTTCCGTAAGGATAGAGGGTCGGAATTTTCAGACAACAATTGATCAGATCAAACACGACTGGTCACAATTGTTCCCCAACGAATCATTTGAATACTTTACCCTTACCTCTCACATCGAAGATGCCTATAAAGAGATATCCGGACTGAGACAAATTTTTATTTATTTTACCATACTGGCCATCATCGTTGCATGTCTCGGGTTACTTGGACTGGCATCATATACAACAGGACAAAGATGCAAGGAAGTGGGCATAAGAAAAGTGTTTGGAGCAAGTAACACACACATCACCATATGGTTAACAAGCGATTTTCTGAAATGGGTATTGCTGGCCAACATCATTGCGTTTCCAATTGCCTGGTGGGTCATGGATCAGTGGTTACAGAATTTCGCATATCATACTTCACCAGGGCTTTGGGCTTTTGCGCTAACATTATTTATCACCCTTGGACTTTCATTCCTAACGGTTATCGTGCAGGCCAATGCCATGGCCCGGACCAAGCCTGTTGATATACTGAAGTATGAATAAGGGCCCGATCAGACAAAAAAATTGAGATGGGGGATATTGCATAATGTGCTATGACAACTGTTTTCGTTGTCTTAATCCCAGGCTGATACCAATCAGCAGTAACATTACGGAGACAAAGGCAGAAATGCGGGCAATATAATCTCCATGGCGGGCATAGTATGTTACTTTATCATTTGCATTGAGACTTTCTTTTAAGACCGCCGGCACCCAGTATCCTGATTCCTGCAGAATATCGCCCCGCTGATTAATGAAAGCCGATATCCCTGTATTGGCCGACCGGGCAATGCTGCGGCGCGATTCAATAGCACGCAGGCAGGCG
This sequence comes from Bacteroidales bacterium, assembly GCA_032250805.1. Classification (GTDB taxonomy): domain Bacteria; phylum Bacteroidota; class Bacteroidia; order Bacteroidales; family B18-G4; genus B18-G4. The sequence continues at coordinate 37,833 of JAVVEM010000009.1, forward strand.
TATGCAAAATGCTGCCGGTGGCCGGGAGTATTCCCCCACCAGCCATCATTGGTTACAATGAACATAAGCTCTGCGCCATTCCTGGTAAAACGGCCGAAGAATTCTCCATATACGGATTCATAACAAATTGCTGCGGCAATTGCCAACGAATCCTTTTTGCGGTAAAACACTTTTCTCACCTCATCGGTGCCGAGGCTTCCTACTGTTCCTCCCAGGTCGATGGCGAAATTTTCAAGAAATTTCAGGTAACGTGGAAAGGGCATTTTTTCCACTGCCGGTGTCAGCTTCGATTTGTGATAAAATTCGATCGTTTTTGTTGTATCAATAAAAAACACCGTGTTATATGCGTCGTAATAGGCTTCAGCATCCCTGAACTTTCTGGCTGTAAGGCTGGGGGTTTCGCCTTCAAAATATTCTCTGAAGGAGGATCCTCCAATTACATAAGTTATACCGGGATGTTCATTCACAAATTGCCTGACATGATTCAGGCCCGGACTTGCAAAAAACCTGTGCTCCCACAATCCTTCCTGAATAGTTGATTCGGGGCTGGCCACAAAATCGGTGTTCTCATCGACGAGTGTACCTGCAAGTTCAAGGTTACGGTTAATTACTTCCCGGGTCGGAAGATCATACTGCTCGGCATAAGGATCGATGTTGGCCTGCACCACAACGACTTCCACCGGACGATCATTTTCCGTGTAATTGGCGTATATCACCCAGGAGGTAATGAGCGGTCCGAATAGCAGCAAGAGCGATAATCCTGCCAGTTTAACCATTTTTGCATATGCCCTCTTGTGCCGGTATGCAAGCATGATGAGCTTATAAAAAACAATATTCAACAAAAGCACCCATAATGTCCCGCCAAAGCTACCGGTATACTCGTACCACTGAACCCATTCAGGTTTACTGGCAAACACATTTCCAAGGTTCAGCCAGGGCCAGCTCATATCCCAGTTAAGGTGCCAGTACTCGAAACTGATCCAGAAAAAAGGCAATATCAGGTAACCACTTGCTTTTCCATACACATGTTTTTTTGTATAAGAAAAAAGGTTGAACACCACTGCCATGAAGAAAGAATTAGCGACAAAAGCTCCTATGGCCCCCACCTCCGTTGAATTCCATATCCACCATGTGGTGAGCACATTCCAGAGTAGAAAGCCCGGATACGAATATACCATCACGGCGAAGCGATGGAAGTCCTTCCTGTTGGCACTGATATACTCTTCAAGAATGAGGAAAGGAACAAAAGCAATGAACGCAAGCCATGCCGCACCGTCGCGGGGCCAGGATAAGGCCAGCAGGAGGCCCGAAAGCATCGAAAGCAGGAGAAGATATTTCTTTTTCATCGAAACAAAGATAATCTAAATACAATCATAAATAATGAATACTGAAGGATGAAGAAGCTCATAATGAATGATTTGACAGGTCAAATCTTTCCATTTAGCGAAGCAAAATAATCAAGTACTTCAGGGTTTGCAAGAGCATCCTTATTTTTTATCTCTTCTCCGGTCAGTGCTTTCTTCACAGCAATTTCAACCTTTTTGCCGTTAAGCGTGTACGGAACCCCGATAGTTTCCATGATGATGGCGGGTACGTGCCGTGGACTGCAATTACTGCGGATAAGTCCCGAGATCTTTTTCTTCAATTCATTGTCAAGGCAGTAACCTTCATTCATCTTCACAAAAAGTACAACCCGTTCATCATCCTCCCATTTTTGCCCGATCACGACCGAATCTTCAATTTCTTCCATATTTTCCACAACGTTATAGATCTCGGCTGTGCCGATGCGCACTCCGCCGGGATTCAGGGTGGCATCCGACCGGCCGTACATGGTAATGCCACCATGTTCGCTCAAAAGGATATAATCGCCATGTCGCCATATTCCTTCATAAACATCGAAATAGGCATCGTGGTATTTTTTCCCGTCAGGGTCGTTCCAGAAATATACCGGCATAGAGGGAAAAGCGGTTTTACAAACCAGTTCGCCCTGTTTGCCAACAACACTCCGGCCATAATCATCAAAACTGTCGACATCCATTCCCAGTCCACGGCACTGGATCTCGCCTCTGTAAACCGGCAACATTGGGTTGCCCAGCATAAAGCACGAAATAATATCTGTCCCTCCGGCAATGGATGAAAGCTGTACATCTTTTTTCCATTCGCGGTAAACATATTCAAAGCTTTCATTTGAAAGGGGTGATCCCGTTGAGAGTATGGCCTTTAATGCCGGAAAATCGAAAATACTTTTTGGTGTTACATCAGCGTTTTCGAGGCTTGCAATATATTTTGCACTGGTGCCGAATATGCTCACCTCCAGTTCCCGTGCCATATGCAGTAAAGCATCCGGGCCGGGATGGAAGGGATTGCCATCGAAGCAAACAAGGGTTGAGCCTGCTGCCAGACTGCTGATAAACCAGTTCCACATCATCCACCCGCAGGTAGTAAAATAAAAGATCGTGTCTTCTTCATGCAGATCGCTGTGCAGCATAAGCTCCTTCAGATGTTGTATGAGGGTTCCTCCTGCCGAGTGGACTATGCTTTTGGGTAATCCTGTCGTACCTGAAGAATACATGATATACAGGGGATGGTCGAAGGGGAGCTGCTCAAATGTCATTGGTCCCTTTACCGGTCTGGCAAACTCATCCCAGTTCACTGCATGATCAATACCGGAAGTGTTCAGGGTGTTGGTATAGTTGATCAATACCACCTGTTCGACACTTGGGAGCTGATCAATGATACCCCTGAGTTTTTGCTGCGAGTCGAACACCTTTCCTTTGTAAAAATAACCATCGGCAGCAAAAATCACTTTAGGTTCGATCTGGCTGAAGCGATCGAGCACCCCCTTGATTCCAAAATCGGGGGATGATGAAGACCAAATTGCCCCGATGGATGCTGCCCCCAGCATAGCGATAATGGCTTCAGGCATATTGGGGATAAAGCCGGCCACGCGGTCGCCCCTTTTCACACCTATGCGTTTAAGTCCTTCCGCCACGCGATGAGCCTGGTCATAAAGTTCAGCGTAGCTGATGCGTCTTTCTATCTCTTCCTCCCCTCGAAAGATGATGGCCGTTTTTTCATCTTTCCTGGATAAGAGGTTTTCTGCAAAATTCAGTCTCGCCCCTTCAAACCATTTCGCGCCAGGCATTTTTTTTGGATCATCAACAACAACATCATAATTCTTTGAATACTTAATGTTGCTGAAATGCCAAAATCTTCCCCAGAAATCGCCCGGATTTTTAACACTCCATTGAAAAAGTTCATTATAGCTTGAAAAGGACGCCCCAAAATGCCCGTTCACATCCTCAAGAAATTTTTTCATGTGCGAATTGTCGTACCTTTCGGCTGCAGGTGTCCAGAGTTTTTTATACTCCATAGGTTGTTGCAAATTTGATTGAACAGTAAATTTTACGGATCACTAAGATAGGAATTTTCGGGAATGTTCGTGCAGAAGAAAAGAAACATATGTTGGTACATGCTACCCACCCTAAGCCTAAAAATATTGGAATTTCAGATCAATTCCCTATTTTTGAATTGAGAAAAAACATCAAACACCGGTCTGTACGCATATCTATGACCCCGAAAAACAATGATTTTAAAATACCTGTTCGCAGACATATCCTGCACAGGACGCAGATAGGGATTACAGAAGTGCACGGGTATTTATTCAGCAGCCAGAGCGATAAACCCCGGAAGAAACTCCGGGCCTGGAAATTTTCGACGAACAATTTTTAGACCATAAAATATTGTAAGATGAAATCCGGATTGGTAAGAAGCCCTTATATCTTCCTTATATTAGCTTTATTGCTTTTCTTTCCCGCTTTCATGATCAATCTTGAATATGAGCCTGTTGGCGAGGATGAAGCCATCCGTGCCCTGGTTGCTTTTGAAATGGACAAAAGCGGAGATTATATAACGCCAACCATCGGGGGTACGCCATACATGAAAAAGCCTCCTCTCTACAACTGGATTATTGCTGGATCATATAAGCTATTCGGGAATTATTCTGAGATGGCCATCAGGTTTCCGATGATCATCTCACTGCTATTGTTCTCAGCGACCATATTTTTCTTTATCCGTAAGGAGCTGGGCAAAAAACTGGCAATCTTAAATGCACTCATCTTTCTTACAACAGGGCGAATTATCATTTATGAATCCCTCATGGGGTTGATCGATATGACATTTTCCTGGCTGTCCTATCTGTTTTTTATGCTGGCATATTTTCTATTTAAAAAAGAAAAATTTCTGCTGCTCTTCATCATGGCATACCTTATCGCAGCCATAACCTGGATGATGAAAGGCTTGCCCAGTATCACTTTTCTTTTGATCAGCCTGCTGGTATTGTTTGTTTCTGGCAAGCGCTTTCATATGTTATTCAGTTGGCGGCATTTTACCGGGATGTTTATTTTCCTGCTGCTTGTTGGAGGGTATTACCTGATATACTTTAATTTAAATCCTGAAACGAGCCCGGAAACTTTATTCATGACCCTGCTTGAGCAAAGCACCCGGCGCACTGTAGTCCGTTTTGGCCTGATGAAGACTATTCTTCATTTTTTTGCCTTTCCGCTTGAAATGCTATATCATTTTCTGCCCTGGACTTTATTAACCTTAGGATTATTTGTTGGGGGAAGTATTAAAAAGGCATGGGCTCATCGGTTTTTGAGGTACAACATCCTGATCCTGTGCTTCAACATTATTTTGTACTGGGCATCTCCCGAAGTATATCCCCGCTATATTCTTATGCTGCTGCCCTTGTGTTTTGCTGTTGTGAGCTGGGTATATACCGATCTGCAAGAGCGGGGTGCCAAAGCGGCTAAGGTGATTGAGTATATTTTTGGAGCAACGCTCATTCTGGCAGGTATTGCTCCCTGGGCATCGCCTTATGTTGAAATGGTGAAAGATGTTGATCATGTATTGTTGATCTCTGCCATACTGTCGATTGTTCTGGCCACAATTAGCATGATTTTCTGGATCAGCAGGCAGTACCGGTTATTCTGGTTTGCAATCGCCATCCTGGTTTTACGTATCGGCTTTGACTTTCTGATCCATCCTACCCGGCAGGTCAACTCTGATCCGGCCGCGAGCAAGGTTCTTGCCTATTCGCTTGCAGAAAAAACCAAAGGCAAACCTTTATATTCCTACTGGAACAAGAATACTGTTGGTCTTGACTTCTGGTATTTAAAAAATTGCGTGAGTTTCTGATATCACTTTCACCTTTCCGTTGCCAGGGATGAGATTATCTATCACAAGTCTGAAAAAGACCCTGATGCTTTATATTTTGGCTTAAGCTCCAATATCCGTGATGACAAGGTAGAGATCATTGATATGCTTGAGCGCAGGCACAGCGACCGCACTCCCATTCCCTTGTTCCGGTTTGTAGAGGAGAAATAGACACCATACCGGCGGTATTCATATTAGCATGCCTGATGGAATTATCAGCGATTAACGTATCGTGAGATCACCAGCCGCTGTATTTCCGAAGTTCCTTCGCCTATGCGCAGCAGGCGGGCATCACGGTAGTGGCGCTCAATGTCGTAGTCTTTCATCAGGCCGTATCCGCCATGGATCTGCACAGCTTCATCAGTAACTTCTTTGGCAACTTCAGAGCAATACAGTTTTGCCATTGCTGATTCCATTCCAAATTGTTTTCCTTCGTCTTTCAACCAGCAGGCTTTATACAGCAGGTTTCGCGCCAATTCTATCTTCATGGCCATGTCGGCCAGTTTAAAGGCATTGACCTGAAAATGATTTACGGGTTTACCAAACTGTTTGCGTTCATTGCCGTAAGCCAGTGCCAGTTCGAAGGCTCCCTGGGCAACACCGAGTCCCATAGCGGCAATCGACAAGCGGCCATTGTCGAGTGTGCTGAGCATGATCTTCGAGCCTTGTCCGACCTCGCCCAGCAAATGGTTTTTGGGTACACGGCAATTGTCGAAATACAGTTCGGCCGTATCTGAAGCACGCCACATCATCTTGCCATGCATGGAAACCTGTTTAAATCCGGCTGTTCCTTTATCCACCAGTATGGTGGAAAATATCTTCCTTCCGTTCTCTTCCCCGCTAACTGCCTGTACGGTACTGCCAATATTAATATCGGCAGAACCATTTGTAATAAATATTTTGGAGCCATCAATCACCCATTGATCACCATCGAGCTTTGCAGTTGTTTTCGATCCCCGCGAATCGGAGCCGGCATTGGGTTCTGTCAGGCCGAAGCCCCAAAGGGCTTTGCCGGTACATAGCTGCGGAAGATATTTCATTTTTTGTTCTTCCGTACCATAATAATACAGGGGTCCTATGCCAAGCGAGTTATGGGCTGCAAGCGTAGCGGCCTGTGAGCCATCAACCCTTGCCAGTTCTTCAACGGCAATAATATAAGAAATTGTATCCAGGCCCTGTCCGCCATATTTTTCGGGTAATGTCATACCAAACAGACCAAGTTCACCCATCTGTGCAGTAATATCATACGAAAATTCCGCCTTCTCATCAAGTTCCCTGGCTACGGGTCTGATCACTCTCTCGGCAAAATCCCGCACAGTATCGCGGATCATTTTTTGTTCTTCGGAAAGTTCAAAATTCATTGATCAAAAGTTTTTTAATTAACAAATAATTACAGCAGGGGTACCCGATACCGGAAAATATTAATCTTTATCTTTCTTCACTTCCGCTTCAAGCTCAACCAGAGCCGTATTTACTTCTACCATTTCGTTCAGTTGTACAAGGATTTTCTTGATCACTGCGTCTTTTTTGGAGGTGATATTATTTTCCATTTTCATGGCATCGATCACCACAACAACATCGCCTTTTTTGATCTTGCCGCCTTCTTTCACATTGATCTTGAAAACCTTTCCTGGTATGGGCGAAACGATTTGATTGCCGGCATCCATACTTTCACCGGCTGTTCCTGCCGAGAGTTCTGTTTCGAGCAGATCATTTCTGAACATTTGAAACTCACGGCCATTGATACTAACTTTTGCATAATCGCCCTCACCAGCTGAGATCGCTGCAAAGAAATTATCGTCGCCCAGGCTGAAATCAATTTCCCCGCCATCAATGTAAAGTAATTTTCCTGTAAATTTTTTCTTACCAATCATGAATTCCCATTGATCATCGTCACGTTTTTTAACCGCAACCTCAACCACTTTGTCATCAACGGTAAGCTCGAGTGTTTGCTGGCTGCGCCAGTAGCCAATATTGTTCCATACATCGATGCTTCTTGGCTTATATTCATTCACCTTTTTTTCGGTGTTCAGGGTATACAGGAGATAAGCCACCATAGCAGTGCTGATCTTAACCTCTTTTTTGTTATATGAATCCCTGTTCGGTGCAGTTTTAGTGTTCACGGCTACAGTTGTTTTGGTTGCTGATTGTTGTGTTTTCATTTTTACCAGTTCCGTTTCAAAGCGCTCTTTAGCGATGCCCGATTTATAATCCCGGTACTGGTCTTCATGCATTGCAAATTCAAAAAGTTCTTCGTCATCCTCACCGGTATCCCATCCTTTCTCCTTCATCTCCCTGCGATATTTTTCGAGAGCATCCGGATAGAAGTCCTGCGGAACACCGTCATAGAATTCCCGTTCCTGATCCTTTGCGAGCGCAATAATTTCCGGCGCAAGCGGGCCTGGCAGCTTACCCGCTTTTCCGAGCACCATATTCCAGGCGTTGTCGTCCATCATGGAGTATCGTTCTTCGCCTTTGGCCATTTGCATCAGGTTAAGCAGGGCAATATTCTTCACGTACTGGCTGTATGGGGTTACCAGCGGGGGGTATCCAAGTTTTGGCCATATGTATTCAACTTCTTCGAACAGCTTCATGAGCAGTTCGTCTTCCGTAAGTTCAGCTTTACCACTTGATTTAAGTGAGAAGTTGATGCTATCCTGTACTCCTTTGAGGTCAGCCATCAGGCTTCCCATCATACCACCGGGCAGGCCCGATTCGATCATCAGCGATGACATGAACCTGTTTTTCGGGTTGATCCAGTACCCCAGAAAGTCGTCGATGAATTCCTGCGTTAGGGCACGTGCTTCCATGTAAGCGTTCATATTGATATCGGGAACGTCGAAGCCGGCATCCAGCAGCATTTCCCTAATGGTGATCAAGTCGGGATGCACCATTCCCCAGGAGAGGGGTTCCATGGCCACATCGATAATCTCAGCACCTGCTCTGGCCACTTCAAGCATTGAGGCCACCGAGAACCCGGGGCCCGAATGGCCGTGATACTGCACCAATATCCTGGGATATTTTGTTTTAATGGCATGGGTCAGCCTGCCCAGCATTGCAGGGCGGCCGATACCGGCCATGTCCTTCAGGCAGATCTCATCGCAGCCGTATTCAACTACTTTATCAACCACCTGCATGTAATAGTCGACGGTATGTAATTTTGAGTGGGTTATACATAGGGCAGCCTGAGAGATCATCCCGGCCTCTTTGGCATATTTTACCGAAAGCTCGAGGTTACGGTGATCGTTCAGTCCGCAAAAAGAACGGGCAATATTCGTCCCCTGGGCATTTTTCACCTTGTACATCAACTGCCTCACGTCGGCCGGAACAGGAAACATACGTATCCCGTTCAGAGCCCGTTCGAGCATATGTGTTTGTATGCCCACATCATTAAAGGGCCGGGTCCACTCACGAACAGCTTTATTCGGATTTTCCCCATACAGGAGGTTTACCTGTTCAAAGGCTCCACCATTTGTTTCAACACGCGCAAAGCAGCCCATGTCGATAATTACCGGGGCGATCCTTGTCAGCTGATCCACCCGGGGAACATATTTCCCGGATGATTGCCACATGTCGCGGTATAGCAGGCTGAATTTTATCGGTCTCTTTTTAGCCATATCTTGTTGTCAGTTTTTCAGTTCCTATTCATTCCATTTGGGTTTACGCTTTTCAAGGAAAGAGGCCATGCCCTCCTGTCCTTCTTCCGAGGCACGCAATTGAGCGATCAGCTTCGCAGTGTAATCAATAGAATCTTCGAAGTTGTATTTGTTAAATAAGTTGTAAATAAGTTCCTTGGTAGCACTCATGGCAGCCGGTCCGCTGCTCATCAGCATCTTACGGGTAAAAACCAGTTGTTCTTCAAGAGCTTCTTCGTTAGCAAATGTTTTGTTAACCAGTCCGAGTGATTCAGCTTCACTGCCTGTAAAGCGCCTGCCGGTAATCATCAGGTCGCGGGCCCCCGACTCACCGATTCGCTTACACACATATGGTGAGATGGTTGCCGGAGCAATCCCAAGTTTCACTTCTGAAAAGGCAAATTTAGTATCGTCGAGGCAATACACCATATCGCAGGCGGCGAGTAAACCATTGGCACCACCAATGGCGGCACCATGCACCACAGCAATGGTTGGTTTTCTGCAGGTATAGATCGCATGAAAGCATTTGGCGAGCTTTAATCCGTCCTGGTAGTTTTCATCAAATCCGAAAGTTGCGATTCCCTTCATGTAGTTTAAGTCGGCCCCGGCACAGAATGATTTTCCGCGTCCGCGAAGCATCACAAAACGAGCTTCGTCCATTTCGTTTACCATGGTAAATGCTTCAACGATTTCGGCGATCATTTCCGCATTCATGGCATTATGTACCCTGGGCCTGTTCAGCCAAATAATCCCGGCACCATCACTTATTTCAAATTCAATATTGGTAAAATCCATATCTATAAGAGGTTTTACATTCTGAATACACCAAATTTCTGGTCTGGAAAAGGATTGTTGAGCGACATCGAAATGCCCATTCCGATAACCTTACGTGTATCGACCGGATCAAGAATTCCATCATCCCACAACCTGGAAGTGCTGTAATATGCTGATCCTTCGATATTATATTTCTTTTCGATGCTGCTGCGCATCTTATCGATCTCTTCCTGGGGCATTTCCTGCCCTTTTGCAGCATATTGGTCTTTTTTCACTGTTACCAGTACGTTGGCTGCCTGCTGTCCGCCCATCACGGAAATCTTTGCGTTGGGCCACATGAATAACAATCGCGGATCATAAGCCCTGCCGGCCATCCCGTAGTTGCCGGCACCAAACGAACCTCCGAAAAGAATCGTAAACTTGGGCACATTGGCATTGGCGACGGCGTGAACCATTTTTGCGCCGTCTTTTGCAATTCCGCGATGTTCAAAATCTTTGCCCACGATAAAACCCGTAATATTCTGAAGAAATACCAGAGGGATCTTCCGGGATGTACACAATTCGATGAAATGGGTTGCCTTTATGGCTGATTCAGGCATTAATACACCATTGTTGGCAAGAACTCCTACCGGATAGCCCATGATGCGGGCAAAGCCTGTAATGATGGTTGGTGCATAATTTTCTTTAAACTCATGGAACCTGCTTCCGTCAACGATCCGTGCGATCACTTCTCTTGAGTCGACTGCTTTTTTAAAATCGACGGGAGCAATACCGTACAGTTCTTCAGGATCATAAGCGGGATCTTCAGGAGCGATCACATCCAATACCTGCCTTTTGTTCTCATCCATTGATTCGAAGATGTTACGACATATCTGCAGGGCATGGACATCATTTTCGGCCAGGTGGTCGGCAACACCCGATATTCTGGTATGCACTTCACCTCCACCCAGTTCTTCAGCGGTAACAACTTCTCCTGTTGCGGCCTTCACAAGGGGGGGGCCTCCAAGGAAGATCGTTCCCTGGTTTTTTACAATGATGGTTTCATCACTCATTGCCGGCACATAAGCGCCACCGGCAGTGCATGATCCCATCACAATGGCGATCTGCGGAACACCCATTGCCGAAAGTCGGGCCTGGTTATAAAAGAAACGGCCAAAATGGTTTTTGTCGGGAAAAACCGTATCCTGTTCAGGCAGGAAAGCTCCACCTGAGTCAACCATGTATACCGTTGGAAGCCTGTTTTCCATGGCAATCTCCTGGGCACGCAAATGTTTTCTGATAGTCCACTGCATGTATGTGCCGCCTTTAACGGTAGCGTCGTTGGCAATGATCACTGTTTCGCGGCCCTGAACCACACCAATACCGGTTACTATGCCGGCTGAGGGGAAGCCATTATCGTACTGATCATAAGCAGCGAGCTGCGACAACTCCAGAAATGGAGTATTTGGATCGATCAGCTTATTGATCCGTTCACGGGCCAGTAATTTACCGCGTGCCTTGTGCTTTTTGATGGCATGTTCAGATCCGCCTTTGGTCACTTCTTTAAGAATACCCTTGTATTTGTCGAGGATTCCGAGAAAGGCTTTTTTGTTTTCCTTAAACTCCTTTGAGTTTATATCAATTTTAGTTTCTAGTTTGAACATCTGAAGACTTTTAATAATGGAAGATGAAATAAACAATTTGGTATTTCCCTGTACAATGAGTTGCAATTATAATTAAAATTTCCATTTTATGAAAATTTAGTTTTCAGCATATATAAAAGGATGTATCCAGTTTGAAATCAAGTAATTTTATCCATATTGGCGCTCCGCTTCGGTGGACGGGAAGGGGTGGTTAAATTCCCGGTATGCGAAAATGGATTTTAAGCCGTTCTATAAAATGAAAGCAACTTAAAGGGCAAATATTATAAATTATGATTACTTTTAAAGAAGCTTCAGGATAAATCAGGCCATGAAAGTGAATATTAAAAACCTTGATCCAAAGGGACATTACCGCATCGAACAGGTATTATCTGTTATACTCTTGCTGGTATTTGTCCTTGTAACCGTTACGAGCATTTTATCCTTTATTCGCTTAAACAACATCATTCTTTCGGTAAAAAAGGGTGTTCGACCCGAACAGAACCTGATCCTCGCCAAAGAGATCTTCTTTTATCTTTCCGAGGCCGAAAACAGTGTTAAATCTTATTCACTGACCAAAAACAACAAGGATATGGTCAGGTTTTATGAGCTTACCGATGTTACCGGCAACAGCATGGATGAGCTGAAAGGGCTTTCGGAGGGAGATGATAGCTTTGCGCCCTTAATCGATTCATTGGAGTTATTGGTTTCCAGCAAGTTCGACATCCTGGATCAGCTCCTGGTACTGCAGGACGAATATCTGGTCAATCAGGCTATGCATGAAGTGATGAGAAACATCCGCCAGCAGGAGAAGACGCAAGAATTGCCTGAAAAGGTATTAGTGGCAGACACCCTTGAGGAGCCACCACCTGTCAGGAAGGATAATTTTTTTTCACGCCTTTTCAGGAAAAAGGACAAAGAACCGAAAGTTGTTCAGGATACGACCATGATCGAAAAGGATCAGTCAGGAGTAACCAGGTTTACAGTGGAGGAGATATCCAGGGAGGTTAAAAAAGTCCAGCAGAAAGCCCTCCAGGATGAAAGGGCCCGAAAGGAAAAGGAACTGGAGTTGTTACACCAGGACAGGTTGGTAATGAACCAGATCCGGGCCGTGATGGCGAAACTTGAACTCATGGAGGATGATAAGTTAGAGGCCCACATTTTGTCGGCTGAAAAAGAAGCTGCGAAAGTAAAATCCATTTTCAAAACATACGGTCTGGCTGCCCTGCTTTCACTAATTCTGGTGGCCATCGTGATCTTCATCTACATAAAAAAGAATAACCAGTACCGGAAGGTCCTCAGGCAGGCCAAAGCCAATGCAGAAGAACTGGCCAGGCGAAAAGAAAGTTTTCTGGCCAACATGAGTCATGAGATAAAAACCCCCATGAACATCATCTCGGGATACCTCAACCAGGTATTGCAGGGCAAGGTGGATAACACTCAACGGGACTTGCTTGAAATCGTAAAAAAATCAACCGACCATCTGCTTCAACTGCTCAACAACTTACTTGATCTTTCAAAAATACAGTCAGGAAAGTTAGAGATGCTGGAGTCTGAATTCAACCCCCGCGAGATCATCGCCGATATGGAGCAGTGGTTCACCCCGGGCGCGAAAGAAAAACAACTTGAACTGATCACATATGCTGATTCAGAACTACCACAGAAAGTAAGTGGAGATCCGGTGAGACTCCGGCAGGTCCTTTTCAACCTGGTAGGCAATGCCATAAAATTCACTGAAAAGGGCAGTGTTTCAATACGCATGTTCCCTCTGAAACAAGAAGGAAGTAAAATAACACTAATGATAGAGGTTGCGGATACCGGCATTGGGATCTCCATGGAAGACCAAAAGCGGATATTTGAGGAGTTTGAGCAGGCTATTTCAACTCCACCCCGTATACCTGAAGGCACCGGCCTCGGCCTTTCGATCACCAGGCATTTGGTGGATTTGCTCGGAGGCAGCCTCGAGGTTCTAAGCCAGCCCGGCGAAGGCTCTACGTTCAGGGTAACCATTCCTTACCGTTTGGTAAAACCAAATTTTTATTCGCCTGAAATGATAAACCATGGGAAAAAGGATATCCAGCAGGGCCTGCGGGTCCTTGTCGTAGACGATGAAGCCTATAACCGTAAGCTGGTCAGGATGTCGCTGGAAAAATACGGATACAATATAATAGAAGCTGAAAGTGGACAGCAAGCGATTGATATCGTTTCAAAAGAACCTATTGATATCATCCTTATGGATCTCAGGATGCCAGGCATGAAAGGGTCTGATGCTGCCAGGTTGATCCGCAGCATGGAAAACCGGGAGAAGAAATCAATCCCCATCATAGCCTTCAGTGCCGGCATCACACATGACGAGATGGAGAAATGTTCCAAGAATGGCATCAACGACTTCATTGCAAAGCCATTTGATGAGAAATACCTTCTCAGTATTATTCTCAGGCAGGTACAAGGAAGACAGGAATATTTCCCCGGGGAGGAACAGGATGAAAAGGATCTGGCAAACCAGACCGGGAAGGCGGGTTATGACCTGAGCCCGTTGCGTGTCAGTGCTGCAGGCAATAATGCCTTTTTCAGGGAAATGGTACAAATGTTCGTTACGAATACTGCTTCCGGGTTGGATCTTATCGCACAGCACATTCATCAGGGCGAATGGCAGCCGGCTGCTGATATGGCTCATAAGATCAGCGCTCCATGCAGGCACCTGCGGGCAGAAAAACTCTATTCGCTGCTGAAAGCTATCCAGCATGAGCTCGAAAGCGAAAAAACACCCGTAAACGTAAGCTCACTTATAAAACAAGCAAAAAAGGAATTTGGACGTATCAGGGATGATATCCGCTCACACCCGGAATTCAATGTAAATTAAAACCATGAAAAAAGAACACCTAAGAATTTTTGTTGTGGAAGATGATGAATGGTATAATAAGTTATTGGTACATCATCTGAATATGGTCCCCGAATACGAAGTTAAGAGCTTTTTGCGCGGGAAGGACTTGCTGGACAGCCTGTACGAGATGCCGGATGCCATAACTTTGGATTATCGTCTGCCCGATATCAAGGGTTCGGAACTGCTGAAAGAGATCCGGAAAAGAAATAAAACGGCGGAAGTGGTAGTGATCTCCGAGCAGGAAGATGTACAAACTGCTGTGGACCTGCTCAAAGAAGGGGCTTTCGATTACCTGGTGAAGAACGAGGAGATACAAAGCAGGCTGCAAAATGTGATGGGACGGATCAGGGACAACCTGGGCCTGAAGCAGCGGATCGAATTTTTGGAGCAAGAGGTGGAAATAAAATATGGCTTTGAAAAGGTCATCATCGGAAAAAGCCCGGCAATGATAAAGGTCATGGAGATGATGAAAAAAGCAGTTAGCACTGACCTAACCGTTACTATCACCGGTGAGACCGGAACGGGCAAAGAGGTAGCTGCCAAAGCCATTCATTATAATTCCTCACGCAAGAATAAGCCCTTTGTCCCGGTAAACATGAGTGCGATACCATCAGAACTTTTTGAAAGCGAGTTTTTCGGGCATGAGAAAGGGGCCTTTACCGGGGCAGTGGCCAGAAGGAAAGGAAAGTTTGAAGAGGCCAAAGGAGGAACATTATTCCTGGACGAGATCACCGAAACGGATCTGAATTTCCAGCCTAAACTACTCAGGGCTTTGCAGGAAAGAGAGATCAGCAGGATAGGAAGTAACGAACTGGTAAAGATCGATTGCCGGATCATTGTTGCCAGTAACCGCAGTCTGCAGTATGAAGTTAAGAACGGAAATTTCAGACAGGATCTGTATTACAGGCTTTTGGGCTTGCCCATTGACATGCCGCCCCTGCGCGACCGGGATAAAGATATCATCCTGCTGGCTTTGCATTTCCTTGAAGAATACTGCCGGGAAAACCAGATGGAACCTAAAAAGATCTCCGAATCAGCCATGAACAAGCTGATGCGTTACTCCTGGCCGGGCAATGTCAGGGAATTGAAATCAATCGTCGAACTTGGTGTTGTGATGTCGACAGGAGAGATCATCGAAGCAACCGATATTATCTTCAGCCATTCCGACCTGATGTTCGAACTGGTTTCGGAAGAAATGACCATGAAAAAATATAACCAAAAGATCCTCGACTTTTATCTGAATAAATATAACCGCGACATCCCTTCGGTTTCCAAAAAACTGGGTATCAGCCAGGCTACTATCTACCGCATGTTAAAAGAGATCTAGATTTTCTCAAATTGATAATATCTCTTTCTTTTTGCGTCTGATTGAGTTTTATTCCAATTCTTATCTACTTGATATATTGATGTTTAAATATATTACCATAGGTTGGCACGCCTTTGGCACTTCATTTTGTGGTTCGATTCGTAAATGTTGTAAAACAGGAAGAATGGTACAAAATAACGAATGAACCATCAACCAAAAAAATAAACAATTTAAGGAGGACAAACAATGGATTACAATCGAAAGAAAAAGAGCATGCCTGTTGGATTGGCGATTATTTTAATCGTTTTAGTTGCCTTTGTGGGCGGCCTGGCATTTTATCTGCAGTATGACAACAACAAACAACTGAAAGCTACTGCCGAACAGAACATGATAGACCAGCAGAACCAGGTTCTGGCAATCTTTAATCAGATCGAAGCAAATCTGGCCAGTATCCGGGAGCATGAAAGCATGATACAGAATGATTTCTCAGGTCCTGAGCAAAGCGGGAACCTTGCACCGGAAGAACGGATACAAAATGAAATCAACTTCATTGAGCATCTCATAGCTCAAAACAACAACCTGATCGCCAGCCTGAATAACAAGCTGGATGAAAAAAATGCACGCCTGGAGGGGTATGAGCAAACCGTCAATGCCCTTAAAACGCGTGTTGGTGAATACCAGAACCAGCTTGACAAGCTCGTGGCCGAAAAAGAAGCCCTCATTGAAGACCTGGACAAGACGGTAGTGGAAAGAGATGACCTGGCAGTTCAGGTAAATGTGCTTGGTGAAGATGTAGAAGAGAAAAGCAGCATTATTGAACAACAGAATCAACTGTTGCTGGAAAAGGATAAGGCATTCCATACAGCCTATTATGCTTTAGGTACATACAAGACCCTTCGCGACAGTTCGGTTTTGCAAAAAGAAGGCGGATTTCTGGGTATCAACCGGGTAACTACTCTGGCAGAAGCCCCTGATAACAGTCAGTTTGAAGAAATAGACACGCGTCAGATCAGCAGGATACCCATCTATGCCAAACGTTTTGATATTGTGAATGAACGTGACCCCTCAAGCTATGAAGTGGAATACGCCAATGATCGTGCCGAATGGCTGACCATTACTGATCCTGAAAAATTCTGGAAACAATCCCGTTACCTGGTAATCGTGGTTCGCGACAATGAGATCGAAGAACTGGCAGAATCCAGGTAATCTCTATATATCTCCCTGAGGTGGCGGGTTCATCCCGTCACCTCCTTTCCGGTTTCGCCGGACAAAATATTCTTTCAGTAAGAAATAATCATTAAATAAAAATATAACAATTATGAAGACATTAAAAATATTGATCCTTGCCCTGATGGCCGGATCGACACTGTTGATTACCTCATGTAATAAAGACGAAAACGAGCCCACTTCCAATATAAAAGTCAAGATGACCGACTTCAATGATGGGAAGTCATTGAATAATACCGATAGCCTCGACCTTTTTTCAGAAGTGAATGTTCACATTGAATCCGTGGCCATACATTACGGCGACACCAACGGTAATATCGTATGGATGGACCTGCCCACCAATTCAGGCATGTACAACCTGCTTGAACTGGATAATACCATGGTGATTATTGCCACCGGCGGCGAATTGCCGGTTGGATATATAGGCCAGATGAGGCTGGTGCTTGGAAATGACAACTATGTAGTAATCGATTCTGTTGCTCATGACCTGCAAACGCCCAGTGCCCAGCAGTCTGGATTGAAGCTCAACCTCAATTTCACGGCAGAAGCCGGATCGACCTATGAGATCGTGTTGAACTTTGATGTTGATGAATCTATCGTGTTGCAGGGCAATGGGGGATTTTTACTAAAACCCATGCTGAGGGTGGAAAGCATCATCGCAATTTAACGGAAGAAAGGTATATAAAAATGTGTCCTGACGAATAGATTGAACAGGGCATACATTTAGGCAATCAATAAGGGCGCTCACTTCGGGCGCCCTTACTTATTATATCCCGCTTGTTGCGCTTTGATTTTAAAATAATTTTATTATTTTAGCATGGGAAAATACCTGTCATGAATTTGCCGTCTGCCATGGTTTAGGTATTCCTCATTTTTTAGTGAGAATGATTTCAAATTATAAATTAAATGATAACATATGAGTTTTAATTATCCCAAAAAAGTAAGAATCGGAGATATCACCGTCAGGGACGGGTTTCAACACGAAGAGCAGTTTATTCCTACCGAAGCCAAGCTGTGGGTACTTGAGCAGCTTATCCTGGCAGGATTTAAGAATATCGAATCCACAAATTTCGGCAATCCTAAAGGGATGCCCCAGTTCGGGGATGCTGACGACCTGATGATGCAACTGCATAAAAGCAAAAAGGTAAAGGATAAGCTTGATGATGTAACTGTAACAGCTATAACAATTCGTGAGCGTTCGCTCGATCGGGCCATACAGGCAAAAAAAGACGGATACGGTCCCGACCGGATACTGGTCATGGTTTCTACATCAGAATCGCACCAGAAAAAGAATTCAGGCTTGACGATAGCGGAATATTTCAAAATGTGCGAGGAATATATCCCCAAATGCCATGATGCAGGCATTCTCGTAAATGGTACTGTAAGTACAATCTGGGGATGTCCGATCGAGGGGCCTACAGAAATGTCGAAAGCCATTGAATTTACCAAACATTTCCTGGATATTGGTGCCGACGATATCGAACATGCCGATCATGATGGCTCTGCATCTCCCGACAGGGTATATCAATATTTCAGTATGCTTCTTGAAGCCATTCCCAAACCGGAAAAGCATATCGCACATTTCCATACCACACGCGGATGGGGCCTTGCCAATGTCCTGGCTGCCCTTCAGGCCGGAATAACCAATTACGAATCAACCATGGGAGGCATCGGCGGACAACCCGCTAATTTTGTTAGCGGTGTACCTGTAGCCGGAACCGGGCGCTATTATTATAAGGATCCAAATATCGTTGGCCTGGTATCAACTGAAGACATGGTGGTGATGATGGATGAAATGGGTATTGACACAGGTCTTGATGTTGACAGGGTGCTTGAGATCGGCCGCATGGTTGAACGCATTTGTGGAAGACCACTGCGCTCAGAGTCGATCAAGAACGGTAGGATACCAAAGGAATTAAGCGGCAGGAAAAGCTAGGGTGCTCCTGAATGGCAATGCAGGCAGGGAGCCGGTATTGAGTGATGGATATGAAAGGAATGGATGATGACTGGTGAAGAAGACAGATAATTGATTTAGTGTGCACCAAAACCAACTTATTTACTAAATGAGTATTCAGATCATAGAAAGTCCCCGGGACGGATTCCAGGGCATTGACATGTTTATACCCACAGCGGTAAAAACCGAATACATCAACCAACTATTCAGGGCTGGATTTGATTCAGTTGAAGTGGGCAGTTTTGTCTCGCCCAGGGCCATTCCGCAAATGAAAGATACCCCTGAGGTACTTGCAGGATTGGACCTCAGGGAAACGAATTCCAGGGTCATGGCACTGGTGGCCAATATGAAAGGTGGACTGGAGGCAGTACGTTTCAATATGATTGATCAGCTTTATTTTCCGTTTGCCCTGTCTGAAACCTTTTTGCAGAAGAATATCAATTCAAGTTTCGTTAAATCAAAACTGCTCATCAGGGATCTCAACCGACTCTGCAAGGAAAACAACAAGGAGCTCCTTGTTGTAATATCCATGGGGTTTGGCAACCCGTACGGCGACCCGTGGTCGATAGATATGCTAATGGATATTTCAGGTTATTTCCTTGAACAGGGGTTCAGGGTGCTTCCAATTGCCGACGGCCTGGGGCTTGCAGGCCCGGACCTCATCCATAAGGTTTATTCCAAACTTATTCCGGCATTCCCTGAAATGGAATTCGGCATTCACCTCCATACTCTGCCTTCAGAATTTTACGATAAGGTTGATGCTGCCTGGACGGCAGGCGTGAAGCGTTTCGACACCGTGCTCGGGGGCATTGGCGGCTGTCCTATGACCGATCATGAGTTGATGGGAAACCTTAACACCCTCTCGCTGGTCGAGTACTGCGAAATGAATGGTATTGACCATGGCCTGAATACCCGGCTATTGAAAGACCTGGCGGCAAGATACAGTTTCTAGATCTCTGCCAGGCTGAATGTTTCTTTTACCCTCACCCCTTTCGGAGTATCCTGTATGGTACAGCATTCATTATACAGGTCGTGCTCAAAAAACAGCACATAGTCGCCGGGAAGGGCTTCTGCATAAAAACGCTCCTTATCCTCCAGGGTTACCAGTGGTTTGGTATCGTAGGCCATTATCCAGGGCATCGGTATATGTGTTGTTGCCGGCAGGAGATCAGCCATGAAGGCAAGGGTTCGTCCATTATAATTGATCAGTGGGATGATCTGCCCTTCGGTATGTCCGTTATAGAGTCTTATGCTGATATTCGGCAGGATCTCACCTTCTTCTTCAATGAGTCGCAGCCGGCCACTTTCTTCTATAGGAAAAATATTTTCTTTCAGAAATGAAGCACTTTCACGATGGTTAGGATTTGTAGCCCAATCATACTGTGGTTTGCTCACGTAATAGGTGGCATTTGGAAAAGCAAGCTCATATGCTGTTTGGTCGTCGTTGTATTTTATGCTTCCCCCGCAATGATCAAAATGAAGATGTGTCAGGATCATATCCGTAATATCCTCCGGTTTGAAACCATAACCGGCCAGTGACGATTCAAGTGAGGCATCACCATTTAGGTGGTAGTGCTTTAAAAAGCTCTGATCCTGTTTGTCGCCAATCCCGTTGTCGATCAGCACCAGGCGCTCGCCATCTTCCACCAAAAGGCATCTCATCGCCCAGTTGCAAAGGTTGTTTTCATCAGCAGGATATTGTTTTTGCCAAAGGAGTTTGGGTACAACGCCGAACATAGCGCCACCATCTAATTTCAGATTTCCTGTTTTTATGGGATATAACTTCATTTGTCGGGATTTGTATGATGCACATGCTTTCAACAGCCAGGTGCACCGGAATTCGTTTAACTAACAAATTTTCTCTCAGGAAAGTTCATTCAATGCATAGGTATATGCCCCAATAGCAACGGCGTGTGAGGTTCCCAGGCGGGAAAGACCTACACCGATCTTTTTTACCGGATCATAGCCAACCTCACGATCACTGAAAGGCACACTAACCCTGGTGGATGTATTTTTACCAAAACCGGCAAATCCTTTTTCATCTTCCAGGTTAAATGCCTCAATCTCGAGCCGGCTTAACTTATCGCCGTTAAGCCCGGTAAATGCAGTGTTCATCTCTTCAACAAGCTTCGGCATGAATACTGCTGCAGCTCCCGACAGTCCTCCCCCGATCACAATCAGGCTATCGGTAAGTGTAACTGCATTGGCAAGTGTATCGCCGGCCACCTCCGCCAGCTCGTCGAAGGCAGTTTTTGCCGCATGAATATTGCCCTTGGTATGCCCGGTGGCAATTTTATAGATCTCATCAGGTTCAGGTATTTTCGCTGCATGAATATTTGCTTCCCTGGCATATACCCTTTTTATTGCGCGAATGGTTACACTGTCCTCGGCACTTGTTTCAGGATATAACTTATTCCGCATCCTGTTGATCTCAAAGCCTGCAGAGTTATCCCCCCTGAAGAGTTCTCCATTCAAAACCATTCCACCGCCAAAACCTGTTCCAAAGGTTACACCAAGAAGGTTATGGTACCTTTTGGGATTTCCTGATAATTGAAGTTTTGCATTCACTTCGGGCAGCAAGCCGGCCAGGGCTTCACCATAAGTAAAAAGGTCGCCATCATTATTGATGTATACAGGAATACCAAAATGATCTTCAAGCATGGATTTTAGCGGTACACCCCCGCGAAAAAGCGGCATGTTTTCGAGATCTCCGATAATTCCATTTTCATAGTCGGCTGGCCCCGGAAAACAAAAGCTAATAGCCGCAGCTTTTCCGCCCGCCTTATCCAATACTTCTTCAAACCCCTGAACAATCCTTTGAAGGATATCTTCCAACTTGTCAGCAGCAGCGGGATACCTGATCCCTTCGGTGATCAATTCGCCACCCTTGATGGCAAAGAAATCGAGATTTGTGCCACCTGCATCCAGTCCGAGTACAATGCGTGAATCATTTTTATAATCCATTATTCAGATTTTTTTGCAAGATAATAAGAATAAAGAATATTGAAATTGCTTGATGGTTTTGTTGCCAATTCTATTTTTTATCACTGCCGGCTGGTTATAGTCATTTCGATATTGCACTTAGGTCATTTAGAAGTCGAGTGAAAGGGAGAAATAAAATACCGGTTTATACACCCGTCCATCTTCCACACCCCAGGCAATATCGCCACGCATGAAGTATCCGAGGATATGACTTCGCAGGCCAAAGCCAAAACCGCCAACAACCGGATCGCGTTGCTCTTCAACCCTGATATAAAGCGATCCGCTTTCGATATAACTTGTATACAGCGAATTTTCTTCCGAATATGGATCCCAGCTTGTCCAGGCGGTACCTACATCAACAAAACTAACTACCTGAAAATTATTCAGAAAATCAGATTTTACCGGCCGGTTATAAAAATACCTGAACACCGGCAAACGCAATTCTGAATTGATCAATGCAAAGTTGTTTCCGTTTCTGATGTTTTGTTTAAACCCTCTCATGTTCGTGGCCAGGGTTTGAAAGGCCCAATTCATCGAATAATCGATTGGGGTTTCGTTATTGAACTTTGGTGCAAGCCAGTTATCTACGCCCCCCATGTAATAGATCAGCCTGTTGTGACCCAGTGATGTTGAGGCCGCAAAGCGGTTGGCCCAGATAAAGGTTCTGTGGATCCTCAGGTAATGGCGAAAATCAGCCCCCAAAACGATCAACTGCTGGTTGCCCTTTTCAATCTGCTGATAATACTCAGCGAATATCTTGTACCTTGCTCCTTCGTAAAGGTTAAGCCCCAGGTTACGCGTATTGTCATAGATCAATTCCCCTTTCAGTCCGCCCCAGTTTTTATGGGTGGTTTGCCTGGCAAGGCTTACCTGATCGGTCGAAAGGTATACAGTGGCATCATTACGGTAGGAGGCTGTCCCGCGCACAGCAAGTACCGGACTGAAAGGCCATTTAAGTATATAATATGCCTCATGTGAGTGATTGCGGATAATATCAAAACCAACTACATTTTCGACCGAAACCCTGTGCAGGACGATCTCTTTGTCGAGACGATTTTTCAGGTTGCTAAAACTAAAAAGGTACTCATTATTGACAAGATTGATATTCAGCCTTACACCTCCCACAAGACGATAATTTTCGAGTAGATCAGTCATTCCTACCATAAAGAGTGCATTGAAGCCAGGATTAAGAAACACCGGCGACCCGCCTCCTGCAAAAGGCTGATAGGTCATATTGATAAAATTAAAATCGACCTGCGTAACAAACTCATTTATTGAATATTCAACCCTGTAATTTAATTTTTTTGGTACAACAAATTTTCTGGTGCTGTCTTTATCCAGCACCCAGGCCGACCTGGCATTTCCGCCAACATTATAGGTAGCCTGCCGTTCGAACACATAATTATCGATATCGATTTTTTGTGCCTCCTCAAAAATGGTGTCGCCTTCATAGACATTAAAAAAGCGTTGTTTTTGGGGTTTTGGGGGCATCACTGGCCGGATCACCGGCAACGCCCTGCCCGTATCGCTTTTACTTGTTTTTAAGCGTTCCATATAGGCGGTGTTTATCAGGTCCTCGCCAACCATCGCATCCCCTGGCAATAATTCTTCGGTAAAAATTTTAAAGCTGTGATCATCGTATACTACTTCGGCAATTTGTCCGCCACCGGCATTTACATCATGGAAAAGAATATTCCGGCTGTAATTTGTTGCCGGCACTGATTGTGTAAAGAATCGATAGTGTATACTTGTATCAACAGCAATGATCGCACTGTCGAAGCGGGCCACATAGCGGTTATATATCCCATTTTCATCACTCAGGTAGGCAAAGTAACCATCGCCGTATTCAATGGGGTAGCGTTCATTGGCAAAGCGCGTATTGGTAATCCTTCGGAGTATATTGCTTTTGGTTTTGTAATTATAGGCAAACAAATCATAATTGAGCGGGATCATATCCGGATAAGGTGCCAGGGGTTGAGGCAAAGTATCGGAAATACGGTCAGAGCTGAATACGAGCATGCGGCCCCCGTCGACGAAGCGTGGATGAATGTCGTCGTAGATATCATTTGTGATCTGTTCGTACGAGCCTGAGGAGATGTTGAAAAGGAAAATATCCGACTGTCCTTTCACTACTGCCGACATCAGAAGTTTTCTTGTATCGGGGGCATAGGAAAATTCCAGAACCTTTTCAAAATTATATAAAATGATCCTGTTCAGTTCTTTATTCTCAAGCGAATAAAAATACAGGTATATCTCACCTTTTCGCTCCACAATGAAAGCCAGTATATCTCCTGCCGGGTTCCAGTCGAGCAATGGATAGCTAAAATCAGTTTTTTCATCCAGCCGGTATCCGCCGCGGTAAATACATTTCTTCTTTCCTGTTGGCAGGTTCTGCACATACAGCTTATACCGTCCCATATTGTTGGTCACATAAGCGATCTCTTTTCCGCCGGGCGACAGCACAGGCCTCATGTAAACCAGGTGGTCCTTATTTTTTTTCTGAATACTTTTTCCGGGAAGATACCTCCCGGTTTCATCGGCACTGTATTTTTCGAGGTAGTACTTTTTCCATTCGGCGATCAGATCTTTAAACGACAATCCGATAACGTACAGGAAGCCATTTTCAACACTGCGTGTAACCTTCGTCATATGTACAATATTGGGTACCGCTGAGCTTCCGTAATTATCGGCAACATATTTCCACAGCGAGTGCCCGGCATCGACTGCATCAGCACCATCAAGGTGATTGAACTTGTCGTAGCGGCCACTCAGGATCCCATCGCGCACTCTGTTGTCGATATCGGTATTCCATCCTTCCGATAACCAGGAAATTAAACCGTCCTCAAACCAGGCGGGTAAGGTGTATAAGGTATTGTTCTTGATTTGTGAGCCCAGCCTCTGGCCAAACATCATTTGCTTGAAGATAATGGAAGAAATCCCGGCCCTGAGCTGTTGTTCGAAATTGGTATGGGAGCCATCAAAATACAGAAACACCTTTTTTCCGATAATATGGGTAACACCTCCCGTATTATATTGCTGTTCCTGCATCAGGCCGATATTGCTCTGTTTCAGGTCGGAAAGGTTATTAAAGATAATAAACTGGATTTTTTCATCAAGTGAGGATTCGAGTTTTAATTGAATTTCCTCGATGTGCGATTGTGCATAGCGTGCAGTATATTGTGCAAGCTCCTGTCCGTTACGGTAAAAATAGGTGTCGAACTGATCAAAGCTGTAATAGGTCCATAAGAAATCTTTATACTGCACCCTGTTTTTGCCAAATTTAAGCTGAGATCCGTTATAAAACTGGGCATTCAACTTATCCGCAAACAGCCCGAACATCAGCATGAGGATACTGAGTGCCAATGGTTGTATGGAATGTTTTCTCTTCACTAAAACACAGTCGGTGTATTGATTGCACGTGCTAATTTAGATAAATTTCCGCGACCACGTGCCCCGCTCAACATGAAATCAATAATTGATATCTTTGATGCCTGAAAACAATTATTGATAATAACGCTTAACGGGATGTTTTATTGACTTTGACAAAAACGAAAATCACAGGATATGACACAGCTAAAAAAGTTTATTTTTAATCCTTTCCAGGTAAACACCTATGTTTTATATGATGCGACGAAGGAATGTGTGATCATCGATCCGGGCTGTTCTGATGGAAAGGAATGTAATCAGCTCATTGCTTTTCTGGAAGATGAAGAGCTTATGCCTATGCATATGTTGCTCACACATACCCATATCGACCATGTTGTAGGATGTAATATGCTGGAGGAGAGGCTGGGACTCGAACCCAAAGCCCACAAAGCCGGGCTTCCATTTCTCGATCATTCCACAAGCACTGCCTCTACTTATGGGCTTAAGCTTGACAGGAATCCTGAAGTAAAGCAATTTATTGATGAAGGCGACAACATCACATTTGGTAAAAGTTCGCTGGAAGTGTTATATACCCCGGGTCATGCCAGCGGAAGCGTATGTTTTTATAGTAAGGAAGATAAATTCGTTATTGCCGGGGATGTTTTATTCCAGATGAGCATTGGCCGTACTGATTTCCCCACAGGAGATTACGATTTGCTGAAGAAGAGTATTTTTGAAAAACTTTTTGTACTGCCCGACGATACAATTGTTTACAGTGGTCACGGTCCCGAAACAAGTATAGGATTCGAAAAAGCCAACAATCCTTTTCTTGGGTAGGTTCGTATTATTCATTGATCATGGCTGCGAGCTTTTCAAGATCAATGTCCTTCATACATTTAAAATGCTTTTTGGGGCATTTTGCAAATCCGATCTTGCTGCACGGACGGCATGAAAGGCCCAGGGTTTGCATGATCACAGACTTGCCTTCTCCTTCAGGCAGATAGGGGTACATTCCAAATTCAGGGATTGTATTCCCCCAAAGTGAATAGATCTCCTTACGAAAGGCAGCGGCAATATGCATCAACCCTGTATCATGGGTGATCACTTTCCCGGCCAGTCTGATCAGAGAAGCAGACTGGTTGATATTAAAGCTGCCACAGGCATTGTATATTCGTTCGCTACTGACAGAAGCGATCTGCTGCGCCCTGGCATGATCATCAGGTCCTCCAAGCAAAATAATGGGTTTATCGATCATGCGACAAAGTTCCATCAATCTATCAACAGGCATCATTTTGGTGCAGTGCATGGCACCAACCACCAGGGCCACAAATCCACCGGAATAAATACCCGGAAGATCGTTGTGTGTGAGCAGGTCTTCATCAGGAATAAAGTAATCAAGGCCCTGCCCGTCATTCCTGACATTAAGTTGTTTCACCGCCTCAAAATAACGGTCAACAATATGTATGTCGGGAAGTTTGCCCGTTTTTAAATTTACCCGCAGCCATTTTTCAAAATTTAGTTTACGGAAGGTGTCTGATGGCTTTCGCAAGGCGATTTTTACCCTCGCCGACCTGATGTTCCTGTGCAGGTCGACAACAAAATCAAAATGCTCTTTTTTCAAAATCCTGATCACCCCTTTGAGGTCATCCCGAAAAAGGTGGGTTTTATGGATGTATGGATTTGCTTCGAGTATTTTATAAAATTTTTCTTTAGTAAGGTAGTGTATCTCGGCACCGGGCAATTGTTCATACAGACACCTGATGAGAGGTGTTGTGAGTACGATATCGCCAATGGAACTAAAGCGTATGATGAGGATTTTCTTCAAACTGTTTCGTCGTTACGGAGGATAAAATTAACAAAATCCAAATTCCGTGTTCCAAAAAACCAAAACAATTTCACACATCAGCCAGACATTGACACCCGACACCCCGTAATTTAGTATTTTTGCCGAATGATACTGATCGACACCCACACGCATCTTTACCTAAATGCATTTGACGAAGACCGCGAGCAGATGGTTGAGCGGGCCATCACCAGCGGCATAAAGTATATGTTCCTTCCAAACATCGACAGCAGTTCAGTAAAAGGGATGCATGGCCTTTGCGATCGTTTTCCGGAGAATTGCTTTCCCATGATGGGCCTTCATCCGACCTCGGTAAAAGAAAACTACAAACAGGAGCTCGATAAGATTATCAAGCTGCTCGAAGAAAATACTTATTATGGTATTGGAGAAACGGGTATTGACCTTTACTGGGATAAGACGTATTACCGCGAACAGCTTGCATCTTTTAATTTTCAGATCGACCTGGCCATTGAATATAACCTGCCCCTTGTGATCCATGCGCGTGAATCCTTTACGGAAATATTCAGTCAGCTTGAGAACAGGGATATCAGCGGATTACAGGGTGTTTTTCATTGTTTTACCGGCAACAGGGAGGAAGCAGAGCGTGCTATTCAGCTCGGGTTCATGCTGGGTATTGGCGGGGTGCTCACTTACAAGCGTTCAGGGCTCGACCAGGTGGTGGAACAAATCGGCATCGAACATCTTATACTTGAAACCGATGCTCCTTTTCTGCCACCTGTTCCCCACAGGGGTAAAAGAAATGAAAGCGCCTATCTTATCCATGTGGCCGACAAGCTTGCAGAAGTGCTGAAAATGCCCCTTGAAGAAGTGTCGCGGATTACTACACAAAATGCAGGCAAACTGTTTAACTTCAACATCTGATTATGGAAACAAAACGAAAGATCCTTGTAGTCTATACCGGAGGCACCATTGGCATGATCATGGATAAAGCCAGTGGCACCCTGCAACCGCTTGAATTTGAGCACATGTCGAAATTTATACCTGAATTTGATGACTGTGATTACGATCTTGATTATGTTTCGTTTGATCCTACGGTTGACTCCTCGAATATGGGACCGGCAGGATGGATAAAGCTGGCCGGTATTATTGAAAAGCATTATGAGTTGTTTGATGGATTTGTGATCCTGCACGGATCCGACACCATGGCCTTTTCTGCATCCGCCCTGAGTTTTATGCTTGAAAATCTGAATAAGCCTGTGATCTTTACCGGTTCACAATTACCACTGGGGATCAACCGCACCGATGGAAAAGAGAATTTTGTCACTGCTGTTGAGATCGCTGCCATGCATGAAGATGATACACCTATGGTTCCGGAAGTATGTATCTATTTCGAAAACCAGCTCTATCGCGGTAATCGTACATTTAAATACAATGCTGAAAATTTCGAGGCCTTCCGTTCAGTGAATTATCCTGTACTGGCTGATGTGGGGGTTTACATTAAAATTAATAACAATGCCATTCACAAGCTTAATTTCAAAAAGCTTAAAGTGCATAAATCGCTGGATACATCAGTAATGGTATTGAAACTTTTTCCGGGCATCAACAATGAAGCCGTCAGGCATATTCTGAATACCGAAGGATTGAAAGCATTGGTGTTGGAAACATATGGTACAGGAAATACCCATACCGATCCGGAATTTATACGTCTGCTCAGCGAAGCGATCAGCAATGGATTATTCATATTAAACATTACACAATGCAAGGGTGGCGCTGTTGAGCACGGCAAATACCAGGCGAGCATACCACTTTCCGAGGCCGGGGTAGTAAGTGGCTTTGACATGACCCTCGAAGCCGCAGTTACAAAGCTGATGTTCATACTTGGACAAGGTTATGCGGGGAAAAAGCTGGCCACAGCCTTACAAAGCCCGCTCAGAGGTGAGTTGAGCCTTTGAAAGACTTGATTTTAATAAATTTTTTGAAAAGTATTTTTCAGCACGGTTTTTGGAGCAAATACACAAAATATGCAACAAATAACCTGAAGTAAAATTTACATGAGAAATTGCACTATCAATTAATTTTTTATTACTTTAGCTGCCTGATTATTGGATTCGGCCTTGGCTGTGAACGATACAGGAGAGGTGGCCGAGTGGTCGAAGGCGCACGCCTGGAAAGCGTGTATGCGTCAAAAGCGCATCATGGGTTCGAATCCCATTCTCTCCGCCAAATGCATATTATTGAGAAAAACATATATTTACAAACTAAATTATCCACAACGTAGAATTTAACAATTATTGGCTATGAAAAAATTAATTGCTTTTCTAACCATCGCAGGAATGCTTGTGTTTGCCGTATCAACTGCCATTGCCCAGGACATCAGCGCAGAAGATATTGATGAAACCACTGATACAACAGCCGTTGACACCACTGCTGTTGCCCAGGCAGCAACACCAATGCAAACCCTTGTTGATGAAGTTGAAGAACCCCAGGGTTTTCACGAGGTGCTCAAAGAAAAATTCATTGAAGGTAATGCCATGTTCATGAGTTTTGTGCTCCTGGCACTGATCTTCGGCCTGGCGATCTGTATTGAAAGGATCATTTACCTGAATCTTTCCACCACCAACACTAAAAAGCTGCTCAATAAAGTTGAAAATGCCATTGAAACAGGCGGTATCGATGCTGCAAAAGATGTGTGCAAAAACACACGCGGCCCCGTTGCCAGCATTTTCTTCCAGGGCCTTACCCGTTATGAAGACGGGCTTGCAGAAGTTGAGAAATCAATCGTTTCATACGGCAGTGTGCTCATGGGCAGGCTCGAAAGCGGACTTTCATGGATTTCCCTCTTTATCGCCATTGCCCCGATGCTCGGGTTTATGGGTACTGTTATCGGGATGATCTCCGCATTTGATAGTATTGAAGCAATGGGCGACATCTCGCCGGCAGTTGTTGCCGGTGGTATTAAAGTGGCGCTGCTTACCACAGTGTTTGGTCTTATTGTTGCCATCATTCTGCAGATCTTCTTTAATTACATCGTGTCAAAAGTTGACGGCCTTGTTAATGCTATGGAAGATAGCACCATTTCATTCATTGATATTCTTGCTAAGAATAAAAAATAAAACTGAGTTATCATGACAGTACTAGCATCAAAAATATTACGTATATTTCTGGGAGTACTCCTGGGCATATCAGCTTTATTGGCGGCCCTTTTCTATGGGGGGGCGATCTCCGATGATGTACTGATATACTGGGGATATGCCCTGTTGATCTTTACTGCAGTGATCACAATTCTATTTCCCATCGCGTTTCTTATTCTGAATCCTAAAAATTCAATTAAGATCTTTATCGCATTAGGGCTGATGGTTATTATTGCGATCATTGCCTATTCGCTGTCCCAGGTCGGGATTGAAGAACTCAGGCTCGAAAAACTGGGTACAACAGCGGAAACAGCTAAATATGTAGGCGCAGGACTGATCTTTACCTATATCCTGGCAGGACTTGCCGTTTTAGCGATCATCTACGCCAGTATCTCAAAACTTTTTAAATAATAATCACTATGGCATCCAGAGAAGCACCTGAAATAAATGCCGGATCAATGGCAGATATTGCGTTTCTGCTACTGATCTTTTTCCTGGTAACCACAACCATGGACATTGATACAGGGATCGTAAGGAAGCTGCCTCCACCCGTTGAAAATGAAGAGGATATCGACGTTAAAGAACGTAATGTCTTTAAGGTCCTTGTAAACAGCTCCGACCGCCTGATGGTGGAAGGGGAACAAGGCGATATCAGTACGCTGAAAGATAACGTTAAGGAATTCATGACCAATCCGTATAAAAGCGAAACGCTTCCTGAAATGGAATTGCGGTTTATTGAGCACCTTGGCGAAGTAGAGGTATCGAAGGGGGTGGTGTCGTTAAAGAACGACAGAGGAACTTCCTACGAGATGTATATAAAGGTTCAGAATGAGTTAACCGCTGCCTTTTCCGAACTCCGCGATGAGCTTGCGGTGAGGTATTACGGTGTAAAATTTACAAACCTCGTAAATGAAGACCATCGACAAGCCATTCAAACGGCTATTCCTATGGCGATCTCCGAGGCGGAACCTGAAAATATAGGAGGAAATTAATATGGCCAGATTCAAAAAGAAAAAATCAACCGGCCCGCAAAAGATCAATACCTCGGCCTTGCCCGACATTATCTTTATGCTACTTTTCTTCTTTATGGTTACCACCACAATGCGCGAGGTTACGCTCATTGTGAAAGTAAAACCACCGGAAGCAACCGAAGTCCAGAAATTGGAAAAGAAATCCCTTGTAAGTTATATTTACGTTGGGGTTCCTTTAAAAGCCCAGTTCGGGACCGAATCAAGGATCCAGCTAAATGATGCCTTTGCAACCAAAGACGACATTTCTGAGTTTATCGCCGCCGAAAGAGAAGACCGTGATGAAAACGATCGTAAGTTTCTTACTACTTCGATCAAAGCTGATAAAGCTACTCGCATGGGGATCATTACCGATATCAAGCAGGAGCTTCGAAAAGTCGGAGCTTTTAAGATCAACTATTCCTCAAGGAAAGTTGCAGAGCTGAGCAATTAGTATTTCTAGCCCAATACTTTGGGAAGTATCATTCATTGGTACTTCCCATTTTTTTGTCCCTGCCCTTCCAGAACATCCAGATTATCAACACAGTAATCACAAAGCTCAGGATGATGATCCAGGTTTCGGGCATATCGCCAAGCGAATCGGAACTTGTTTGTATACTACCCCGCGCATAAAACCAGGCTGCTACAACAGCAATCCCATTGTTAAAAAAATGTACAATCACCGGTACCCAGATCGATCGGGTCCACACAAAAAGATAGCCCAGGAACAATCCCAGAACCAGGCGGGGCAGAAAACCAAAAAACTGTAAATGCAGTGCGCTGAAGAGCAAAGTTGCAATAAATACTGCCAGATGCACATTTTTCCACCACTCCTGAAAAAGTCTCTGCAAAATACCCCTGAAAAGGAATTCCTCCCCGATAGCAGGCAACACTGCGATCATAATAAGGTTCACAGCCAGGCCTGAGTAAGTCTTTGTACTGAGAAACAATTCGGTGATCTGACGCGCCTGCTCTTCACTCTGTTTCATCCAATCTTCAATGCCTGAAAACCATACCGGAAATTCCATCATCTCATTGATCCCCGCAAGCCAGTGCAAAAAAGGAAGAACGACGATGATCAATGACAGTCCGAGAAAGATATCGACCAGTCGGGGCGTGCGCATCATAGCTAGATATTGCCAGGGTTTTTCGCTCACCAGGGAGGCAAAGATCAAAGGCGGAAAAACAAATAACCCAAGGGTGTTGATGGTCTGCAGGAATTTAAGGATAGCCAGAGAGCCGGGCGCAGACATCACAAAGCCGCCCTTTATGATTACCAGCATATCAGACCCAAAAAACAAAAAACCAAGAGCCATTCCGAAAACCATTGTAAAAAGAAGACTCAGGAGGATGAGCAGCAGCAGCGAAAGGAGTTTAAGCAAAGGTGAACTGCCGTATAGTAAAGGTTTACTGATTAGCTGCATACCAAATCATTTAGGTTTGGCCAAAAGTAGTAATTTTGCGGTCATCCGGCAAATGCCTGCGCAATCCCGAAAAATTAAGCCATGAACATCGGCAATTTAATATTTGATGAGGTTCCTCTGATCCTTGCTCCGCTTGAGGACATCACCGACCTCCCTTTCCGTTTGCTATGCAAGCAACTTGGTGCCGATCTGATGTTTACCGAATTCATTTCATCGGAAGGCCTGATCAGGGATGCATATAAAAGTGTGGTCAAGCTTGAACTCAAAGAAGAAGAAAGACCGGTAGGCATTCAGATATTCGGACACGACACCGGCAGTATGATCAGGGCAACGGAGATCGCTGTTCAGGCCAATCCCGACCTGATCGACATCAACTTTGGTTGCCCGGTGCGCAAAGTAACCAATAAAGGTGCCGGAGCAGCCATGCTCAGAGACGTGCCCAGGATGATTGAGATCACCAGGGCGGTTGTCAGGGCAACAACGCTTCCGGTAACAGTAAAGACCCGCCTGGGCTGGGATGAAAACAGTAAAAACATTGTTGAGGTTGCTGAGCGGCTTCAGGATACCGGCATAGCCGCATTAAGCATACACGGCAGGACGCGGGCACAACTTTATGGTGGCAGGGCCGACTGGACCCTGATCGGTGAGGTGAAAAATAATCCACATATCCAGATCCCTATTATCGGCAATGGCGATATCACCAGTCCTGAAGTAGCACTTGAAATGAAAAACCGCTATGGTGTGGATGGCCTCATGATCGGGCGGGCAGCGATTGGATATCCATGGATATTCAGGGAGATCAGGGAATATTTCAGAGAAGGCACCATTCATGCTGCTCCAGACATTAACGAACGCATTGACGTTTGCAAACAACACCTGATCCATTCGATAGAATATAAAGGTGAGCGACGCGGAATGCTTGAAATGCGGAAGCATTACAGTAACTATTTCAAGGGGTTAAAAAATTTTAAACCTTTTAAAATAAAACTGATGCAGGAAGAAGAAGCAGGCAAATTGCTGAATATACTGGAGGAGGTTAGGGAGGCCTGTTGATTTAACGATTTTTGATGTGCGGTTTTTGATGTGCGATTTTTTTTATTTAGCAAGTGGGACTTTTTTTTATTTTTTGGTACTATGATATTGGGACTACTCTATGAGAACGAACTCCAATGGCTTTGTGCATTAAAAATCGCACATCGAAAACCGCTAAATCATTTTAGTTCCAGCTTTTTATCAAAAAGATCCATGATCTCTTTTCCCGGGGGAAGGTGGCACGGGATAATTCCTGTGCTTGCGGCGGCTTCAGTGTTTTCTTTCAGGTCATCAATAAAAACCGTTTCGGCCGGGTTAAGTTGTCCTTCGGCAAGGATCATGCGAAATATTTCGGGGTCGGGCTTACGCACACCCATCAGGTAGGAATACCAGGCCCTGGTAAAAAAACTGTCCAGAGAAGGATAGTCATAGGTATCGCGAAAATATTTATCGTAATATGCAAAATGGATCGCATTGGTATTGCTCAGAAGATAGAGCTTATATTTTGATTTCAGCCTGGTCATGAAACGAACCCTTTCAGGAGGGATATCAAGCAGCATGGCATTCCAGGCATCATCGATTTCCTGATCGCTAATTTCAGCATCGACAATATTTTTTATGGCTGTGCGGAATTCTTCCGGACTGATCTTTGCTGTTTCGAGATCATGGTATATATTATCATTCAAAAGCTTCAGGTGAAGCTCATCAAGATTGGTTACACCCTTCGCTTTCATGTGTTCCTGCACTGCCGATGGGTCGACATTGATGATCACTTCGCCAAGGTCAAATACAATATTTCTGATTTTATTCATGGGGGCAAATTTACAAAATTTCCCCGCTTGAATTATAAATCAAAGCAAATCAGCCGTTAATGGATATTATCAATTTTGTAACTTTATGCACTCTGTAAATTAATTTTAAAGAAATCTGCCATGGATGATAAATATCGTGATATAAGGCTTGAAAAACTGATGGAGCGGAAAAAAGAGCTGAACTGTCTATATA
Source organism: Bacteroidales bacterium (assembly GCA_032250805.1). Classification (GTDB taxonomy): domain Bacteria; phylum Bacteroidota; class Bacteroidia; order Bacteroidales; family B18-G4; genus B18-G4. The sequence continues at coordinate 72,200 of JAVVEM010000009.1, forward strand.
CCATTGAGCATTTGCTGATTGATGACCAACGTAAGCTCGAATACGTTTTACAGGACCTCGTTAAAGCCATTCCGCCCGGCTGGCAATATCCTACAGTTTGTGAATGCCGGATCACCCTCGAAGATGATGTTTATGCAACCGAGGATTTCAACCTGACGGAACATATCCAAACATCCGACATTGTTGTTGGAGAGCATATTGCTGGCAAAATAGAGGTTGTTTATACCCAGCTGATCCGCCTGCACCGCGGGAGTGCCTTTTTGCCGGAAGAGCAGAAATTGCTCAATACCATAGCCAACTCCCTTGGAAGGGCAATTTTCAGAAGAAAACTAAAATCAACCCTGAATTACCTTAAAGACTCGAAGGAAAAGGAAGACAGCAGTTATCCCGATGAATTGATCCTGAACCCTGAACCCGACCAGCACTGGAAATGGCGTTATGAGATCGTTGAAAAGATTGTCGAACACCTTGATCTGGATCGTTTCGGCCTTAAAGGGCTTTACCTGATCGGCAGCACAAAAAATGCCACTGCCGGTCCGGGTTCTGATATTGATCTCATCGCACACTCTGACGGGGATAAAGAAAAGATTGAGCACCTCCGTCTGTGGTTGCAGGGATGGGGGCTTTGCCTCAGTGAGATGAATCGGACGAAATCAGGATATAAAAGCAACGAAAGCCTGATCGACCTGCATATCATCACCGATGAAGATATAAAAAAGAAGGACAGTTATGCCATCATGCTCACATCGGTGAATGATCGTGCCCGTCCGATCAAAGTTAAAAACTAAAGTAAATATTATGCCTCAGTGTTTTTTTGCCAGCGACCTGCATGGCAAACCCTCACGATACGAAAAGCTGTTTGCCCTGATCAAAAAGGAAAAACCCGGTATGGTCCTGCTTGGTGGCGACCTGTTATCGCATGGCATGAGCCGGGAGATTGATTTTGATGATTTCTTTAAAGATTTCCTGCTGGCATCATTTCTGAACCTGAAAGAGGAAATGCAGGCAGATTACCCCAAAGTTTTACTTATCCTGGGTAACGATGATGCCCGGATCACCGAACAGGACTTTAAAGATGCCGAACAGCTTGGTGTGTGGATATACATGCATGAAAGAAGGTTTGAACACAACGGTTTTTCATTTTACGGTTACGCGTACATCCCTCCTACGCCATTCCGCTTAAAAGACTGGGAACGCTATGATGTATCGCGCTATGCCGACCCGGGATGCATTCATCCTACTGAGGGATTTTTTACTGTTGAACCTGAGGGTGACATCGAATACCAGACCATCAAAAATGATCTGGAAAAATTGGTGATCGATGAAACACTGGAAAGGGCGGTCTTTCTTTTCCATTCTCCCCCCTATCAAACCAAGCTCGACCGTGCAGCCCTCGACGGCATGATGATCGATCATGTTCCACTTGATGTGCATGTTGGCAGTATTGCCATCAAGCGCTTTCTTGAAGAACGCAAACCCCTTTTAAGCCTTCATGGCCATATCCATGAGTCGTCGGGTATTACTGGTGCATGGATGGACAAGATAGGAAATACAATAAGTTTTAATGCCGCCTGGGACGGGCCGGAGCTGTCGCTCATTTCATTTGACACAAACGATCCTGCCGGCGCAGAGCGCAGGATACTCTGACGGGATTTTTACAATACACATTCCACTCCGTTTTTCTCCATATATCCTACACATATATTGCAATGGTCGCAGGGCGATTGGTGTGTATTGCTGTTTTTTACCTTTAGCAGGAAATCTGGTTCGGCGATCAAGGCTCTGCCCAGGGCGATCATGTCAAAGCCTGCCTCCATCACCTGCCCGATCCCTTCTGAAGATACCACACCACCAACATAGACCAGGGGCATACGGGTACTCTTCCTGACCTGCCTGGCCTGGTCGATAAAGAAATTCTCCCTGAACTCATATTTTTTTATGATCGACCGGCCAAAAAAACGAAGCACAAGCTTCTGCAGGAAATCGTTTTCCGATTCAATCATTTCCTTCAAAGGTATTTCTCCCCGCATAAGGTAAAAGGGTGTGATGCTTGTAAAACCTCCGCTCAGAATAACTGCATCGACCCCGGCCAAACCGAGCATCTGCACCGCCTTAATGCATTCAGGAAGTGTAAAACCTTTGGCGAAATCATCACTCAGGTTCAGTTTACACAGGATGGGATAATCATCGCCCAGCGATTTTCTTATCTCCCGGATAATCCAGATTGAGATGCGCATTCTGTTTTCGAGACTGCCACCAAATTCATCTTTACGCTTATTAATGGCCGACGATAAAAACTGGCTCAGCAGATAGCCATGACCCATATGCAGTTCAATGGCGTCGAATCCCGCCCCGGCAGCAATAACTGCTGCATTTACAAAGTCTGATATCGTTTGCCTGATATCATCATGAGTCATGGCCTTTGAAAAAGGCCTGCCTTTCACCAGGCCATACTTATTCAGCGTAGCCGACGGGCCAAGGGGCCTTCGACTCTTAAAGCGTGTACTCCTTGTAAAATAGCCGCAGTGTGTTAGCTGGAGCGATATTTTCCCTTCCTGCTCATGTACGGTACCAGCCAGCCGTTGCAGATGCGGAACAGCATTTTCATCAATCACCATCTGGTCTTCGTGGGTAAGGCCATCCTCATTTACGGCTCCGTAAGCTACTGTGGTCAGTGCCACATTATTGGCAGCCATTCTGCCATGAAAAGCAAAAAGGCGCTCATCAGGGACCCCATTCCTGCTCATCCCTTCATAGGTAGCCGTTTTTATAAACCTGTTCTTAAGTAACAGGCCGCGGAGTTTTATCGGTGTAAAAGCTTTTTCGAGGCTCATTTTTCCTATTACAGTATTTTTTTTAGAGGCAATGTTCTTTTCTCCCGGCGAAAAACACTGCCCACTCATTACTTTATAAATTTACAAATACTTTTTACTTAATTTTTCGTTAAATTTGATTAATGTCAAAAATTATCACATATATTTGCATTTACATATGGCAATAACGATAAATACATACAAATCCTGGTGGTGGCGTAATGAACTTCTGTTTATGACGTAAACCGGTATTGTATTATTTGTCAGGAAAATAATGAAGACGTGTCGATTACGGCACGTCTTTTTTTTGTTTAATCTAACACAAACCACATTATGACGAAGATCAAAAAAGTTTTTCTGGATGAGCAGGAGATGCCGCAGCAGTGGTACAATATCCAGGCCGACATGCCCAATCCTGCCTTGCCCCCATTGCATCCTGCAACAAAGGAGCCTATAGGTCCGCTTGACCTGGCCCCGCTGTTCCCGATGGCACTGATCGAGCAGGAAGTTTCACAGGAACAATATATCGACATCCCCGGAGAGGTGATGGATATTTATAAGATCTGGCGGCCAACACCACTGGTACGTGCATATGAATTTGAAAAATTGCTCGATACTCCCGCGAAGATCTATTATAAAAATGAGAGTGTAAGCCCGGCAGGTTCACACAAACCCAATACCGCTGTTCCACAGGCGTACTATAATTACAGGGAAGGTGTGAAAAAGATCACAACAGAAACCGGTGCCGGTCAGTGGGGCAGCGCGCTTGCTTTTGCAACAAAATTCTTTGATATTGAACTGGAAGTGTACATGGTAAAAGTGAGTTTTCAGCAAAAGCCCTATCGTCAGTTCATGATGAATACCTGGGGAGCCACCGTTTTCCCATCACCAGGCAATCGTACTGAAGCAGGCAAACGCATACTCGCCGAAGACCCTGATTCGCCGGGCAGCCTGGGAATTGCGATTTCCGAGGCGATAGAAGCTGCAGTAAAAGATGAAGGCAGCAAATATTCACTCGGCAGTGTACTTAATCACGTATTGCTACATCAAACCATCATAGGAGAAGAAGTACTCAGGCAGTTCGAAAAAACTGATGATTATCCTGATATAGTGATTGGATGCTTTGGTGGTGGCTCAAATTTTGCAGGCATAGCTTTCCCTTTTATCAGAAAAAACCTGTTGGACGGAAAGAGCAGCCGCATTATTGCTGTTGAGCCCAACTCATGCCCCAAGCTTACCAGGGGCAGATTTACCTACGATTTTGGCGATACTGCCGGGATGACGCCATTGATGCCCATGTACACGCTTGGCCATAATTTCATTCCTCCCAGCATCCATGCAGGCGGTTTACGTTATCACGGTGCAGGTCCAATTGTAAGCCAGTTGCTGAATGACAAGCTCATCGAAGCCAGAGCGGTTGGACAGATCGAATGCTTTGAGGCAGGTGTTGCCTTTGCCAGAACAGAAGGGATCATCCCCGCCCCCGAGACTACCCATGCCATAGCACAGGTAGTCAGGGAAGCAAAGCTGGCACGCGAAGAAGGCAAAGAAAAAACCATTGTGTTTAACCTTTCCGGCCATGGCCTGGTCGACATGGCTGCCTACGACCAGTATTTTGGAGGCAAACTTCAGGATTACAGCATCAGCGATGAAGAAATCAATACGTCTTTAAATGGAATGGCTGTTATGGAGATCGACCAAAAAAAAGTGAGTGAAGCCACCATAGAGCGTTTCTGAAGTAAATACTGATTGAACAGTTGACGCTTTACCTGGACTGTCTTCTCAGTCTTGTCTGGTTTTAATGGTGTTTCCAGCCGGTTTATGGCTGGAAACACCATGTTATTATTTTATTTTTACAAACTTTCGCGTGGCTGAGAAGCCCTGTTCATTTGTAAGCTGCAAAATATATACACCCTAATCAAGATCTTCAATCTGAATGTCGAAACCGTTTGCGGTCATCCCGGTCTCATGGTTCACTACGACCTGACCTGACTGGTTTAATATCCTTATCGTTGTCGTGCCTGCCGATACCGGTTTAATATTGATATGCTCAGAAGCTGGATTAGGGAATAATTCAAAGCTCATCTCCTCCATGGCAACTTCATCTGTCCCATAATCTGTTTCCACTTCCAACAGGGCTCCGAACCATGGAAATTCCCTGAAGTTTTCGAATTCATGTATAAGCAGGTAATTATCTGATACCGGGTCCAGTTCAAATAGAACTCCGCTATTATATGTACCGCCATAATGTGTGGTTCCGTATATCTTTTCATTAGAAGCCTTCATCAATGAACTTAAGGGATAGGCTCCATCACCGGCAATATTAAAATCATGCACCTTTGTGCAAATATTTGTTATGGCATCATATACAAATATTGTCCCAACATCATTCAACCCGCCCTCAGAGCACATTCCGTAGAGGATATTATCATCATATTCCAGCAAAGTACCTGCGGGGGTTGCTCCTTTGTTGAGTCCGTCGAAATGCACCACTACGAAAAACGTTCCGCCGGTTGGATCATATTCAAAGAGTGTTCCGTAACCAAACTGCCCTCCTTGTTCTGCCAGGGCATACAATTTGCCATTGGCGGCTTCAATAAGGCTACCGACGGGACGACTGCCTGATGCTGCATCCTGAAAATCGGCCAGTTTGCTATATGTGCTGTTGCTAAGATTGAACCTATAAATGGCACCATGGCCCATAGCACCGCCCTGGTTGGTTAATCCGTAAAGAAAACCATCGGAAGCCTGCACCGGCGGTCCTGACGGTTTTTTACCTTCCGAAGGTGTGATCAGGTCTTCCAGTACTGTAACAACTTTGCTATTCGCATCGAACCTGTATATTGTCCCGGCGCCTACAGTACCACCAAATGGGGTAACACCGTAGAAAAATCCGTCATCAGCCTGCATCAGTCCACTGTAGGGGTTCCCTCCATAAGTATAGATGTCGAACTCGTAAAGGCTTTCAAACTCACGGTCGGCCGGATTAATACGGTAGATGGTACCACCATGGTACTGGCCGCCCACATTGGTCGTACCATAAACCCAACCGTCGGTTCCATGCATCAGGCCACTTATATTCATTGCACCTTCATCAGCCTGGTCAAAATCGAATCGTTTGGTAAAAACAGAAGTTGCTGCATTATATTCAAACATGATCCCTTTATCGAATTTACCTCCCGAATAAGTTTGCCCGAACAAAGTACCGTTGGGGCCAATTGTGAGACTGCCATAGGGATATCTTCCATAATCCTCTCCATAAAAATCGGTTAGTTTTATAATGTTGTTGGCCACAGGATCATATCGAAACAGTATGCCTTCATTTGCGACACCCCCTTCGGTTGTCATTCCATACAGGTAGCCCTGATGTTCTATCAGGCTGCCATTGGGATATTGGCCATTTATCCCGTCAAAGTTAATCCTGAGAACAAAAAGGTTCAGGTCAATATCATATTTGAATAAAATACCTTTTCCGTTCGCTCCTCCTGAACTGTTCATGCCATATAATTTACCATCCGAAGCCTGGAACAAGCGCCCATAGGGTTTGCCACCATGCCCTGCGGTGCTAAACTCATGAAGGAGGGTAAATATTCCTGTTCCTGTTTCATAACTATATATCACACCGTCGCCGCTTCCGCCTCCTGCATTGGTCATTCCATACAATAATCCATTTGATGCTCTGATGAGGCCATTTACAGGGTAAGCCCCATCAATCCATTCGAAGCATTTCACTGCCTCTAGTGTTCCACTATTGATGTCATAGGCAAAAAGGGTTCCATAATTACAGCCACCCCCGCCATCATTGGTAGTTCCATATAGACGGCCATCGTCGGCTTCCGTCAGCACTCCCGTAGGAGCACTCCCTGTTGTAGTTTCCTCAAAGTCGGCAAGATACTGAAAGTCACCTGTTGAAGGATCGTAAGAAAACAACTGCCCATCCTGGCTAAGGCCTCCATTCTGATTAAACCCATATATCAGCCCATCGGAAGCCTGCATCAGATAGCATGCGCCAGCTACAAAAGAATGTTGTACTACAGGATCATAAAAATCATGTACGATGAAGTATTCAGAAGTACCAGGATCAAATTCATAAATAATGCTGCCGAACTGATCATAACCGCCATCTGCAATACCATAAAATTTATTATTACCGGCCAGCAATACCTGGTGGCGTGATTTTTCGCCTTCATATTTTGTAAAGGCATGGACGGCAGAAAACTGTGTATTGCTGAGGTTAAGTTCATATACGAGGCCGGCGCCAGGTTTTCCGGCAAAAGGAAGTGTTCCCCAGAGTTTAGGCTGGGCTTCGGCTGGCAAAGCAATGACAATGGCCAGCAAAAAAATTGCGATGCTTCTTGTAAATGGATTCATTTGGTTTAAGTTTAAGGATCATGTCAAACCAAAGATAAGACATACATTGACTTAAAGCAAATGTATTCATCGTTCCCTTGTTGAAATTTAAATATATAATTCTGGAAAATGCTAACTGGCAGCATATTCTTCTTTTGCCTTTTTCATGGCATTGTGATTTTCTTTCGCAGTAAATTGGTCCATACGACCATCAACGATATACATGTCGATTTCGCCTTTATTCTTGGCTTGTATCGCTCCGCGATAAGTACAGTGGAATTCATCTTTGACCAGTTTATAGGTGCTTCCTGAAATGTTGACCAAACCGGGGATTCCGCTCGATTCCATTCTGCTTGCGATATTCACTGCATCGCCCCATATATCGTAGGCAAATTTATTTTTGCCTACAACTCCTGCAATTACAGGCCCGGTATGAATGCCAATCCGGAGCTCCCAAAAATCTTTTCCTTCGCGTTCTTTCTTAATTTTCAATTGCTCCATAAACTCCCTTATCTCGAGGCCGGCTTTAACAACATCGACCGGGTTCGAGGTGTTGGCTGCAGGGATACCGCCGGCACACATATACGCATCGCCTATGGTTTTGATCTTTTCAATATTGTATTTATCAATGATCTTGTCGAAGGCAAGGAAACACAGATCGAGTTCAGCCACGAGTTCCTGTGGTGTAAGCTGTTCTGCAATCTTCGTAAATCCTTTAAAGTCGGTAAACAAAACCGTTACCATATCGTAGTGCTTTGGTGTGGCTGATCCCTTTTCCTTAAGTTCCTCAGCCGTTTCGGCCGGAAGAACATTCAGCAATAACTGGTCGGACCGGTCTTTCTCATACTCAATTATCCTTTTGGTCCTTCGAACATATCTGTATCTGTTCAGTATTCCGCCTGCCAGCAGAAGCATGAGAATCCCTGTAATGGCAACAGCATTACGCTGCAATTTCTGTCGTTGTATGGTAAGCTCTTTCAATTCCTTATCGATGGTAAGAAGGTCGATCTGTCCCTGTTTTTTTTCGATTTCAAAATTCAGGGTGAGGGCCTGTAAACGCTTATCCATTTCGGCATTATATAAAGTATCCTTTATGTCGTTGTATAATTTCTGGTATTCAAAAGCCTTCGGATAATCGGGAATTTGCGCATAGGTTTGCGCGAGTCCGTTATAGGAATCCTGCAATACATAGCTGGCACCGATCTCCCTGGCATTTTGCATGGCAAGCATAAAATGTTCAATGGCCAGATCGGTATCGCCTTTTTGATTGTAGGTATCTGCCAGGCTCAGTGCAGCCTGAGCCATTTCGAGGCGGGCGTCATTTTTTTCGGCCAGTTCGAGGGCACTCTTCTGCAGCATAATGGCACGTTGAAAATTTTTCCGGTATGCATATACCCTTCCAAGGTTGAGCATGGCATAAGGCACGTTGCCCGTTTCTGATTTCTGATATGCCTCCAGTGATTTGGTAAAGTAATAGAATGCAGATTCATCATCTTCCTTATCAAAGTAGATCTGTCCCATATTCACTGCCGAGGTGCCTATGGCATCATAATCGCCAAGCGCTTCACTGAGCGGCAATGCACGTGCATAATAATCAAGGGCCATGTCGTGCGTAGCCCTTTTGCTATAGTAAACCGACCCGATATTTAGCAGGGCCGTAACGATGCGTAGCGAGTCATTCACTTCTTCCGACACACGCAGTGATTCAAGGTAGTATTCAATGGCTTTATTGTTATCTCCTTCATTATAATATACCGCGCCCAGGTTATTCATCATATTTGAAATGCCTGTGCGGTCGCCTGTCGCTTCAAAATATTTCAGTGATTGCTGCCAGTTGATGGTTGCCTCGATATAATTGCCCTGAAAATAATATCCCATCCCGATACTTTTATAGGCATAGGCCAGTGCAGTAGTATCATGTAATGTTTCTGCAAGCTTAAGTGCCTGCTGTCCATATCGCACTGCTATAGTTGGATCGCTGCGGTAGTAGCCCGAAGCAAGGCCGAGAAGGGCATCTATCCTTTGTGCATCGTCAATGGACTGATTGATAATATTTTCAAGACTGTCAACCTTTTCGTCGCCGGCAAATACCGGCAACGAAAAGGCAGCAATAAAGATCAGGATATAGTGCTTGAAAGTCATTCCCTCTAAATCCTTTACGTTATAATTTTACAATCCTGAGCACTTCGGTATTCTTATTGCCAAGGATCTTAACAAAATATATTCCAGATTGCAGTCCGGCCATGCCAATTGTGATCTGCCTGCCTGATCTGCCGGAAATACTTACAGCTTGCACATTACCATGGACATTGTAAACAATGACCTCTGTACCGGCATCTGCAATTTCTTCACCCTCGATTGTGAGTGTATGGCTCACCGGATTCGGATAGGATCTTGTAACCGAAGCAGGATCATCCCCAGCTTCAGTAAATTCCGCCGATTTGTTACATTTCGAAGATGTTGAGCTGGCATTTGAAGCAACAGAAGTTTTATGTCCGTTATGCCTGAAGCTGGCCACGGTCCAGGTTACTTTGCTTCCATCGAAACCAGCACTCCACGAGCCGCCACCGGCTTTGAATACCACAGGCTGATCATCGCCATTATAAGCGCCTTCTCCTACCAGCAGGTTATCAGGTCCAATGGGGATATACATATCCGTTGCATTTTCATTTTCGTATCCGAAATAGGCAATATAAAGGTATCCGAGGCTGTCGGGGCTTGCAAGTTCTTCAATACATTGCAACTGTGTTTTAATGTGTTTGGTTCCCTGGCCTGAAGGGTTGACATACAGGATGCCGCTAACAGGTGTAAAAATATAATTATCGGCTGTTGCAGCAGGAATAATATCATAAGTTCCTGCAAGTCCGTTATAAGCCGGAGAAAGGGCAAAGTTCAGGCTGTTGACGACTGAAGTATCTTCGCCATTTACAAAACCATCGTAAGATGCTGTAAATACAGGAAGAGAATCTCCGGCAAAGATATATTTAAGATCAGCGGTAACTGTGGCTGATGCTGGCACAACTTCTAGTGTACCAGAGGTGCTGCCCACGTAGTTCGAATCAACCACCGTAGCCGTAAATTCATAGGTTCCGGGGTATACCGGAGGAACTGAATCGCCATCATAGGTTATCGCAATATCGAGGTCGCCGGGGATTGTCGTAATTGCGACCGGATTTTCATTTCCGTTATATGATTGTACAAGGCTGCCAGGCTCAACGATGAATTCAGCAGTATCAGGAATTACAGTGATGGTTCCCAATCCATAATTCACATTAAAATTATTGGAGATGAAGGCTCCGGGTACGCTGATATGATTGCCAACTTCTTTGCCGGTAATCACTCCAATCGACCTGATGACAACCTCTCCAATAGAGTCTCCCGAAAGGATCAGCACATCACCATCGTCAAGAATTACAATAGCTCCGCTGTTACTCGCTGCGTTGATATTTTCATTATTCACCAAAGCTGTTGCTGAGCTTGAACCGAGACTTGCCGCATTGACAAGGCTTCCATAATTTACCAGGGCTGTTGCTGAACCGAAGGAGGTTACGGCTGCCTGGCCATTAACCAATGCCGTTGCCCTGACCATTGCGGTGGCATTCACAAGCGCTGTTGCGCTTGATGATGAAAGCGCATTAAACAGCACTTCAGGGCTAAGCAGTGTGCCGTTCACAAGAGCAGTAGCACTTTGTCCAACCACTGCATTTGAAATAAAGAAGCTTGTATTCGCCAGTGTAGCTGAGTCAAGCAGAGGCTCTCCATCGGCATTTACCAGAGCTGTCGCCGGTATGGTGGCTATGGCATTCACAAGGGCTGTTGCGTGCGATTGCCGGAGGGCATTTAATACTGCCTGATTCACTGGTTCGCTGATCAATACATTGTTTCCGGGATCGAGTGTATCATTATTGTAAACATAATAATAATCAAGTCCGTAAAGCGTATCGCCAAATATAATGGTCGTATCTTTCGGAATGATGGTCAAATCCATTTTCCCTATGGTCATCAGCCCATTGTTTACCTCGAAAGTATAATCGTAAAGCAGGGCAGTATCGAGGGGTGATGTCGCGGGCACGGAGCTGTTCGGGTTCAGAGGGTCATTGGCTGATGCACTGATCTCCCATACCCCCACATTGCTTGTGTCTGAGGCAACCGTAACCAGCGGGACTGAAAGTATCCGGCTGATCTGTTCAGCCGATAAACCATATTCTTCAAGCGTGAATGAACCATCAACTGTTTCTACTGAGTATGCGGCATCAAAAGCCGGTATTAGCTCTGCATATAATTTGTTCGTATCCTGTATATCGATTACAATGGTGGGCTTGGTTGTAAAATACAGTGAGTTGGAAAATCCTCCATCGGTCCCGTTCGTTCCCTCACTGGGTGGATTGTATACCTGTATGGCAGGATATCGTTCATCGAAGGGGAATATTATTCCGTTGATCGTGTCGCCGTTGATGACTGAGCTCATTCCCAGCGATTGTCCGTTGAAGTAGATCTCCGATCCTTCGGTAAGATACTGGCCAATAACCGAGAGGTAAATGGTATCTTCGCCCGGTACCAGGCTGGTATCATAAACAATACCGGTGATCAGTGGCGAAGGACTGGCCAAAGTAAGTAGGGCATCCACGGCATTGACAAGGCCTGATCCGCTTTTTCGGTCAAAGCCTGCATCTTCCATGTCGACGGCTGTGCTCTTAAGCAATTGCTTCATTTCCAGGGGGGTGATAGTTTGTCCGCCATCGTAGAATTTATTTTTAGCTTCGAGCAGCAGGGCTGCCAGTCCGGCCACATGCGGCACTGAGGCTGAAGTACCGAAGAAGTTAGGAAATGCATCGTTCTCGTAATTTGGTCCACCCAGATCTACAGTGGTGTTTACACCATTTGGAGCAGTAACATCGGGTTTGCTCCTGTCGACACCGTTGATCAAAGTACCTCCTCTGGATGAAAAAGAGGCGATAGTTGGGGGTGATACGCCATAGGCAGGCGTTTTGTCGTAAAGAACAGCGCCCACGGTAATTGCCTTTTCGGCATTGGCCTGGCCTACGATGGTTGAGGAACCTGGACCGAAATATTCATTAAACACCGGATCTCCCCTGAAAACAATATATTTCATATTTACCGGATCGGGACCGCTGTTGTTTACGATCACAATATTGGTTTGTGCCGTATCGAGCACCTTAAACGGAAGTACTTCTATGGGAGCACCTCCGGTATTTACACGGTTAAAGCCAAACAGGCGTGAGCCATCGTCATTTACAAGGTAAATGTCAAGGTCGGTACTTGTTGTTTCGTTGCCCAGGCCATCGTCCCACTGCAAAACAATGGTGTGTGTACCTTCGAATACGGTAATGCTCTGGTAGATATCTTCCTGACCGGGCAATGAGAAATTATGCGCAGGACGGTCAAGTCCGGGAGGCATCGGACCGGAATGAAAAGCACTTTCGTACGACTTGTTGCCAAAGTTTCCGGCAGCGGTGAAATAGGATACGCCGGCATCCACGACCGTTTCAACTGCCTGCGCTACGATACCATCGCGAAGAAAAGGTTCGGAAATGTATGTTATATCATCAACGATGACATCGCATCCGGCCTGTTGCAATTCGATGATGCCATTGGCAAAATCATTCGGACTGATGAGGCCGGTTCGAAAAGCCAGTTCGGCTTTTGGGGCAATATCGTGAATGATCTGGAGCATCGCCCTTCCCTCGTCAGTTGCCACCCCGTAGGGGTAATCCAGGAGCACATAAACCGGAACAGGGTTTACGGCATTGCCGTTTCCGGGCAGGTCGCCACGCTGAACATCATCGGCAGCAGCGGTTCCGTTAAATTTTGTGCTGTAACTGTCAGACAAAACGCCAACTTTGATGCCATCACCGCTAACATTGAATCCATTTCGGCCGATAAAGGAAAGCATGGCTGTATCGCCCTGCGTATTCACAATACCACTTTGCGGAGCACCGGGATATACGGGACGCGCATAATTCACCAGTTGGGGCAGGCCGTTGATCAGCAGAAGGTTAGAAATGGGATATACACCCGTGATCCTCAGCCGGACAGGGTCGCCATTTACATCAGTCATGCCATACGATGCAGTCTGCAGCAAAGCAAGGAGTTCATCATATGCGCCCTCAAGGGCAAATACTTCGATAATCACATTTGAAAGATCAACGATCTGGAAGATGTCGTCGGTAGAAGCGCTATCGGTAATGAGAAAGGTTTCATACAATGAGGTGAGTTCCGCCCCGATCAGCGAGTTAAGGATCTTTCCACTGTCGGGTGGTGCGTAATAAGGAACAATATTTGTGATCGCATCACAATTGAGCACCTTTTGAAAATCCGTTACTAAGAATTCGACCGTTCCGCTGTAATCACTTGCCTTGATCTGCATTTGCTGATCCTGTAGTCCGCCTGTGAGAGTATAGGTAATTGTGAAAACGCCTGCAAGCCCATTTCCGATGCCGGTGATATTTGCTATGCGAAAGCCCTCAAAGGGTACGCCACCCAAAACCGGTCCCATGTTGATACCACCATAGGTGATATTGCCCTCTATGGTTTCATAATAAATATCAGAATAGGTCCCTGCCAATGCTTCAACAGCATAATGGTTGAGTGATTTGCATTCCGGGCCTGTACATCCATCGCTTTCAACCCTGATAACAATGGTGTGCCTGGGTTCTCCCAGCGAATCCTGTCCGATAAAATCAACCGATTCGATACTGCTGGTAAATCCGGCTCCATGCGAGCGCAGATCTGAACATACTGACTGTGCACTGGCAGAAGAAATGCCGGCCAGAAAAATTAAAATAAAAGAGATGTTGGGTATAAAGCTTCGCATAACATTAATTTTAAGAGAGTTCCATTTCATATTAAGTTCACGCAAAAGTAACCCGCGGCAAGGCGGTATTTTGTTAACAGAATGTTAAAAGCGTTAATGGTTTGTTAATTGATCCATTTATAGGATTGGGGTTCACTTACACTTAATGCACTGAAATGGGGAGTGTTCAGGTATAATGGTGTTGCCTTGTAGAATTTTTGTGAGGTGGGATTAAATGGTTAAATATAACTTTAGTCACTCTGGCTCACTTTAGTTCACCTGGCTGAAGATCCCTCCTTTGGCAGACATTTAGCATGTGTCATGTGACATTTAGCATTTGACATTTAGCATATGTCAATTATCATGCGACATTTTTTATTTGAATTGGTAATTTCAAACTGAAAGATCAGTCTAACAGCCGGGAGAATCAACAGGCAATACCGATGCAGGGATTTTAGGGTATTATTTGAAAAAAAATGTTGTATCTTTGTGCACCCAAAACAAAGATTTGCGTTTTGTCAACAAATGGCACATGAGACGTGCCAGATGCCGAATGGCAAATGAATATCAGGGGCCTATAGCTCAGTTGGTTAGAGCACCTGACTCATAATCAGGTGGTCCCAGGTTCAAGTCCTGGTGGGCCCACAACAATAAATGCCGCTCGATGCGGCATTTATTGTTAATACTCGATTGTCAAATGTCAACTGTCAATTACTAAAGTGATTTTCGATTTACTTATTGTTCTTGGCTGTCATTACAGTTTTGTGAAAAATTGCCACCAATTGAGCACATTCATCCTGGCAGCTATAGATACCAAATTCGGGCTTCATTTCAAAGCGGATAGGGCTTTGCAGCTATCAGGATTATTGATCGTTATATGGCCTCCCCCTCCCCGGCCCTCCCCTTGCAGGCTAATGGTGCATCGATCCCATGATGGCAGGGGGAGGGTGGTGATGTTGGATGGATTGCCTGCCCGGGTCTGCGACCCGGGTTATTGACATTCGACCCCTCCGGGGTCGGGAGCATTTTTTATTGCACGATGGAGGAGATTGAACGATTGCGCGATCCTTCGACGGAGTTTATCCTGAGCATGGCGAAGGACTCAGGACAGGTTATTCGAAGGTTGCCACCTTCGCCAAGGCTTCGGTGAGTGCAGTCGTCAGGATGACCGGTACAGGAAACAGGCGTTTGCTTTTATTTCAATAGTCTTTGCAATTCTTCTATTGAGATTATTTGTAACCCCAATATATAGCACATTCTTATTCCTGTTGGTTATGATGTACACGAAATGTTTTTGCCCTGGCCTCATAACAGATGATGATTGTTACTTCTACCGGTCATCCTGACGAGCGGAGCGAGGAAGGACCTCCCGGCGAATTGCAGTAAATTAACAAATAGCACCCTTATCTATGATTACCAAAAACTTGAAAATGTCTTCATCTTTTTAAGAAAAATTAGTACTTGAAAATTGACAGTTGACAGTCGACAATGCGCAAAGCGCCTGGTTGTGAGGTTTTTATTTTTGGTGTAAAGCATCCAAATTTCGCCAGGAAATTACATTAAAATCTTTAAATGAAAAGCTGTCTTCTCCTCCATAAATCACATTCCCATTTTTTGTCTTCATTTCAGAAAATCTTGCAAAGCTTTTTAACCCATCGATAAAACTGTTGGAAAAGGATTTTGCTGATTTTATTTCCATTGCCTTTAATTCAACTTCTTCCATTATGCAGTCAACTTCATTTTTATTACTATCCCTGAAAAAATACAAATTTGACAATTGTGCATTATTGAAACGCTTTTTCAATAATTCCAATATGATTAGGTTCTCAAACAGGTTTCCTCTTAAGTAATGAGTTGAAAGTTGTTTTGGATTTTGAATATCCAATAGAAAAGATGCCAGACCCACATCAATGAAATACAATTTCGGGGACTTGATTACCCTTTTATTTAGATTCTTGTAATATGGATTTAATAATGTGATCACATAACTTGCCTCTAACAACGACAACCATCCTTTGGCCGTGTTAATACTTACTCCTGCATCATTAGCCAGGGAAGAATAATCTACAAGCTGACCAACTCTGCCTGCACAAAGCTTGACAAAATTTGAAAACCGGCTCAGATCTCTCACATTTTGGATTTCCCTTACATCACGCTGAAGATACGTTTCAAAATAAAACGGAAAGAAATCAGCCGGAACCATATTTTGATCGTATATGCGTGGGTAGAATCCTCTGAAAAGCCAATCTTCATAATTATCACCAGAATACTTTTCTTGACTCTTCATTTCAGATAAACTCAATGGCAATAGTTTTAATATCGCAGTTCTGCCTGCAAGTGTTTGTGATATCTTTTCACTTAATAGCAGACTTTGAGATCCTGTGATAATAAATTGCCCATTAATCTTTTGCCTGTCGGAATGAACCTGAATAAAAGAGAGTAAATCCGGAACTCTTTGCACCTCATCAATGATAATTTTTTTGCCTTCAGGTAGAAAAAGAATAGATGGGTCCTCCTGAATTTGTGCCCTGGTAATTGGATTTTCCAGAGAATAGTATTCATGATCTTTAAACAGGGTCTCAACTAAAATTGTTTTGCCTGATTGCCGGGGTCCGGTGATAGTTACAACAGGATATTTTCCACTAAAATATAGCGCCTTTTCTTCAATATGTCTTTTTATCATACAACAAAAATATGCAATATTGCATTAGTTTTGCAATAATACATAAATATTTTAAAGGTATTTTGACTTATTGGTCATTAAAATCTGTCATAGCTCAAATATGAAAACAGAAAAATTTACAAGATGCTCTTCAAGCTCTTTTCGCATAATATTTCAATTCAGGTTCTATTTATTAGTACCCAAATTCTTAAAATGTCACACACAAAAATAAAAAATTATATAAAAAATGGGCCATGGCCAATGCCGAATGGCGCGAAGCGATTCGCGCCTGGTTGTGAGATTTATGTGCTTATGATTATAAAATGGCAATTTGTTAAAATACTAGCATTAATCCATCTAATATCCCATACTTTATTACAGAATTCCTGATTTTGATCTTGTATTTCGATACAAAACAAACTCTACTTATTAGTATATACTCGATTATAATCATAATTTATTATGTTTTTTTATGTTTATACTCTTGCATTTTTGTATATTTGTAAAAAAATGACATTATGATACATAGAATAATTCTGAGCCATATTAAGAATAACCTATTCAAAGGCAAGACTTTAATAGTGCTGGGGCCAAGGCAATCCGGCAAAACAACCTTACTTGAAATGCTGTCGCATGAGATAAATGAAAAGGTATTATTGCTGGATTGTGATGAGCCGGATATAAGGAAAGAGTTGACTGATGCAAGTTCTACCCAGCTTAAACAAAGAACAGGGAATGCCAAAGTTGTGATGATAGATGAGGCCCAAAGAGTAAAAGATATTGGTATTACTTTAAAACTCTTTCATGATAAGATAAAAGATGTTCAATTAATTGTAACTGGTTCCTCTGCCCTGGAACTTACGGGAGAAACCAGTGAACCCCTTACCGGAAGAAAATATGAATATTTCCTCTTGCCAATATCAACAGAGGAGATGATTTCCAATACAAACCGTACAAGCGAAAAAAGACTGTTAAAGAGCAGGCTTCTTTTTGGAATGTATCCCGGAGTTATCAATGAACCGGGAAATGAAAGAAAGATATTAAACGATCTGGCAGGCAGTTATTTGTATAAAGATATATTTACTTTCCAGGATGTTCGTAAACCGGAAATCATTGAATCCCTTCTTGAAGCTTTAGCACTTCAAATTGGAAGTGAAGTGTCATATAATGAGTTGGCAAAATTGTTAGGAATAGATCAGATAACTGTTCGCCGGTATATTGATCTCCTTGAGAAAACATTCGTCATTTTCAGGCTAAGATCATTCTCTCGCAATGTAAGACATGAATTAAAAAAGTCAAGAAAGATCTACTTCCATGATAATGGGATAAGAAATGCCATCTTATCAAACTTCAGTGATATTGAATTGCGGACAGATAAAGGCGCATTGTGGGAAAATTTCCTGGTGAGTGAAAGAACAAAGTTCCTGAATAATAACCAGGTGTTTGCAAATAGATATTTCTGGCGAACAACACAACAACAAGAAATTGATTATATAGAGGAAAGGGATGGCCAGATTTCTGCCTATGAATTTAAATGGAATATAAATTCCAAAAAAAAAATATCTCAGACTTTCGTAAAAGCATATCCTGAGTCAATAACTGAATTAATAAATACCGATAATTATATTGATTTTCTGACTTATTAAAGGAAATTTTCACTGCTAAACATTGCGCAGTGATTATTATAGTCCTCCCGGCACGTGTAGATCTCAGTAGTGACCCACGCCAGCAGAACCGGCCTCCCCTCCGGGGTCAGGAGCATTTTTTATTGCGCGATCCTTCGACAAGCTCAGGACAAGTTATTCGAAGGATTGTAGATTTCGTTCAACCGGAGCCCCTCAACCAGCCTGCATTGGGCGAAGTCGAAATGTTCGGGATAAACTCCGCGGAGCTCGGCGAAGCCAAACTTATACTTCGTGCAATCTCATACATCGTGTAATTCTACTGCTTTTTCTTTGCTGTTTAGACAGACCGTAAGGTTTTACAGGAACATGCCGGGATCAGTGGACCTCGGCGATTCATTTATTGTCAGTTGGTAAGGGTGGTTAATTTGAATCGGCGCGGGGTGGTTATTTTATCAGGCGGGTGTATTCATATCATCATTTGCATCAGGAAATGTCTTAAGGAGCATCCCGGTAAAACGCTCAGTAACTCAATCCTATTTCGCTCTTGACCCTGTCTATCAAAGAGATAAGATCCATACTTACACTCAGAGGCAGCTTCGGGCTCTCCGTCTTGCCTTTAGTGCCATAGATTGCAGCCTGTATCGGGGTTTCTGTTTCAAATGTGGATTCAAGCATTGCTTTTGCCGAATTATCATAGCCTAAAAGTATGGAACAATAACTGTCGACGCTGGTTTCGGTCATCCTGGCCATCGCCTTGATCTCTGATGGCATGCCAAGTGTGAGCAGGCTCAGGTAAAGGGGATAAATACATATGTCAAGCAAAGAGCCTCCCCCAGTGTTTTATCAAATATCCTCGAATTAATGTCGTAGGGCGCTTTGAAGCCAAAGTCGGCATGCAGGGTAATTACTTCACCGATTGCTTTTTTTATTCATCAGTTCCAGATATACCTCCGTGGCAGGAATAAAGCGCGTCCACATCCCCTCCATAAGAAAAAGACCTTTTCTCAAAATGATAATACCGTCGATCAATTTCTCATATTGATAGCAACTGCTTCCTGCTTCTGTTGGTTCCAAAATAAATATATTTCGGGCAAACAAACTATATGTTATTGTTATCCAATATCTTAATCATATTTTTCTAATTAGAAAAAATAAACATCCAGGGTACAATAGCACACGTGGAACTGTATTTGCCTTCTATAGCAGTAAGTTAAACTTTTAATAACAAAATTTTATGTTTTACCTAATTCAGAAAAAAATGAAAACCATCAGCAAGCTATTGGTACTGGCCATGGTGATCAGCCTGGCCGCATGTGAAAAAGATAATGAATCAAGCGATCTTTTGGGGAATAACCCCAAGTCCGATCCTGTATTTTCGGTAAAAATGGTGGATGCCCCGGCAAATTACGACGCAGTCAACGTGGAGGTTATTGCCATGAAAGCCCGGATCGACAGCATCTGGAGCGAGTTGCCCCTGGAAAATCCCGGTGTGGTTAACCTGCTCGGACTCACCAATGGCAACAGCCTTGTCCTTGTTGGAGATACCTCATTGTCGCCGGGCCTGATGACAGAACTTCGTCTGGTGTTGGGCGTTAACAACAGTGTGGTTGTTGATGGGCAAACCTACCCTATGAAAACCCCCTCGGGACAAACTTCCGGTTATAAGATCAAGATGGACCCGCAATCCATGGAGGAAGGTGGTATTTACGGTCTGGTGATCGATTTTGATGTAAACAAGTCGGTGCACATGACAGGCAACGGAAAATATATGCTAAAACCTGTAGTCAGAGGCTACCTTGAAACGGCCATTGGCGGCATTGCTGGTATTGTAGCACCTCCGGCAGGAGCCTACTATGTGGAAGCTGTAAACATGAGCGATACAGCCGGCACGATGATCGATACGATCACGGGTGAATTCCTGATCTCAACTGCCTTGCCAGGCTCTTATGATGTTCACTTTTTCGCAAATACCGGATATTCTGATACAACCATTTTCGATGTAACCGTATTTGCCGGACAAGTGACCCAAATGGATACATTGTTTATACAGTAAACAATCCTATTCGTAGCGCAAGCTTCGTGTAGGATTCATCCTGGCCGACCGTATGGTGCGGTAACTGATGGTGGCCAGGGCAATAATCACAGCGATCAGCAGTCCGTAGAGGAAATCCAGCACCTGTATGTTGATCCTGTACGGGTAGTTATGCAGCCAATTGCCGGCAACCCTCCGGGTGAGCAGAACGGCGATCACAAATATCCGGTCACTATCGAATCCCAGGTCTTTTTTCTGCATATAATTCAGCTGCTTGTACATGATAATCGTTCCCACGATCAGGATGATGGATATGGAAAACTGCACCACTACCAGGGCACGTCTGAGTTTGCCGTTCTCTTTTCCGCTCCGCATTTTACCCTTCAGCACCATGTTGGGATTAAATGACGACATATAGAATGCCGGATAGATACCTGCCATAACACCGATGATCACACTAAGCAATGGCAATGCGGAGATGGTATACCAGTGAATATGGCAATGCTGCCAAATATCCACAGGTACTTGTAGTAGGTTTCATCATCTCCCAGCCTGCCATGCAAAACCAACTGATAGATACGGTCTTTTTTTTCATGGTATGTATCAAAACTTAACTCATGTCTGATAAAAAGGGCGATGATGATGGCACATTCGAGCCCGATTGAAAGTCCGATCATATTAATAAAAACAAAAGCCTTTTGCTTTTTCAGGGATCGAAGACCATGTTTGAGAAGATTAAGGATCATTGGAAAAGTATCAAAAGTTCATAGCTGGCTATATGAAGCTCATTTAAAAAAATAGACGCTTCCGGCCAGAAAATGTTACACTTTCGATACTGAATTCTATGATTGCAGAGCCTAAAAGTTTGGTCAGATGAAAAAAAGCACTTATGCGCTTATTTCTGCCAGGTCTTCCTTGCTCAGTACAAGTTCGCTTGCCCTGCTGATACCCTCTACCTGTGCGGCATTTCTGCCACCTACGATAGCGGCTGTGACGGCGGGATTTCGTAAAGTCCATGCAATAGCCACCTCACCAGCCGAATATCCGTGCTTTTTACCGATATTTTTAAGCTTTTCGGCAAGCGCCAGGTTCTTGCTAAGCTCTGGTTCTTTAAATACATCGTTGTTTTTTCGCCAGTCGTTGGAAGGCATATTATCAATGCGCTCGCGGGTCATGGCACCGGTAAGCATTCCCGAACCCATTGGTGAATAAACGATCACCCCGATATTATTTTCTTTACAATATGGCAGGACTTCTTCTTCATATTCGCGCCTCATCAGCGAATATGGAGGTTGCAGGGAAGATGCCGGTGCAATTTCCCGGCATGTTTTGATCTGTTCAACATCATAATTTGAAACTCCAATATGGCGCACTTTTCCTTCCAGACGCAATTGTTCCATCATTTCCCATGCTTCCTCCAGGTCGGCATCGACCGGCCAGTGTATCTGATAAAGATCGATCACATCAGCCTTCAGGCGTCGCAGGCTTGCTTCGCATTCCTTACGGATTGATTCAGCTTTGATAACCCGGCTTATCTTTCCTGTATCGTCCCATACCAGACCGCATTTTGTGAAAACATAGGGTTTTGGATTCATATACTTTACGGCTTTTGCCACCAGTTCCTCAGAATGTCCGAGCCCATAAACTGCTGCTGTATCAATCCAGTTCATACCCTTTTCCATGGCACGATGCATGGCGGCGATGGCTTCGCCGTCATCCTGCTGACCCCATCCAAACTCCCAGTTGCCACCACCAATGGCCCATGCTCCAAATCCCATACGGGTGATCTTCATATCTGTATTGCCAAACTGTTTTGTTTCCATCATTCTAAAATTTTATATTTATCACTAAGATACAAAAAACTAATCAATACAGATAAGTTGCCTTACAGCTTTCACCCAATTTTCGTGATCATTTAAACTTTCAACCAGATCGAATTTTTCACCTCCACTGCCGAGGAACAGATCCCGGTAGTCTTCGCCAATCTCGATAGTTGTTTCAAGACAATCAGCAACAAAAGAGGGCGCAGTTACCAAAATTCGTTTGCATCCGTTTTTGGCCAGGGTGGTAATGGTATCATCAGTAAAGGGGCTTAACCAGTTTTTCGACAGCCGGGATTGAAAGCTTGTGGTGTATCTGCCTTTTTCAAGACCAAGTTCAGCAGCCAGCAAACGGGTAGTTTCGTAACAGCTTACCTTATAACAATGGGTACCATGCGGAGGTAACCACTCACTGCATGAACATGTGTTGCAATCAATGCCGGGATGTACTTTTCTGATATGCCTGAGCGGCAGTCCATGGTACGAAAATACGACATGATCATATTCAGAAGGATCATGTGCCCTGATCAAATCAGAAAATGCATTAATAAATGCCGGATGGGAATAAAACTGGTCAAGAAATCTTATTGCGGGAATAACATCCCATTTTTTAACAATCGACATTACCTTTTCGTGTGTTGTGCCGGTAGTTGAAGAAGCATATTGGGGATAAAGCGGCAATACCAGAATTTCGCGGTATTGGCCGGCCTTTATCTGAAGCAATACTTTTTCCAGCGAAGGCTCGCCATAACGCATGGCACCGAAAAAAATGTCTTCCTTATCCCCACCCTGGTTAAGCTTTTCAACCAGACGATTTAAATAAATCAATAGTGGCGATCCATCGGGAGTCCATAGCCGGCGATACAACCTGGCCGATTTGGGAGTTCGAAAAGGAATAATGATCAGGTTTACCAGTATTTTTCGAAAAAGCCAGGGAATATCTATTACCCGCTTATCATTCAGAAACTGGCCCAGGTAGCGCCTGAGCTGTTTTCCGCCAGGCTTTTCAGGAGTGCCAACATTAACAAGGATAATCGCTCTGTCACTCATTTTGTGATTCTTTTAGAGAAATTGCAATTTGCTTTGCCTGTTTCACACGGTCGGCCATTCCGATGCCATCCCTGACATTGCCCCCCAGGATCAGACCGGGATAAAGCTTTTGTATCTGTTCAATCGTTCGAAGCCTCTCCCCTGTTGATCGCTCGTACTGGGGAATGGCGTTTGAATACCGGAAAATTTTAATCATATCAGCACCATCGCCCTTTAATAATAAAGTGGTATTAATTTCGCTGCTGATCATGCGAACAATCTCCTGATCGGTTTTATGAATAATATCGGGGTTTTTCATACCGCCGAGGAAGATTGAGAGCAATGCGCCATTTTCCGGCGCTCTGCCCTTGAAGATCGAGGAGGGGAAAAGTATTCCAAGAGTATTCCGGCCTTCTACGGAAGGGAACAGTCCGCCAAAAGCATTTAATCTGATCCCATTCCAGCGATTATAACCAACCGCAGCCTGAACAACCCCCGCATATTTTAGTTTACCAAACGGAGCCAGCAGATCAGGAGATATAAAATCGAGCAGGCCCGGCAGGGAATAACTTCCTACAGTAGTTACAACCGTGTTGGAATGAATGGTTCGCGGTCCGCCGGGCGTCGGCAATATTGTTTTCCAGCGGTGCTCATTCTCCGGCCGGATCATTATTTCGCTGCAATTGAGCAGGATATTGTCGTGTCCGATTTCTGTTGTGAGTGCATCGATCAGGCTTTGCAACCCACCCTCTGATGAAAATATTTCGCGTGTTGCTTTTTGGTCGCGTTCGTCCTTATGTTCAGATTTCTTTTTTATCGCCCCACTTATGAAGCTCCCGTATTGCTGTTCAAGATTATAGAGTTTTGGCAGGGCATAACGGGTTACAAGCTGTTCAGGATCGCCGGCATATATTCCCGAAATAAACGGATCAACTGCATATTGGAGATAACTTTTTCCGAGGCGTCTTCTAACCAGATCAGCCACACTTTCATCAGGATCGGTACCTTTTTTCCGAAAAGGTTCACCAAGTATCCTGAATTTATCACAGGTGCTGAACAAGGGTGTGGAAACAGCCTGCATCAATCCGGAAGGCAAAGCATTCCAACGGCCTTTTTTCCATATCCAGCGGGATTTTGAAACCGGATCAGGCAATTCGATCCTGACGTGCTTGTTAAGGTCTTCAAATAACTCAACAATATCGGGAGTTGACAATACGCCTGTATTCGGGCCGGTTTCATAAACAAAAGCCTGGTCTTTCTCTGTATGGATCACGCCACCGGTCCTTGCCGACTTATCCACCATCAAGGTTTTTATTCCGGCCTTTTTCAGATAATAAGCCAGTGTAAGCCCCGTAAGGCCGGCTCCGATGATCAGTACCCGGGTATTTCTTTCTTCATTCATGTTAAATCGATCTTGAATATTTTTGTTGCGATGACAGGAAGGCAGGGTCGAATGATGCAGCAATGTTCCGGATGAACAGGGCACCGGTTTCCGTTACACTGATTTCCTCATTTGTCATTTCAATAAGCCCGTCGGCCACAAATTCATCCAGGTCCTGCCGGTTAACAGCCAGAATATCACTAAGCTGTTTCCCGGTGATCCCGGTCCTTTCGGCTGTCATCGACCAGTTTATGCGTTTATTACACATCAGGTCGGTAATTGCCTCGCGGATGATCATTTGCTCATGGCTGATCCTTAATCCTTTCACGGTGGGCAGCTTTTTCCTGCGCACCAGGGCTATGTAATCATCAACGTCCTTAATATTCTGTGAATAACCCTTTTCAAGCTGACTGATTGCTGAGGCACCAAAGGCATATACCTGCCCTGTGGTTTTCCGCGTGCAATAGCCCTGAAAATTACGATGAAGCATATTGTTCTCAAGGGCAAGGAACAATTCGTCATCAGGAAGCACGAAATGATCAAGACCGATTGGCTTGTACCCCGCTTCTGATAAAATACCGTATGCTGCCAGGAACATTGCAATTTTTTCTTCCGGATCGGGGATGCCCCGCTTCTCAAGAATTTGCTGATGTTTCTTCACCCAGGGAACGTGGGCATAGGAAAATGTTACCAAACGGTCGGGACGAATCCGAACCGCTTGTTCAATGGTTCTTGAAAAGTTTTCGGCCGATTGCCCCGGGAGGCCATATATAAAGTCGAGATTGACAGAAGCACCGCTATTGTGCTTTTTTATCATCGGTATAAGCTCTTGTACGGGAAGGAGCGAAGGTTCGCGATTCACCTGCCTGAGGACATCAGGGTTGAAATCCTGTATCCCCAGACTGAATCGGTTGAATTTTGCACGAAGCAGTTGTTCAATATATGCTTCATCAAGATAAGCCGGATGACATTCGATGGCAATTTCTGGTTGGTCAATAAAATTAAAGGTTTCAAACAGAAATTCGTTCAGGGAAGTGATATATTTCGCCGGCACAGCATTGGGTGTTCCTCCCCCATAATGGATCTGTGAGACCAGGCGTTTTTTGTCGAGGGTAGCGGCAACCATCTCTATTTCTTTTTTCAGGGCTTTAAAATAAGTGTCTACCTGCCGTCCTTTGCCAATGCCGCAGGCATTACATCCGCAATAGAAGCAAATTTTTTTACAAAAAGGGATGTGGATGTAGATGGCCATAAGCTCCGGCCGGCCGCTGTTCGACTCTTTAAGCATCGCACGATAATCGCCGTCGCTAAACTCATCCGGAAAATGATTTGCCGGAGGATAACTCGTATAGCGGGGTACAGGTACATTATATTTTTTCAGCAGTTTTTCAGATACTTTCATTTAACCTGGTTTTTGGCATGAATACATATACGATAAGCAGGGTAATAATGCTTAAGAGCAGGCCCATCCCGAATATCCCCTTATAGCCCGCCATATCGCCTATTTTTCCGCTCAGGACGACCAATATCAGGCTGCTAAGGTGCGTAATTACGATTTGAATGGTAAAATCGGTACCCTCTCTTCCGGGTCTGACGATATCCATGGAAGTAGTATAAATAACTACGGTTGATAAGCCGTATGCTCCCCATAACAGGCAAATACCGGCAATCATCTGAAATGTGGACGGTATGTAAAACGCAAGCTGAAAGAAATATACCGCGGCAATGATCGTAAAGATCACAAACATAATTGCCGAAGCTCTTCTTCCCAGCTTTTTAATGATGAAGCCCGAGGCCAGGGCAGCCAGGGTAGCAGTTGATGTGCCGATGATCCCCGAAAAAAATCCTATCTCCTTAACAGAATAATCCAGGTCGACCATAAAAGGCTTCATCATGGCAAGGCTTCCAACAATGCCACTGTAAAAAAATGATAAGATCAATATTCGTTTCACAATACCCGGTATTTTAAAAAACCCGCCCAAATCCCTGAAGCTCACTGTTAATTTTGCTTTCCGGTCGATGGTTACTTTTCCTCTGTAAAGCAAAAGAGGGATCAGGGCCACCATCACAAAGGAGGCCAGCAATACAAGCAACAATTCCCATCCGAAATAGTAATAGGCAATGAGAAGCACACCCGTTCCTACCAGGGTTCCCATAAAACTCCCTGCCGATTGCATGCTGTTGCCCAGGCTCCGTTCAGAAGGCTTTAATAATACGATAGCAAAAGCGTCGGTGGCAATGTCCTGCGTAGCTGATGCCACGAAAGCAAAAACCATTAAGATAATGATCAGTTTAAAATCTGTTTCAAGACTAAACATCCCGATACTCAAAATGATTGCGGCATAAAACAATTCCGAAGTAAATATCCAGAGACGCAGTCTGGATTTTGAATTTGCCCGTTTGTCGATCAGGGGTGCCCAAAGAAATTTGATGATCCACGGAAGCTTGATCAATTGCAGTAATCCAATGGCTTCGAGGCTGTAGTTCTGCTGCCGCATAATAACAGGCACAACCGTCGAAAAAAAGCTCATCGGTATTGATTGCGCAATGTAGAGGCTAAACAGTACAGGAAATTTTTGCCAGCTGTTTTCTTTCATTATTATAGATTAACTGAAATGGATACACCGAGCTGCATGGGTTTTCCGCTCTGCACATATTTATTATTCAAAGCCTCGAAGTAAAAAGCATCATATTCATTGTTCAGGAGATTCTTGCCCCAAATTTCCATCTTCATTAAATTGTGAACGAACGAAACTTTTGCCGAAAAAAGACCATAATATGCCTGCTCATGAGAGTTTTCTTCATTCCAGTAAGTTTTTCCGGCACCCTGGTAGTTTAAATGCAGCAGAATACGGTCGAGCCATAATTTTGCATTCAGATTGAATGTTTTTATAACTTGAACCGATGCGGTTTGCCGGGGAACATACGGAATAAAATTGCCGCTGTATTCTGTAAGTGAATCCTGCACATATTCCTGAAAAGCAGCATGCGTATAGCCGTATGACAGCATAGGCTCGAAACCGGCAAAAGATTTGGTTTTCAGCGTAAGTTCAAAGCCCAGGCTGGACGATTTTCCGGCATTTTTCAGCATCGAACCCCGCCCACTGGGAACAGTCTGGTAGATCTGCTGATTCTCCCAGTCGATATAAAATACAGCAAAAGTAAGGTAAGCACTGGTTTTGAACAGGGGTGTTTTAATTCCTGCTTCATAATTCCAGCTATTCTCCGGCCCGAAAGTAAGATCTTCAGGCCGCTCAAACGTTGAATTAAAACCTCCTGTTTTAAAGCCCCTTGTCAGGGTTATGTAATAATTGCTGCGATGATGAAGATAATTCAATGCTATTTTGGGCGAAACAGCAGAATAACTGAGTGTGGGATATACGGTATCGGCAACATTCTTCACAACATCATTTCGTTCAGTATCATAAATGTAATTCAGCGTATTCTCCTCAAAATCCACCCTGATGCCGGCAGTAAGTGAGAGGTTCTCCACAAGCAGATCATTCATTACTGATTGATGGAAAAAAGCATATCCGGCATTGGAATTATTATACTTTTTAAACAATTTCATGTTCATGCCATACACATCAACATCAACGTTTTTATCAAAACTTTGAAGAAATCCGTAAGTCCCGAAAAGCCAAACATATCTTTGATCCTGGTTTGACCGGATGATAAGCTCCTGAGAGATCATCTGCTGTTTTTGCTTTTGGGCAACAAAATATAAGGAATCGGGTGTAAAATCCTGATCGATCTCCTGGTAGTCGTCAAGATATTGATATGCAGTAGTGGCTATGATTTCGAATTTGTTGGTTTTATATTTCAGTGAGAGCGCATCAGATATCAGTTTACGATCATATGAACTGTATTGGTTATAATTTATTTCTTCGGCCGCACGGAGTGAATCATTGTAAAGAGCATAAGGATATCCGCCCTGTTTACTGTTTTCGAATGAAATCGTATTTTCAGCAGAAAATCTATCAGACACTTTCCAGATGAGTTTACCACGAATTCCGTACGAATCCATTATATCGACCTTTTCACTGGTATAGGAATTGTTAAAAAAGCCATCGTTATGATTATAATTTGCTGAGATTGAATACCCGATCTTTTCACGTATTTTACCATAATAGCCCGCATTTACGCGATATTCGCCATAGGTTCCGGCCGAAAACTTCAATTTCAGTCCCTGATAGTCAAAAGGCGATAGTGTAAAAATGCTGATCACACCTCCCATGGTATTCCGGCCAAACAATGTTCCCTGAGGTCCTCTCAGCACTTCAATCCTTGAAACATCGAAAAAATCAAAATCAAATGAAGCTTTTTCGAAATAAGCCACATTGTCGACATATAAACCGATTGAAGGGGCTCCGATCCGCGAACCAATTCCTCTTATATACACAGGCGAAGTTAGTTTTGAGCCATAATCGGGCATATAAAAGTTGGGAGTAATGGCCGAGATTCCGGTGAGTGAATGAATTTCATTATTTTCGATCATGTCTGAGTTTATCAGCGATACGGAAGCAGGCACCTCGTTTATCTTCAGATTATCTTTTGATGCATTTATGTGGATCTCACCCAGCTGGATATTTGGTAATCCGGTGCTGTCGTCCAATTCCAACAGCATATATTGAGCATTGGAATTTTGAATACAAAATAAGATCAGGAAAAAAATTAGTATAATTTGAAAGTCCGCTGTTTTCATGTGTAATAAGGATTTTAGGATAATAACTCTTATCCGGCCTTATGAATACTGCGATGCCATAAGGCAAGCGTTGAAAGTCGTTGCAATCAAACGCCGGATAAAAAAAAATAATTTCTGTAAATCGCTTATACCGAAAATGGCGGGGCCCTTAAATCCTGCAGCAGAAGATCATTAATGGATGATACTTCAGTTTTAGCAAAAACAGGAAGGCATTGTTGAAGCGCCCTGAAAATATTGTCCGCATCACTCTTTGAACCGGCAATCATATCATGCCCTGAATCACCAGGATAATCCTGCGGGATGATATAAAGCGCTTTCTGCTTGTCTGATTTCGGTTTTAGGAAAGTAAACTGGGCAAGTGTGTTGTGCTTCCCAAACACATGAACCATGTGAAAATTTATCAGGGAGGCAATGAATAACCAACTGATAGCAAAGGCCATCACCAGCGAAATAAATTTGCGTACAGAGGTTTTCATTTAATCCTGATTAATTTTCAAAAATATAATAATGTCCTCAGAAAATTAAGCGCGAAATCAATCGGAATTAAAAATAATATATATAGCTATGCATATTAATGCATTATAATGAATCAGGCCTGCTTATTTATATGTATTCCAGATAAAAAAACAAGCCTGATTAAATGGTATTAAAGGCAAAGAAATACAACAGGCAGAACTCTTCGAAGTAAAATTCGAAAAGACAGACCACGCCGCATTAATTTGC
>JAVVEM010000042.1:0-27400 GCA_032250805.1 Bacteroidales bacterium
GATCCAGTATCCAGTATCCCTCCTTCGTCCCATGTTCCAGGGACTACGGAGGGCAAAGCCAGAGACCAGTTGCCAGGTTTGTTATTCGTTATTTGTTATTTGTTATTTGTTATTTTTTTCGTGTGCCCGTGCAGTCGTGGCACAAACCTATACAGATATCTCTCCTTTGATATGCGGATGCGACTGATAACCTGCCAGCTCAAAATCTTCATATTTGAAGTCGAAAATATCTTTTACTTCGCTGTTTAACTTCATTTGCGGCAGGGGATAGGGGGTTCTGCTGAGCTGCAGCTTTACCTGCTCCAAATGGTTCAGGTAGATGTGGGCATCGCCGAGGGTATGAATGAACTCGCCTGGCTGGAGGCCGGTTGATTGTGCCATCATCATTGTGAGCAGGGCATAGGAAGCAATATTAAAGGGCACGCCCAGAAAAATGTCGCAGCTGCGCTGGTACATCTGGCACGAAAGCCTGCCTCCGGCTACGTAAAACTGGAAAAAGGCGTGGCAGGGGGGAAGGGCTGCCCGGCCGGCGGCAACATTTTCGGCAAAGGTTTTTTGTGGATCAGGCAGCACGGAAGGGTTCCATGCCGCTACGATCATGCGGCGGCTGTCGGGATTGGTTTTGATCAGGTCAACAACCTGCGCAATCTGGTCGATGCCGTCGCCATTCCAGTTGCGCCACTGGGCCCCGTAAACCGGTCCAAGATCTCCCTGTTTATCCGCCCACTCATCCCAGATCGTCACCCTGTTATCGTTCAGGTATCTGATGTTGGTGTCTCCTTTCAGAAACCAGAGCAACTCATGGATGATCGAACGTAAATGCAGTTTTTTGGTGGTCATGACCGGGAATCCTTCCTGCAGGTCGAAACGCATCTGGTATCCGAACACACTGATGGTGCCTGTACCCGTGCGGTCGCTTTTCTCTGCGCCGTTTTTTAGTACATGGTCGAGGAGGTTGAGGTATTGTTTCATGGTTTCAGTGTTTCAGTGTTTCAGTGCTTCAGTGTTAATATATTCTTAATTCCCCGCGTATGCTTCCACCACGCTCATTACCCGCATCAGGTTTTTCCCCCATATCTTTTCAATTTCTTCTTCTGTATATCCCCGTCGCAACAGTTCAACGGTAATGTTTCCCATTTCACTCACATCATTGCATCCTTCAACGCCTCCTCCTCCGTCAAAATCCGTTCCAATACCGATATGGTCGATGCCTGCCACTGCTTTCATATGGTCGATATGGTCAACCACCTTTTCAACTGTCGACAGTTTGCGCGGGAACTGAACGTTAAGGTTTTGCCAGTCTTTCCTGGCTTGTTTCAGCTCCTCATCGCTGAGGTCGTCCCAGTTGTTCCATCTTGCCCTGAGGGCAGCCATGGCGCTGTCGCGTTCAGGATTCGGTTGTTCTTTTTCAACATAAGCACTAAGGATGCACATCTGAATCACACCGCCATTTATAGCAAGGGCCCGAAGCATGTCGTCAGTCAAATTGCGCGGACTGTCGCAAATGGCGCGTGCGCATGAGTGTGAAGCAATGACCGGGTTTTTGCTTATCTTAATTACATCGTAAAACGAATCGTCGGATGCATGCGAAACATCGATCATGATCCCCAGCCGGTTCATTTCTTTAACCACTTCTTCGCCAAAGGGGCTCAGCCCGTCATGCTCAGGGCCGTCCTTATCTGTCGACGAATCGCAGATGTCGTTGTTACGGGTATGGCATAAGGTAATATATCGTGCCCCCCGGTCGTAATAGTCCTGAACGAGGCCGATATCCGTTCCGATAGGATAGCCGTTTTCCATGCCTATGAAAATGGCCCTTTTCCCTTCCTTTTCCAGCCGGTATGCATCCATTACCGAGTAGGCTATCCCGGCACGACCGGGGTATTGGCCCACCGCCGCATGAATATTTTCGAATGATTCAATGATGCGGTTGCGAACCTTCAGGTTTCCCTCATCGTCGCGCAGTCCCTGCCCAACAAAGGCCGCAAAGAAACAGGCGTCGAGGCCGCCCTCTTCCATGCGCGTAAGATCAACCTTGCTGCCCCTGGAGGTTTCCGAATTATCTTTTCCGATATCAAAATTGTCCCTGCCCAGCCATAAGGGCGTATCGGTATGTGAGTCGATGGTCAATACCTTTTCATGTATCTCAGCAGCCCGGCTGAGCAATTCGGCCTCGCTCAACTGACCTGAGCAGGCAAACGAAAACAGTATTAATATAATTGCGATCCTGTGGATATGTTTATTCTGCATTTCCTTGTGGTTGAATATAATAGCTGTTTGATTAAGTTAATTCCTGTTCAATACTTGTCACTTGTTATTTGTCACTTGTTATTTGTTATTTGTTATTTAACATCACCCCAATATCATTCCCACCATCGTGGCTGAGAACAATGAAGCCAGTGCGCCCCCGATCATCGCCCTCATGCCCAGTTGCGATAGCATAACCCTCCGGTTTGGGGCGAGTGCGCCAATGCCTCCGATCTGTATGCCTATCGACGAAAAGTTTGCAAACCCGCACAGCATGTAAGTGGCCATGATCATTGATTTTTCGCTCGAAAAAGCATTTACGACGATAAGGTCTTTCAGGCTTTTATATGCAATAAGTTCGTTAAGGATGATCTTTTCGCCAAAGAGTTGTCCGACGAGGGTCATATCTTCAGGGCTCA
Organism: Bacteroidales bacterium; assembly: GCA_032250805.1. GTDB lineage: Bacteria > Bacteroidota > Bacteroidia > Bacteroidales > B18-G4 > B18-G4. The sequence continues at coordinate 2,667 of JAVVEM010000042.1, forward strand.
CGCCGACGGCCAGCATAAGCGGCGCCAGGGCATATCCCAGCAGGAATTGCATGGTAAGTCCTTCGTATTGTCCCCCTGTGATTGAAATGATCATTTCATTGAGTGAGGTCCAGTCGCCCACTTTGAGTAATACAAAGTTGAGCATGGCAATAAGGGCGATAAAAACGAGGAGCATGGCAGCTACATTGACCAGCAGTTTTATTCCCTGCTGGGTTCCGTTTGAAATGGCATCGAGCACATTGGAGCCAATCGATTCGCGTGTGATCCTGATCTCGCTCTGTATGGCTTCGGTTTGTGGTACGAGGAGCTTTGCTGCAACCACGGCTCCGGGGGCTGCCATCACCGATGCGGTGATAAGGTGTTTGGCAAACAGAAGCTGGTTTACAGGATCGGTACCGCCAAGCATCCCGATATAGATGGCCATCACACCGCCGGCAATGGTGGCCATGCCGCCGGTCATCACCAGCATGATCTCTGAGCGGTTCATCTTTTTAAGGTATTCTTTGATCATCAGCGGCGACTCAGTCTGGCCCAGAAAAATATTGGCGGTAGCCGACAAACTTTCAGCACCGCTGATGCCCAATGCCTTTTTCAGCAGCCAGGCCATAACATACACCACCTTCTGGATAATCCCATAATAAAACAGTATGCTGGTTAACGCAGAAAAGAAAATAATGGTTGGCAAAACCCAGAAAGCGAAATTGATCATGGGCGATTCTACTTTATCGGATATGAATGACTGCAGCAAAAAGGCTGTTCCTTCCTGTGTAAAATCGAGGATCTTAAGAAAAATACTGCCCATGATCTCTATCAGATGCATAAATATGGGCACCTTGAGCACGATAATGGCAATGATAAACTGTACGGCCAGCCCGGTGCCGACCACTTTCCAGTTGATGGCTCTGCGCTTGCTGCTAATCAGGAATGACAGTCCCAGCAATATGGCTATGCCTAATAATCCGCGAAGGATTGCAGTAAATGAAAACCCCATACTGACTGATTCTGCATCAATGCTTTCGGCGGTGCCCTGTGCCATCAACGACAAGCCTGCCATGAAGAGTAATCCTGCGATCAGGATAAGTTTTTTTTGCATGTAGCTTAGAATAAAAATTGCCATTGAATCGAATGGTTCAATGACAAATCGTGGATATTGATATTTATTTAGCCTTTTTTCCTTTTGTTGATCTCATCCCTGATCCTTGAAGCCTTTTCATAATCTTCTTTTTGAACGGCATTTTGCAATAATTCTTTCAGTTTCTTAACGCTCAGGGAAGAAAATTCTCCTTCTTCGCTCTCATCGACAGTAATGCTTCCTTCATCCTCCATCAGTTCGTCGGCCTTGTCTTCCATGATGATTCCCGCTTCCGACATAATTTTTTCGTAGGTATAGATGGGGCAACGAAACCGGATGGCCAGGGCCACTGCATCAGAAGTTCTGGCATCAATTTCGCTTTCTTCTCCCCCCTGTATGCAAACAAGCTTGGCAAAGAATACGCCCTCCATAAATTTGTCGATGATCACCTCTTTGATAAAAACATTATAGTGTTCGGCAAAATTTTTGAACAAATCGTGTGTAAGGGGCCGCGAAGGCTTCATCTTTTCAAGTTCAACAGCAATTGCCTGGGCCTCAAATCCGCCAATAATTATGGGTAGCCTGCGTGCACCGCCATGTTCGCCCAGTATGAGTGCATAAGCTCCACTTTGCGATTGGCTGTACGACATCCCAATAATTTCCATCTTTATTTTTTCCATACAATGTATCTGCTTCAATAATTCTTAGCAAAGGCTAAAAGTATTAAATTTTTCCTACACAACAGATTTCTTGTGGATAAAATCTTGTCGCTTGTCTCAATTTATATTTATATTTTTGGCTCTTCATTAACCAAAACCTAAAATAACCATGAGAAAGATTTTAACGTTTTTTGCAATCTCAATGCTTCCGGTATTGACTTTTGCCAGCGAAGCTGATCTCGTCATTCCCGAGGGGATCAAATCCCAGAACATTCTTTACTGGGGCTTCCTGATCACCTTTGCCGGATTTTTATTTGGGCTTTACCAGTTTTTGCAAGTGAAGAAGATCCGTGCCCACCAGTCGATGCTCGACGTGGCGCAGGTGATCTTTGAAACAGCCAAAACATACCTGATCCAGCAGGGCCGGTTTCTGGCTATTCTTTTTCTCTTTATTGGTGCTGCAGTGGCTTTCTATTTTGGATGGCTCTCCGATGCCGATTTTGGAGTAAAAGGGGTGCTCATCATCCTGTCGTGGACTGTAATCGGTATACTGGGATCATACAGTGTAGCCTGGTTTGGGATCAGGATGAACACCCTGGCCAACTCCAGGATGGCTTTTGCTTCACTCAAGAGAAAACCAATTAAATTGCATAGCATACCAATAAATGCAGGCATGAGCATTGGTGTTGTGCTGATCTCCCTGGAGCTGATCATGATGCTGATCATTCTTCTGTTCGTGCCAGGCAAATATGCCGGTGCCAGCTTTATAGGCTTCGCCATTGGTGAATCGCTTGGTGCTTCAGTACTGAGAATTGCCGGTGGGATCTTCACAAAGATTGCCGACATCGGATCCGACCTTATGAAAGTGATCTTCAAGATCGGTGAGGATGACCCGCGAAACCCGGGCACCATTGCCGACTGTGTGGGAGATAATGCCGGCGACAGCGTCGGGCCTACTGCCGATGGCTTTGAAACCTACGGTGTGACCGGTGTAGCCCTGATCGCCTTTATCCTGCTCGCCATCACCCAGCCTGTGCTTTCCTTCCTGTCGACAAGCAACCCGGCCATTTATCAAACGCTGGTAAATGCGCTGAATGTTAACGGATCAAATCTGGAAGCCGTGGTTTTTGCACTGCAGGTGAAGATGCTGGTATGGATCTTTGTGATGCGTATTCTCATGATCATTACCTCCATTGTATCTTTTTGGATCAATGGCGCCCTTACCCGCGCCAGATACCAGAATGCCGACGATATCGACTTTGAAAAACCCCTTACCAGCCTGGTCTGGATCACCTCCATACTTTCTATTGTGGTAACATTCATCGCCAGCTATTTCATTATTGGTGATATGCCAAGCGATATCTGGATCGTTCTGTCGGTTATCATTAGTGCCGGTACTCTCGGTGCTGCGCTGATACCTGAATTTACCAAGATATTTACCAGCCCCAAGTCCATTCATGTGAATGAAGTGGTTGAGGCGTCAAAAAAGGGAGGTGCCTCTCTCAATATTCTTTCGGGCCTCGTTGCCGGTAATTTCAGCGCTTTCTGGAAGGGATTGGTTTTCTTTGTCCTGATGTTTATTGCCTACTATGCAAGCACCTATGGCCTTGGCCAGTTTATGGAATATCCTTCCATTTTCGCCTTTGGGCTGGTTGCTTTTGGAATGCTGGGCATGGGGCCGGTTACCATTGCCGTCGACAGCTATGGTCCGGTAACCGACAATGCGCAGTCGATTTATGAGCTTTCACTGATTGAAGGGCAGGAAGGCATTAGCGAAGAGATCGAAAGGGATTTCGGTTTCAAGCCTGACTTCGAAAAGTCGAAGTATTATCTTGAGGCCAATGATGGTGCAGGAAACACCTTCAAGGCTACTGCCAAGCCGGTATTGATCGGTACAGCAGTTGTGGGAGCAACAACCATGATCTTTAGTCTTATCCTGGTTATTGAACATACCCTTGGCCTTAAGCCGGAAATGATCCTCAACCTGTTGAATCCCTATTCTATCCTTGGGTTCCTCCTTGGCGGTGCCGTGATCTATTGGTTTACAGGTGCATCCATCCAGGCAGTAACAACCGGTGCCGGAAGGGCTACAGAATATATTAAGAACAACATCAATCTTGACCCTGGTGCAGAAATGAAGGCCGATGTCAGCAAATCCAAAGCAGTGGTAAAAATATGTACACAATATGCCCAGAAGGGGATGTGGAATATTTTTATTGCAATTTTCTCCTTTGCACTTGCATTTGCTTTCCTGGCGGCACCGGCAGGATTCGAAGCCGGAATGAGCGGGGAAGACTCCCTGTATTATGCAGCACCTGTGTCACTATTTATTTCTTATTTGATCTCGATTGCATTTTTTGGATTGTTTCAGGCTGTGTTTATGGCCAATGCCGGTGGAGCATGGGACAATGCCAAGAAAGTTGTTGAGGTGGATATGCAGGAAAAAGGCACAGCTTTGCATGAAGCATCGATTGTTGGCGATACTGTTGGTGACCCCTTCAAGGATACATCCTCAGTGGCCCTGAATCCGATCATTAAGTTTACCACGCTTTTTGGCCTGTTGGCAATGGAAATTGCCCTTGCCGCGCAGTTCAGGGATATTGCACCCTGGATAGGGGTGGGATTTCTTGTGGTTGCATTGATATTTGTATACCGCTCATTCTATAAAATGAGGATAAATCAATAAAAAAACTTTGCTTATGATCCTAAAAAGGGTTGCTTGCTGCGGCATGCAACCCTTTTTTGCACAGGAACCTGCATGCCAGGTATCTGCTCCCGGAGAGTGAAAGGATGAGGATTCGCATGTTTTCAAAGCAAAATCTCCTGTGAAGTATTTTCCCTGTTAATTTATTCACAATTCATAAACGGGGATTATATTTTTACAAATAAGATTATTACTTTTGCGCTGTAATCATTCTTTTTGTTCGCTTTAAAGAGCCTGCACCAAAGCATTAAAAACGGCTTGCGGACGAGAGTGGGTGGTAAAAATCGCCGTAGCTTGCTGCGGAAATAAGATTCCGGAGATTGCTCCGGGCTTTAATACCATTTAATAAAATTATCGTATTCAACATCCAATACCTGATATTCAAAATCTTATAAATCATATGCTAAGCAATAATTTCATTAACAGACATAACGGCCCGCGGCCGGCACAACTTAAAAGCATGCTGGAAACCATTGGCGTCGACAGCCTTGATCAGCTTATTGATGAAACGGTTCCGGCGGCCATCAGATTGAACCGCGAGTTGGATATTCCGGAAGGAATGAATGAGTTTGAGTATATACAGCACCTGAAAGAGATAGGGGCGAAGAATAAAATTTTCAAGACCTACATCGGGATGGGATATTATGATACCATTACCCCTGGTGTGATACAAAGGAATATTCTGGAAAATCCGGGCTGGTATACTTCATATACACCATACCAGGCCGAGATATCCCAGGGGAGGCTCGAAGCATTACTCAACTTTCAGACCATGGTATCCGATCTTACGGCCATGCCGCTGGCCAATGCTTCTTTATTGGATGAAGCTACGGCAGCTGCCGAGGCCATGATCATGCTGTATAATGCCCGCAGCAGGGCAGCCGTGAAGGCTGGTGTAAATAAGTTTTTTGTATCGGAAGGCTTGTTTCCTCAAAGCCAGGAAGTGGTTAAGTCGAGAGCACTGCCACTTGGCATTGAAATAATATCAGGACCTGAAGCCAGCCTGGATTTAAACGACGATTATTTTGGTGTGCTTTTGCAGTATCCTGATCAATTTGGTGAAATAAAAGATTATCGTGCCCTTGCCGGGGCCGCCCATGAGAAAGAAATTGCTGTTGCCGTTGCCGCCGATCTGCTGAGCCTGGCACTGCTCACTCCCCCGGGTGAATGGGGCGCCGATGTTGTTGTGGGTTCCACGCAACGATTTGGCGTGCCGATGGGATATGGTGGTCCGCATGCAGCCTACTTTGCCACACGCGAAACATACAAACGTAACCTGCCTGGCAGGATCATCGGGGTTTCGGCCGATGCCGCTGGGAATCCGGCTTTGCGCATGGCATTGCAAACGCGCGAGCAGCATATCAAACGTGAAAGGGCAACCTCGAATATTTGTACTGCACAGGCATTGTTGGCCATCATGGCAGGGATGTATGGCGCTTATCACGGACCCGACGGCCTGAGGGCGATCGCCCGCGATATCAATGATTATACCTGCATTCTGGCCGGGGCAATTGAGAAACCGGGGATGCAATTGCATACCAGGCATTTCTTCGATACCATTATATTTAAAATAACCAATGGGCTCGATCAGGCCACGGTCAGAGAGGCGGCCCTGCAAAAAGAGATCAATTTCAGATACTTTGATGATGGGCGGATTGGCATCAGCCTCGACGAAACAACAACCGCTGAAAATGTTCAGGAGATCCTTTCACTCTTCGCTGCATTGAAAAACTTTGATGTTGTTCAGGAAAATGATTGTAAAGACAGCCTTCCCGGTGAGCTGACCCGCAGCTCGGATTTTATGACGCATCCGGTGTTTAATACGCTGCACTCCGAAACAGAGATGATGCGTTATATGAAGAAACTTGAGAACCGCGACCTGGCCCTTAACCGAAGCATGATCCCCCTGGGGTCGTGTACGATGAAACTTAATGCTGCGGCCGAACTGTTTTCGCTCAGCTGGCCCGAATTCTCCGCTCTGCATCCTTTTGTGCCTGCCTGGCAGGCAGAAGGATATGCCGGGTTAATTGAAAAACTTGGCAGGGACCTTTGCGAGATCACCGGGTTCTCCGGAATTTCGTTCCAGCCCAATTCAGGTGCCTCTGGCGAATATACCGGTTTGCTCGTGATCAAAGCCTACCTGAATAGCATTGGCGAAGGACACAGGAACATATGCCTGATCCCTTCCTCTGCGCATGGTACAAACCCGGCCAGCTCGGTCATGGCAGGGATGGATGTGGTGATCATTAAATGTGATGAACAGGGAAATATCGATATCGACGATCTGAAGAAAAAAGTGTCGGAACATAAGGATATGCTTGCTGCCATCATGATTACTTATCCATCAACACATGGCGTATTTGAAGAATCCATTCTTGAAGTGATGGACATCATTCACAAAAACGGTGGTCAGGTATATATGGATGGTGCCAATATGAATGCCCAGGTAGGCCTTACAAGCCCGGGCATCATCGGTGCTGATGTTTGCCACCTCAACCTGCACAAAACTTTTGCCATCCCGCATGGCGGAGGTGGCCCCGGGGTAGGTCCCATTGGTGTGGCAAAACATCTGGTTGAATTTTTACCAGGAAATCCGGTGGTGAAAACAGGAGGCAAAAATGCCATCGGAGCCGTTGCAGCAGCACCTTATGGCAGTGCAATGATACTGCCCATATCATACGGATATATTAAATTACTGGGCCGGGATGGCCTTAAAAAAGCAACCGAATATGCCATTTTAAATGCCAACTATCTGAAAGCGAAGCTTGAAGGATCATACAAGATACTGTACACCGGAAAAAATAACCGGGTGGCCCATGAAATGATCCTCGATTGCAACCATTTTCTCAAAACAGCAGATATCACGGTGGTGGATATTGCCAAACGATTGATGGATTACGGATTTCATGCACCAACAGTTGCATTCCCTGTAATTGGTACCCTTATGGTTGAGCCAACCGAAAGCGAACCCCTCGTCGAACTCGATCGCTTTGTTGAAGCCATGCTGGCCATACGAGAAGAGATCCGCGAAATTGAAAGCGGTAAATGTTCAAAGGAAGATAATGTGATCAGGCATGCTCCGCACACACTGGCCATGATCATGGATGACGACTGGAAATTCCCATACAGTAAGAAAACAGCAGCTTTTCCCAATGGGGTGCCAGAGCGCGATAAATACTGGCCCGACGTTACCCGCATCGATGATGCTTACGGCGACAGGAACCTGGTTTGCACCTGCGGAGATCCGGAAGATTATGCCTGAGGATTTTCAATCCCTGCATGATCACCTGATAATGAACTTGCTTTTTAAAAACTCATTGTTGTCGCTTTTTACCACCAGAAAATAAATGCCGGGCTTTAGCGAACGGTTTGATATATAAGGATTATCGATTGCAGGTTCGAGAACCAGCCTGCCAAAGGAGTCGTAAATATGTATTTTTTGAATCCCAGTATTTTCAGGCAGCTGAATATACGACCTTGAAATAACAGGATTGGGAATGATACGGATCACTTCTTTCAGCTTAGGTGAATCGGTAATACCTACCTGCGTTATATAACAGGTATCATATAATGGATTCATATAATATAAACCATTGTTTTTGCTGAAGCACAGCAGCTCGAAATTCAGATCGGCAATGCACATGAAATTACCTGCCGATAGTAATCCGAGCGTCGATCCTATTCCTTCAATCCAGTATTCATCGTAGGTCCATCCCGCGCCGTAAAACTCCATCTGCATCCTGGTACGTTCTATGCCAAACAGGTCGGTAATCGTGTCTTTATCAATTACCCTGGCAATATAGGGTCCGCATTCGAGCGACCAAACAGAAACCGTATCGTTTATGTCCAGGCCAAATTTATACATTCGGTTTTCACCGGTCCATTCAGCAAAATAGTAGTAAACCTCCCGGCTAAGCGTGTCCTCACGCAATCCTCCCCAGAATATCACATCGTTCTGAAAAAGTGAGTCGGGTGTTCTGTAGATCTTTTTGTAATTAACGGAATTGATGACGGTATCGCCTTCGATGAAATAATATTCCGTCCAGGCGTATCCCCACGACCATCCGACAGTCGACCAGGAATTTCCTTCCACAACCAGTGGTTTGTAATCCTGTCCGGACAACGACAGGAACATAAGGGTTGAGACCGTAAATAGCAGAGACCTCATGGCTGTATTTTTTATATGATTACTGCGGTGTTCCAACTTTTTGGAGGATGGAAACCCGTTATTTTTTCAAGGCCTGATAGGCATATCCGATATGCCCGGTAATATCGCTGGCCAGCGAAGCTTCATAACCGAGGTCTTCCGATGCCAGGTCGCCGGCAAGACCATGGAGGTATGTCCCCACGATGCAGGCCTCCTGCGAAGTATACCCCTGGGCCAGCAGTCCGAGGATTACACCTGTAAGCACATCTCCGCTGCCACCTGTAGCCATGCCGGGGTTGCCTGTCGAATTGTAAAAACATGTTCCATCAGGGCAGGAGATGGAAGTGGAATATCCTTTTAACACGACATAGGCACGGTATTTAACTGAAAATTCCCGCTGTAGCTTATCCCTTTCAAAAGCGTTGCTGCTCTTTCCAGCGAGGCGCTCAAATTCTTTTGGATGGGGAGTGAATATGGATCCCGGCGGGATAAAAGATATCCACGTTTTGTTTTCCCCGAGAATGTTTATCGCATCAGCATCGAATAATATGGGGAGGTTCGTGCTCTGGATGAGTAATTTTAACGCTGTCTGGGTTTTCTTGTCCTGACCGATGCCCGGACCTATGCCTATGGCATTATAATTATCCAGGACCGGCACTTCTGAAAAAACTTTCTTTGAGGCATCAATACTGCACATCACTTCAGGAGCGGCAGTTTGCAATATATGGTATCCGCTTGAAGGAATATGAGTGGTGAGCAAGCCTGCCCCGGTGCGCATGCACGCTTCTGAAGCCAGCACTGCTGCACCCATCTTGCCGTAACTGCCTGCAATGAGCAGGGCGTGGCCGAACATTCCCTTATGATCGAACTTTCGCCGCGTTTTGATCAACTTATCAACATCCTCCCTCAACATGAACTGATCAGTTTTTTTAACATTATTCACATAATCAGGATGAAGGTTGATGGTCATGATCTCCCATTCTTTCACATAGGGAAGATTTTCGGAGAACATAAAGGCTTTTTTGGCAAATTCGAAGCTAAGGGTGATATCAGCCTGTATAATGGCACCGCCACTTTCAATGCTCGACTCGTCGGCGAAAAGTCCTGAAGGGATGTCGATGGAGATGATCTTTGCCTTTTGATCATTCATGTATGCGATCACTTCAGCAGGAAAACCCATTACCGGCTTCGAAAGTCCTGAACCGAAGATAGCATCAATGATCCAATCGCAGTCGAGTGCCGGGGGAAGCTCATTGCTGCTTGTTATTTCATTGATCTTTACCTTTTTCTGATATTTCAGGTTGTCGAGGTTAATGTTAAAGTCGTCGGATGACTTATCGGCATAACGGATAACAAAAACTTCCACCCGGATGTCTTTTTTTGCGAGCAGCCTTGCAATGGCCAGGCCGTCGCCGCCATTGTTACCAAGGCCGCAGAAAATTTTTATCCTGTCGGTAGCATTGAATTTTTCCAGCATCCATTTGTAACAGGCTTTGGCAGCCCTTTCCATGAGATCAATAGAATCGACCGGCTCGTGTTTTATCGTATAGGCATCCGCCTCGCGTACTTTCTCAATAGGTAGGATTTTCATAATCGAAGTATCATATATATACAAAGATAATGATTATTAAGCATGCTTTGCCCTGAATTTTTCTGATGGCGGGTTTCTATTTGCAAAATGCCGATTTTTACTGCCGGATATCTGAATAGAATTTAGCTGCCGATGTCGCTGGCATTTGATTACCTTTGCAAAAATTCCCTGATATGGCCACACGTAAACCCCATCCATTATTTGAAAAAGTAGAGATCATCGATGCAGGCTCTGAGGGCAAGGCTGTGGCAAGGGTCGACAACAGGGTGATCTTTGTGCCTTTTGTCGTGCCTGGCGACATTGTTGATATACAGGTGATAAGGAAAAAGAAAAGCTTTTACGAAGGCAGGGCCGTAAAGATCCATGCCTATTCAGAAAAAAGAGTTGAGCCAAAATGCGAGCATTTCGGGATATGTGGCGGGTGCAAGTGGCAGAACATGGAATACGGGCAACAGTTGCATTATAAGCAAAAGCAGGTAACTGATAACCTGGAAAGGATCGGCGGCCTGCATCTGCCTCCGCTGGAGCCCATTCTGGCTTCCGATAAAATTTATCACTACAGAAATAAACTCGAATACACATTTTCAAATCGCAGATGGTTTGTTGAAAAGCCCGACCCCGGCAATCCGGATCAGGAAAGCAGGAATGGCCTTGGTTTTCATCTTCCGGGAATGTTCGATCGTATCCTCGACATTAACAATTGCTATCTGCAGCCTGATCCTTCAAACGATATCAGGCTTGCTGCCCGCGATTTTGCACTTCAGAATGATTATGAGTTCTATGACGTGAAAAAGTGGGATGGTTATCTGCGCAATCTTATTATCAGGAATGCATCAACTGGCGATCTGATGGTGATCCTTGTGTTCAGGTATGTTGATCATATCAAGGGGCCGGCACTGATGGACCATCTCCTGAAAAGATTTCCTGAGATAAGCTCCATGATGTATGTGATCAATGATAAACGCAACGATGATATCAGCGACCTCGAAGTTAAGCTTCATCATGGCAATGCATTTATTATGGAAGAAATGGAGGACCTTAAGTTTAAGATTGGCCCCAAATCTTTCTTCCAGACCAACCGCGACCAGGCCGAAAAATTATATAATGCCACACGCGATTTAGCGGGACTGACAGGCGAAGAGGTTGTTTATGACCTCTACACCGGAACCGGGACGATTGCCGCATTTATTTCGCGCTATGCGAAGAAGGTAATTGGTATTGAATATATTGCCCCGGCAATTGAGGATGCAAAGGAAAATGTTTCGCTGAACAAAATTACGAACGCTCAATTTTTTGCAGGCGATATCCTGAAAGTCCTGAACCATGATTTTGTCGAAGAAAATGGCAAACCTGATGTTGTTATTGCCGATCCGCCACGGGCAGGCATGCATGAAAAAGTGATCAGGCAGATCATGAAAATTGCCCCGGAAAAGATCGTTTATGTTAGCTGTAACCCGGCAACACAGGCCCGCGACCTGGCAGTACTGAAGGAAACCTACCGCATTGAGAAAATCCAGCCGGTAGATATGTTTCCGCAGACACATCATGTCGAAAATGTTGTGCTGCTGGTTAAAAGTCTTTCGCAAGCCTGACCAGTTCATCCATATCCAGGCTTTCCCCTTTAATAATGATATCGGCCTGTTCATAATATGCTTCTCTGCCTGCCAGTTGTGTTTCAACGAAAGCGGGCATTTCGTGCTGTTGAATATCGCGGATGACCGGGCGAAGCCGGCGCGACCTGCTGAGGCGCTCAGCCAGCGATTTGGGGTGCATTTTCAGGTAGATCGTAACACCACTCTTTTGCATGAGTTCGAGGTTGTTGAAAAAACAGGGGGTACCACCGCCGGTTGAAACGACGGCATCAGCATTTTCATGAATGATCTCCTTTAAACACTGATGCTCGAACTCACGGAAACGCTCCTCGCCGAACTGATCGAAAAACCTTGGGATGCTGTACCTGAATTTTTCTTCAAAAGCTTCATCAATATCAATAAAGGGGATGCCAAGCCGGTTTGACAGTCGCTTGCCGGCGGTCGATTTCCCGGCTCCCATATAACCAATGATGAATATTTTCATATCCGATCAGGATGATCATTTATTTCCTGTTTAATGCCTTAATGGCAGCTTTTTCTATATCAGGAACATCAAGTCCGTATTTCGCCAGAAGTTCCATAGGTTTTCCGCTTTCACCAAACTGATCGTTCACGGCTACCATTTCAACGGGTACAGGATCATAGGTAACAAGGCAACGGGCTATGGTTTCGCCAAGGCCGCCATACACCGAATGTTCCTCAGCAGTAACTGCGCAGCCGGTTTTTCGTACCGATGCCAACACTGCTTCCGTATCGAGTGGTTTGATGGTATGAATATCAATAACTTCAGCACTGACGCCTTGTCTGGCAAGCTCTTCAGCGGCTTTAAGGGATATCCAGACCATATGCCCGGTAGCAAAAATGCTCAGGTCGTGGCCTTCCCGCATTTTAATGGCTTTACCGATCTCAAATTTTTTGTCGGAAGGTGTAAAATTGGGCCAGTTTGGCCTGCCAAAACGAAGATACACCGGACCTTCGTGCTGCGCAATAGCGATGGTGGCAGCCTTGGTTTGATTATAATCGCAAGGGTTGATCACGGTCATATTGGGTAGCATTTTCATCAAACCGATATCCTCGAGTATCTGATGTGTAGCGCCATCTTCCCCAAGGGTAAGACCTGCATGTGATGCACATATTTTTACATTCTTACCGGAGTATGCCACCAATTGCCTGATCTGGTCATACACTCTGCCCGTCGAAAAGTTTGCAAAGGTTCCTGTAAAAGGTATCTTGCCGCCAATGGTAAGTCCCGCAGCCATTCCAATCATATTGGCTTCAGCAATGCCGGTTTGAAAAAACCTCTCGGGGAATTCATCGGCAAAAGCATCCATCTTCAGCGATCCCTTCAGGTCGGCACAGAGGGCAACAACATTTGGATTGCTTCTGCCAAGTTCAAACAATCCTGCGCCAAATCCGGCACGAGTAGCTTTTTTTTCAACGCTGGGTGTTTCTTCCATAAGTGATATGCTATTGATATATTTTAAGGTTCGTTGTTTTTCCCGACCTGACGGTAAAGGATTTTTCAATGCTGTAGGCAGCCCGATCGGCATATTTAGCCCTGAAAACCACCCGGTAAATCCCGGGTTGAAGAATTAGTGATTCAGGCTCAGCGGTAGATCTGAGATTATAGACCCATTCAAGCTTGTTATTGCGTTCAACATACAAGCTTCCATAGCCCTGCGCCTGCTTTTGGATCACTGCAATGCCAGGGACAGGTATTTCGACTGTTGTAGTGGTGCTTTGATCAATATTTACATCATCAATGTACATGCGTGGCAGACATAATATCTCGAGGTCGTAGGTGCCGGTAAGGTAATTTTCTGTTTGTCCGAACTGCTGAACATTGATGGTTTCCGTTTTCCCTTTGAGCCTGACGATGGTTTGCAGGTTTTTTGTTGAATGGGGTGTGCCTTCCATTTTTAGTTGAAGTTGCCCCTGTGGGACAGGTACCGGTATAATGGTGTGCTGGCCCGGGGTTATTTTGATACTGTCGACCCTGACTGGTGGGAGTGTATGAACGACGACATCGTAGGTTACGAGTGGGTCGATCATTAAAGTGTCGGGAACTCCTTTGTGGTTCAGTGTTTGAATAAAATTATATTTCACCTGGCCCGAAACATGATCATAAAAGGTCATGTTTACATTCTTTTCAGTTGGCTTGTTGTAAGAGTCGAGAAGGTTAACCTGTGCTGTGGTTGAGTTCAGGGCCTGTGAGATCACAAGATCGAGGGCTTTGCTGAATTGTGCTTCGCTCGAAGCATCAAAATAAGTGCCTACACAATCAAAGGCTTCCCGGAAATTACGGCCAATGCCAATCACGAATGGCTTCAGGGCAATGCCTTTTCTTTGCAACTCTTTTGATACCGCGCAGGGGTCGCCCCCACATTCTTCAAGCCCGTCGGTGATCAGGATGATAATGTTTCTGCAATCGTCGCATGTGGGAAAGTCACCGGCGGCCTGTTCCAGCGCGTAGGCGATGGGTGTTGTTCCCTTGGGTTTGATATACCGTAGCTGGTTTTTGATCCGCATGGCATTATTTTCACCAAAAGGCACAACAAGCCGCGTATCGTCGCAATCCTGCGGCGGATAGGTTTTCTGATGGCCGTATACCCGGAGGGCAAGCTGCAGGTTTTCAACCTGCCTGAGGCTGTCGAGGAGGTTTGAAAGAAGCTCCTTCGCAATTTTCATTTTAACATTGCTTTGCCAGCGTCCGTACATGCTTTGTGAACCGTCGAGCACAAAAAGAATGCGTGTAAGCGGAGGAGGTTTTTCCTTTTCAAGCTCCGGATCAACCTGCGCACCAACAGTAAGGGTCGAAAATAAGAGGATTACGTAAACTAAATATTTTTTGCAGGAAAAGATCATGTTTATAATAAATAAATCAATAATCACCAAGGGTTTCTTCAAGCTGGGCGAGGGCATTTTCTGCCTGCTCGTCGTTTGGAGCCATCCCATGCCATTTATGTGTTCCCGTCATGAAGTCGACTCCATACCCCATTTCTGTATGCAGTAAAATAACGATGGGAAAGCCCTTATCAGTATGCGCTAAGGCTTCATGGATCGTTTTCAGCAGGTCTTCCATATCATTTCCCCTGGCTTCGAGCACTTTCCATCCGAAGCTTTCCCATTTGGCTCTAAGGTTGCCGGGATGGAGCACTTCATCGGTAGGGCCATCGATTTGTTTCCGGTTAAAGTCAACGGCAGCAATAAGGTTATCTACCTTGTTGGCAGCAGCGTACATCGCCCCTTCCCATATTTGCCCTTCCTGCAGTTCACCATCACCCATCAGACAAAATACTTTTTTGCTATCCTTATTTAATTTTTTGGATAAAGCAGCGCCAATAGAGAACGAGAGTCCCTGCCCCAGTGAACCGGTCGAAACCCTTATCCCCGGTAAATTCTTGTCGGTACTCGGATGTCCCTGCAATCGTGAGCCCAGCTTTCTGAATGTTCCCAATTCCCCGATGGGAAAGTAACCCGACCTGGCCAGTACACTGTACAATGCAGGTGAAATATGCCCGTTGGAAAGGATGAAAATATCCTCATCCCTGGCATCCATAGTGAAGTTTGCAGGATCATGCTCCATCACTTCGTGAAAAAGGGCCACAAGGTAATCGCAGGCGCCAAGTGATCCTCCGGGATGCCCCGAAGCGGCGGCATGAACCATCCGGATAATATCTCTTCTTACTTGTGTGGAAACTTTCTTGAGGTGGTCAATATCAGACATGAGCTTTTTGTTTGTTCAAAACTAAGGCAAATTTCATAAGCAGTTAATAAAGAAATATCAACAATTTTAATTTTTTATTAAATGTTTTGCCCTGAAGGGTCCATGATCTGAAAGGAAAATAATAAATATGCATGTAACTGCTAATTTTATTGTCATTGGCTTCTGATTTTCCTGAATATTTTCTTGTATCTGCACTCATTGGTATCTGAAAATCGGCCAGAGGCCCCGGCTATTTACTGTCTTTTTGAAATCATAGAATTTATGTAAGTTTACAGCTTAAAAAACACACATGCTTAATAAATATATTACGCTCTTTGTTTTTCTGCTTTTGTTCCATACGGATATGGTCAGAGGACAGGAAAACGGTATACGCGAGGCCTGGGTCGATTCTGTATTTCATTCACTTACAGATGAAGAAAGAATTGCGCAGCTGATGGTCGTGCGGGCCAATGACCCGGGCAAAGATTATTTTGCTTCGGTTGAAAAGTTCATCAGCAGGTATAACATCGGCGGTGTATGTTTTTTCAGGAACCACCCACACCACCAGGCCGAAACAACAAACCGCTGGCAGCAACTTGCCAAAACACCGTTACTTGTTAGCATCGATGCTGAATGGGGCCTGGGCATGAGGCTCGACAGCACGACGGCTTTTCCTTACCAGATGACACTGGGAGCAATACGTGATAATGGCCTGATATATCAGATGGGAGCGATCATTGCCATGCACTGCCAAAGGATGGGCATACATATGAATTTTGCTCCTGTGGTAGATATAAATTCAAATCCCGGTAACCCTGTTATTGGCATGCGCTCATTTGGCCAAAACAGGGAGAATGTTATGCTTAAAGGGATTGCCTATATGCAAGGATTGCAGGAGCATGGCATCATTGCAACGGCCAAACATTTTCCGGGTCACGGCGATACCGATACCGACTCACACAAAACCCTGCCGGTGGTGCCACATACGAAAGAGCGCCTCGACAGCCTGGAGCTTTATCCTTTCCGTCATATGATACGCCACGGACTGGGCGGCATCATGATCGCACATCTGTATATTCCTGCCTACGAAAAAGATCCCGGACTGGCATCAACATTATCGCCGGAAATTGTTGATGGATTGCTTCGCAATGAGCTTGGCTTCGACGGTTTGATCGTGACTGACGCCCTGGATATGAAAGGGGTTACAAAACATCATAAACCAGGCGTTATCGGGGTAAAAGCCCTGCAGGCGGGAAATGATATTTTATTACTTCCGGCAGATGTACCTGTGGCGATAAAGAAAATCAGACAGGCAGTTGAAAATGGCGAACTGGCCGAAGATGTGATCAACCAGAGGTGCCGCAAGGTACTTCGCTATAAGTATGATGCAGGGCTGGCAACAAGGAAGCATATCCGTACAGATCATCTGATCGAAGATCTCAACGACAGCCGTGCGAAAATGCTGAAGCGCAAGCTTTATGAATCTTCGCTCACCTTGCTCAGAAATGAATATGAACTGATCCCGCTCGTGCATCCCGACACCCTCAGAATAGCCTACGTGAGTGTTGGGGCATCACTCGAAAATGATCATTTTGCGAAGACCCTGCAACTTTATGGCAGGATTGCCTCATTTGCTTTTGAACGGAATGACGGTAAAAAGGATATTACCGCATTATTAAAAAACCTGGAGCCCTATAATCTGGTCATTATCGGTGTGCGCAATACAAATATGTTTGCTTATGATGATTATGGCATAACACAGGCCGACTGGGTATTGGTCAATAAAATTGCTGCGGCAAAAAAAACCATCCTTAATCTGTTTGCAAGCCCCTATTCCCTTGTAAATCTTGATAAGCCGACTTTACCCGACGGGCTTGTGGTTTCATACCAGGATGAACCCCTGGCCGGGGAGATAGCTGCTGAATTGATCTTTGGCGGTGTGGGGGCACAAGGAAAATTACCCGTAGGCATCCACGGCCTGTTCAAGGAGGGTGATGGATTGGAAACCATGCCGCTGAGATTATGCTTCACCGAACCGGGAGCCCTTGGTATTCAGGATAAATATATCCGCATAGCCGACTCCATTGCAATGGCAGGGATTCGCCTTAAAGCATATCCCGGCTGCCAGGTCCTGGCAGCTAAAGACGGGAAGGTTTTTTATCATAAAGCCTTTGGATATCATACTTATGAAAAAGAGCGTGAAGTACGGCCTGCCGACCTTTACGATCTGGCCTCGATTACGAAGATTGCTGCCACAACCCTCGCACTGATGGATCTTTATGGAAAGGGTATGATCGATATTGATCAGCGCCTTTCAAAATATTTGCCTTTTTTAGGCTATACGGATAAAAAGGATATCATTATCAGGGAACTGCTTGCCCATCAATCGAGGTTGCAGGCCTGGATCCCCTATTTCAGGTATACTGTTCACGATACCGTCAGGAATAGCATCTATGCTGACGAGCCAGGCGAAGATTTCCCGGTCAGGGTGGCCGAAGGCATGTACATTCGTAAGAATTATTTCAGGGGGATATTCGACAGCATCCGTTTTTCGGGTTTACGCGAAAACAATCAGTATAAATACAGCGACCTTGGTTTTTATATGCTGAAAGAGAGTATGGAAAGCATACTGAACCTTCCGTTTGAAAAATTTGTGGAACAGGAGTATTATGGCCCGATGGGATTGCCTGCGTTGGGCTACCTGCCTTTAAAGAGATTTCCGCGGGAAAATATTGCCCCCACAGAAGACGACAGGATATTCAGAAAGCAATTGCTGCAAGGTGATGTTCATGATCAGGGTGCAGCCATGCTTGGAGGTGTTTCGGGGCATGCAGGTTTGTTTTCAAATGCATTCGACCTTGCTGCGATCATGCAAATGTTCCTGCAGGGTGGCGAATACGGAGGAAGATTATATATTAAAAAAGAAGTGCTTGAGGAGTTTACTAAAACACAATTTCCACTTAACCTGAACAGAAGGGGAATAGGTTTTGATAAACCCTTGCTTGAATATGAGGAGGATGGCCCAACATGTAAATCAGCATCTCCGCAAAGTTTCGGCCATTCAGGCTTTACCGGAACCTATGCATGGGCTGATCCTGCAAATGGGCTTGTATATATTTTCTTGTCGAACAGCATCCATCCCGATGGTTCAAACCGAAAGCTTGTTGAACTGAACATCAGAACCAGCCTGCACCAGATGTTTTATGATGCGCTGATCGATACCCGTTAATTCCGTCGAATTCATTTCGATCGATACGACATAATCTTTTATATTTGCAGTCTCTTAGTCAAAAATGTAAATATGTTAATTCATTAACCAAAAAAGAATGAAATTGCTCAAAAACATACTCGTTTGGATATTTGCAGTTATACTTACGGCAGCAGTACTGATCTATCAACGCACAACCGGTCCGACCTATCCCAAACGTGGAGCGGTGGAGATAGGAAATGAAAAAATCTCCTATTCCTTGCTCAGGAGCTGGGAAAATGGAAAAGAAATCAGCGATCAGAAGGGCGCCCGTGTCGAAGTAGCAACCCCCGAAGGTATCAGTGGTGAATGCAAATACAAGCGTTTGGGTACCTCTGATGAGTGGACCAATATGGAGATGCAACGTGATGGCGACCATCTTTTCGTTATGCTTCCACCGCAACCTGCGGCAGGAAAGCTTTTGTATTCAATCACGCTCAGCGATGGAAATGAAACAGTTGTCCTTACAGAAGACCCAGTTGTGATCAGGTTTAAAAGCTGGATACCTGACTGGATCCCTTTTCCCCACGTCCTGCTTATTTTTATTGCACTCTTATTTTCAACGATGACAGCAGTGGAGGCTCTCAGGAGGGGCAGGCATGTGCTTACCTACACTTCGCTCACACTCATATCCATGCTCATCGGGGGCCTCATCATGGGGCCGGTTATGCAGAAATATGCCTTTGGCGCTTACTGGACAGGCTGGCCTTTCGGACAGGATCTTACCGACAACAAAACACTTGTTGCCTTTATTGTATGGCTCATCGCCTTCTTTGTTTTGCGTAAAAACAGAAAAAACCGGTTCTGGCCGGTATTTGCTGCCCTTATCACCCTGGCCGTATTTGTGATCCCCCACAGTGTGTTGGGGTCGGAATTTGATTACAGTGCTGGAGAAGTTGTTACAGGAAGATAATTTGGATGGTACTTACAATCATCATCATTACCAGTCTTATATCCATACTTGCATTTAATAATGCAGGGCTGCTGAGCCGTATGCAGTTCAATGCATATGCAATAAAACACCGCAGGCAGGGGTGGCGTTTCTTTACCTATGCCCTGGTGCATGCAGGCTGGGCACATCTGGCCATCAATATGTTTGTGTTGTGGTCGTTTGGGGAAATCGTTGTTGAACTATATGGTTATTATTTCGGCACAATAGGGATACTTTACTTTTTATTGCTTTATGTGGGCGGGGTTATGTTTTCGGTACTCTTCGATTTCGGAAGGCATAAGGATGATATAATGTATAATGCAGTTGGCGCTTCAGGGGCTGTTTCCGCAGTGGTTTTTGCGAGTATTATCCTCTATCCTGCAGGGGGCGTTTACCTGTTCTTCATCCCCATCAGAATCCCTTCTCCGCTTTTTGGTATTTTGTACCTCATATATTCGGCCTATATGGCACGCAGGGGCAACGACAATATTGGCCACGACGCCCATTTCTGGGGCGCGGTCTTTGGTATTGTGTTTACCATCGCCCTGAAACCTTCCCTGTTCATGATTTTTATCGAAGAACTCATGAATATTTTTTAGGATCGGAATTAATTTTGCTAACTTGCCGTCATGGAAAGCAATCTAACCAACAAACATGTACTCGTGACCGGTGGGTCAAGGGGCATCGGACGAGCGATATCATACGCATTTGCTGAAAAGGGTGCAAACGTAATGGTACACTACAACAAAAACAATCTTGCTGCAGAAGAAACACTGGCCTTACTTCCGGGCCAGGGCCACCGGCTGATCCAGGCCGACCTTGCCGATCCTGAGGCGGTTAATGAAATGGTGGAAGAACTCCTGTCCGACACTGGACGTATTGATGTTCTGGTAAACAATGCCGGCATATATGATGAAGCGGATATGCTGGAGCTGAGCTATGAAGAGTTTCGCGAATATTTCAGTCGTACCATGAACACAAATCTCATCGGTATGGTTAACCTTTCTTTTCTTGTAAGTAAGGAAATGGTAGCTGCAGGAGGTGGAAAAATCATCAATATCTCCTCACGCGGGGCTTTTCGTGGCGAACCTTTTGCATTGCCATACGGGGCCAGCAAGGCAGGGATGAACTCCTTCGGCCAGTCGCTCGCTGTTGCCCTTGCCTCCAAAAATGTGCAGGTTTATACCATCGCCCCGGGTTTTGTCGAAACTGATATGACCACGCATATACTGGAGAGCCCCAGAGGTGATGCCATTCGGAACCAGAGTCCGCTGCACAGGGTTGCCAGGCCCGAAGAGATTGCAAATGCTGTAGCTTTCCTGGCCGGCGATGAAACCGGTTACATGACCGGATGCATTATTGACATCAATGGTGCCTCCTATCTGAGGTCGTAAATTAACAGTATTATCCTTCTTTACTGCTTAACGGGTTTTCTTAAAACTATTTTTATGCTTGATGGGGTTTATGGTCTGCATTTTGGTACTTTTGCATATCCAAATGAATAAGTAATCCATAAACATTCCGACATGAAATTCGATCCGGCAACAAATATTCAGAAGCTTAAGCAATTCGGTGAGTTCGGAGACGTAAATCCTTCCATTACTGATTCGTCAACCTATACCTTTTTAACTGCCCAAAAGATGATTGAGACCTTCAGCGGCGAGGAGGAAGGTTGTTTTTTGTATTCGCGACACTGGAATCCTTCCAATAAGTACCTTTCGGATGCCATGGCTGCTATGGAAAATACGCCTTCAGCCTGGGTAACGGCTTCAGGTATGGCAGCCATTACCACGGTCATCCTTCAATTGTGTGATGCCGGCGACCATATCATCACAAGCGTAACAACTTACGGCGGTACATACGCTTTTTTAAAAAACTACCTGCCCAAATTCAATATCGATGTAAGTTTTGTGAATATTTCCGATCTTGAATCGGTGAGGAAACAGATCAGGCCGAATACAAAGCTCATCTACACCGAAACAATGACGAATCCCCTGCTTCAGATCTCTGATCTGCCGCGGCTTTCCGAAATGTGTAAAGAGAATGGTATCAAGCTCGTTGTCGACAATACTTTCACGCCTATGATTGTTACTCCTGCCAATTTGGGTGCCGATATTGTTGTTTACAGCATGACCAAGTTTGTAAACGGGAAAAACGACTGTGTGGCGGGTGCGATCTGTGCCGGCAAGGAATTTATCGATGCCATCAGCAGTGTTAATGACGGAACGGCCATGTTGCTTGGCCCGGTGCTTGATCCCCTCAGGTCGAGCAGCATACTTAAAAACCTGCATACCCTGCATATCAGGATGCGGCAGCATAGTAAAAACGGACAGTATCTGGCAGAGAAACTCAACGCCGACGGTGTAAGCATCATTTATCCGGGTCTCGACATTCATCCCGACCATAAGCTGATGAAAAGTATCATGAATCCTGATTATGGATTTGGCGGGATGCTGGCCATTGATCTTGGCACTTCCGAACGAGCCAACATCCTGATGGAAATCATGGAGGAAGAAGGCGTTGGCTACCTGGCCGTGAGCCTTGGATATTTCAAAACATTGTTCAGCAACTCCGGAAAGAGTACCTCTTCAGAGGTGCCTGAAGAAATTCAGAAAGAAATGGGCCTGAGCGAAGGCCTGGTGCGTTTCTCGGTCGGACTCGATAACGACATTGAAAACACCTATGCCATGATCAGGAAATGCATGGATCAAACCGGGATTAGCTAAGCTACCTTATCCTGTTCGAGCACATCTTCTTCAACCCTCAGGTTATCAATTATAAAATGTTGCCTGTCGGGAGTGTTTTTGCCCATATAAAAAGTAAGGAGTTCTTTTATGGTTGAAGAACTTTTAAGCAGAACCGGGTCAAGCCGGATATTGGGGCCGATAAACTCCCTGAACTCATCAGGAGAAATCTCTCCCAGTCCTTTAAACCTTGTGATCTCAGGTTTGGGGCCGAGTTTATCAACAGCCCTGATCCGTTCATCTTCCGAGTAACAATAAATGGTTTCTTTTTTATTTCTTACCCTGAACAGCGGTGTTTGGAGGATCTTTACGTGCCCGCGTTTAACAAGGTCGGGGTAAAACTGAAGAAAGAAAGTAAGCAGCAGCAGGCGGATGTGCATCCCGTCAACGTCGGCATCTGTGGCAATGACCACATTATTGTAGCGGAGGTTGTCGAGGTCTTCATCGATGTTCAGTGCCGATTGCAAAAGATTGAATTCCTCATTCTGGTATACGATCTTTTTGCTTAGTCCGAAACAATTGAGCGGTTTCCCTTTCAGGCTAAAAACAGCCTGTGTCATCACATCCCTGGCCTTTGTTATTGAACCGCTTGCCGAATCACCCTCTGTAATAAATATCGTTGAGTCGGGCCCGCGTTCATCATTGGCATTGTAATGGGCCCTGCAGTCACGTAATTTTTTGTTGTGAAGGCTGACTTTCTTAACGCTTTCGCGGGCCAGCTTTTTTATTCCTGCCAGTTCTTTGCGCTCTTTTTCCGATTGCAATATTTTCTTGTAAAGGGCATCTGCCGTATCGTGATTACGGTGAAGGTAATTGTCGAGGTTGCGCTTTACGATGTCGGTAACATAATTGCGGATGGTGATGCCATCAGGCTCCATAAGCTGGGAGCCCAGTTTGGTTTTTGTTTGTGATTCAAAAACAGGCTCCTGCACCTTAATGCTGATGGCGGCGAGTATGGAAGAGCGGACATCACTTGTGTCAAAATCCTTTTTGAAATACTCCCTCACTGTTTTTACAACAGCTTCTTTAAAGGCCGCCAGATGTGTTCCGCCCTGGGTAGTATGTTGCCCGTTAACGAACGAATAATATTCTTCGCCGTACTGTTTTGAGCTATGCGTAAAGGCAAACTCCAGGTCGTCTTCCTTAATATGAATGATGGGGTAGAGGAGGCCTCCGTTGCCATTTATATTTTTTACCAGGAGGTCGTGCAGGCCGTTTTTGGCATGCATGCGTTGTCCGTTATATTTTATTGTAAGTCCGTTATTCAGGAAGACATAATTCCAGAGCATATTTTCGACATACTCATGGATAAAATGAAAATTTCCAAAAACTTCGCTGTCAGGAATAAAAGTAACAATGGTCCCATCCGCTTCATCTGTTTCTTTTCGAACGTTCGTATTGTTGACAATCTCGCCACGCACAAATTCAACCAGCTTGGTTTTTCCTTCGCGCACCGACTGGATGATAAAATTTTCGGAGAGGGCATTTACGGCTTTTGACCCAACGCCATTCAGCCCAACGGCTTTCTTGAATACCTTCGAGTCGTATTTTGCCCCTGTGTTGATCTTGGAAACACAATCAACGACTGACCCAAGTGGAATACCACGGCCGTAATCGCGTATTCTTACCTGTTTTTCATTGATCTCGATGTCGATGGTTCTCCCATTGCCCATCACAAATTCGTCGATGGAGTTATCAATGATCTCCTTGATGAGCACATAAATGCCATCGTCCTGAGAGGCGCCATCCCCAAGCTTTCCGATGTACATTCCCGGTCGCATCCGGATATGTTCTTTCCAGTCGAGCGAACGAACGCTTGCTTCCGTATATTTTTCAGCTGTTTTACCCATCGTGGCAAAAATAATCAAAGCATTTTTTACGGGGGATGAAAATCTTGGAAACTTATCAAATAGCCGTTGTTAACATCTTTCAGGCTCCTTCAACCATATATTATACACTATTCAATATTCACTACGCAGTAATTGGTATTGAGTAAACAGAAACAAGGGACCCTCCTCCGTCCTTCGGACTACGGCGGGCAGGCAAGGGGCAAGGGACAGGGGACAAGGGAATGAAGAACATGGAAGTTTAATGATTTAGCGATTTTCGATTTTCGATTTTCGATTTTCGAATTGTTTACTTAATCCATTATTTAAACTCTTCGTGTTCTTCGCGCAGCACATCGTGGCCTTTGCGGTGAAAAAACTTAGAAATAACAAATAACAAATAACAAATAACGAATAACGAATAACAAATCTGGGTACTTAATACCAGATACTCAATACTAAATACTGTATTCATTTCTGATTTCGCTTTTCTGATATCTGATATCTGATTTCAA
>JAVVEM010000082.1:0-4714 GCA_032250805.1 Bacteroidales bacterium
ATTTCTGATTTCGCTTTTCTGATATCTGATATCTGATTTCAAACCAACATTTTACGTACTATTAAGCCACCGAGTCCTCAGGGCAAACACTGAAACCATGAAACAATGAAGCACTGAAGCACTGAAGCACTGAAACCCTGAAACCATTTAACCATTTAGCAATTTAATCATTCTACGTAACAATACGCACTCCGCTACGTAGAATTACCGATGCTCAAATATTGCAATTATTCAGATATCTTTAAAAAGTTAACATTAAGTTAACATATTTTTAATATCTTTGCCCATTAGCTGGCAAGAAAACAAATTTTTTGGGTATACTCCTTTTGCGGGGATTTATTTCATAAGGCATTGCAGAAGCAATCAAAAATATACGTTGCAGGCCATACCGGACTGGTAGGTTCTGCCCTGGTGAAAGCTTTGGAGCATAAAGGCTATCAAAACATTACCGGCAAAACTTCCGCTGAGCTCGATCTGAGCGATCAGGCTGCCGTCGACCGGTATTTTCGTGATGAAAAGCCTGAATATGTCTTCATGGCTGCGGCAAAGGTGGGCGGCATTGTGGCCAACAACACCTATCGCGCCGAATTTATCTACGACAACCTGATGATCCAGAACAATGTGATCCATGCCGCATACACCCATGGCGTAAAAAAGCTTCTCTTCCTGGGCAGTACATGCATATATCCGCGCAACTGCCCGCAACCCATGAAGGAAGAATACCTGCTTACCGATACCCTTGAATATACCAACGAGCCCTATGCCATCGCGAAGATCGCCGGCATAAAAATGTGCGAAAGCTACAACCTGCAGTATGGCACCAATTTCCTGTCGGTGATGCCCACCAACCTTTACGGTCCAAACGATAATTTCGACCTGGAAAAGTCGCACGTGCTGCCTGCCCTGATCAGGAAGATCCACCTGGGGCGCTGCCTCGAACAAGGACAGTGGGATGCCCTGTGTGAAGACCTCGACAAACGCCCTGTTGAAGGCATCAGCGGCCGGCATGAAAAAGAAGAAATATTGCAAATACTTAAAAAATACGGCATCCAAACTAAGGGTGGCAGGGTAAAAGTTGAGATATGGGGCAGCGGCCAGCCCATGCGCGAATTCCTCTGGTCGGAAGAAATGGCCGATGCATGCGTATTTGTGATGGAAAACATCAATTTTCGTGACCTGACACAAGAGAACAGCGCCGATGGTCGCGAAAAAATGGATATAAGAAACACACACATCAACATAGGAACAGGAAAAGAGATCAGTATTAAAGATTTGGCCCGGCTGACCGGCAAAATCATCAGCTTCGACGGGGAGCTGGTATTTAACAGCGACAAGCCGGATGGTACCATGCGTAAGCTGACCGATCCTTCAAAACTTCATCAGCTTGGATGGAAACACAGCATAGAAGTAGAAGAAGGCGTTGAAAAGCTTTACAAGTGGTATATCAACGATCATTCATCAAAATAAACGAAAGAAGATGGAAAATGTACTGTTGATCCTCGCATTGTTCATATCATGTGGCTTGGTGCTGGTAACCACACCACCCATTGTGCGCGTTGCGAAGGCGAAGAAACTCTTCGACGAGACCAACCCCCGCAAACTGCATACGTTTTCGGTGCCCAACCTGGGCGGGATATCGCTCTTTATCGCCATTATCATTACAACCTCTGTCCTCACTACCAGATTCTCTGCACCCGGCTTTCAACTGGTGTTTGCCGCCATGGTCATGCTTTTTTTCGTTGGCGTAAAAGACGACCTCATCTTTATCTCGCCCCAGACAAAGTTTATTATTCAATTGCTCACCGCCATCCTCCTGGTTGCCCTGGGAGGCTTTAGCATCAGCAATTTCGAAGGCCTCCTGTTCCTGGGCAAGGTGCCACCCATTCTCGGACAATCCTTTACCGTGATATTTATTGTGCTCATGATCAACGCCTACAACCTTATCGATGGTATCGACGGTTTGGCGGGTGCCCTGGGCGTGATGGCCACATTGTTCTTTGGCATATGGTTCTTTATGAACGGCTTTATTGCCCACGCCATCCTTTCGGCCAGCATCGTAGGCAGCCTGCTGGGCTTCCTGCGGTTTAACCTTTTCAGTAAAAAATATAAAATATTTATGGGCGATACCGGTTCGCTGCTGCTCGGCCTGCTGATGGCCATGCAGGTGATCTGGTTTCTGACCTATAACCGCATAACCGGCATCCAGCATCAGACTGCCCATGCCCCGGTCATCGCCCTGGGGATCATCGCCCTGCCCCTGCTCGATACATTGCGGGTATTTACACTTCGCATCATGCACGGAAAGCCTCCCTTCCTTCCCGACAACAGCCATATCCATCACCGCGTACTCAGCTTCCTGCCACATCATCTGCACTCGAGCATAGGCATCACAATAGGTAACCTCTTTATCATTGCCAGTGCCTTTGGCGTAAGCTATACAGGACTGAACATCAACATTCAGTTTTTATTCATCCTCCTTCTCGGCGTCACCACATGCATCTTTCCCGGCCTGATGGCAAGACTGATGAGAAAGAAGAACGGAATTGTTACCCCGCTCTTTCAACAACAAAACGGTTTTAATCTGAATAAAGACATCCGGAATATCACGTACAAGGAAGAAAGCATCGATTGGCCCCGCGAAAAGGAAACAGCGGAAGTGGAGGAAAAACAGGGAAGATAGTATATGGTATTTGGTATTAGGTATTGAGTATCCAGTATCCAGTATCCAGTATCCAGCCCGCCTTCGCTTCTCATCAGCCAAATCTTTTGCGAAGGCCGAAAAGCTCCGGCGGGTAAATATCCAGTATCCAGCAACCAGCCATGCGCCTGACAATCACACTTATCATCCTGCTATCATGCCAGCTTGCCTGGGCGCAAACGGTATATGAGAGCAGCAACAAAGGAGTATACACTCTCCTGGATGAACTCGCCAACGACAAGATCATCGACATTAACGATATGGTAAAACCCTGGTCAAGGGTGTATATTGCTGAAAAGCTGCAGGAAGCGCTTGATCGTGAAGAAATGCTCACGGCGCGGCAGGCCGGAGAAATTGCTTTCTACATGAAAGATTACCGCCTGGAAGTCATTAAAATTACCAAAAACCTGAAGCCGGGCAATACTTTCCCCCGGCAAAAGATGCCCGCCATCAGCCTCGATCCGCCGGCCTTATCCTACCGCGACAGTCTCTTTGCTTTCAGTTTGCGGCCGCTATGGGAAATTGCATTCATAGCCAACAAGAACACCACCGCCCTGAGCAATCGTATCGGTGCCGAAGCCTTCGGATACTATAGCCAGCACCTTGGCATCTATGGCAGGTATCTTTACGGCTATGAAAATATGCCACTGAGTGCGCCGGAATACCTGGCCGGCACAGCAGGACAGGTAACGCAGGTTACAAAGAACGGAGGCCTGGATTATCACGACCTCACCTGGGGCATCATGTATTCGTGGCGCTGGGGCAGTCTGGGTGTAGTCAACGACCGTCCCGAATGGGGAAGCAACTATTTCGGGGCCAACATCCTCTCAGGCCGTGCACCCGCCTTTACGCAGATACGCCTGCAACTGAACCCGGCAAAATGGTTCGAATTTAATTATATGCACGGATGGCTGGGCTCCGGTGTTGTCGACAGCAGCCGCTCATACTGGAGCGGGAGCACCTATAAGGAGATCATGCGTAAGAAATATATTGCCGCCAATATGTTCAGCTTCAAGCCCATCCCCTACCTGAGCATTTCATTTGGCAATTCAATAATTTACAGCGACATCCCTGTGCAGGTAGCCTACCTGGTGCCCTTTCTCTTCTTCAGGCTGGCCGATTATGAGGTGAGCGGCATGAGCGATGATGCTTCGGCCAACTCGCAGATGTACTTCAATATCAGCAGCCGCAACATAAGGCATCTGCACCTTTACTTTTCGATGTTCATCGACGAACTCTCGGTCTACCGCTTCGGCGATAAAAACCGGAATAATTTCTTTTCCTACAAGGGAGGCTTCCGCCTGGGCAACTGGCCCCTGCAGGATCTCAGCTTTACGGCCGAATACACCTACACCCTGCCGGCGGTTTACGATCATTATATCAGCACCAACACCTTCGCCTCCGACAGCTACACGCTGGGACATTACCTGGGCGGCAATGCCCACGAGCTGTTTCTCGCACTCCAATACAAGCCCCTGCGCGGCCTGCTGCTCGAGCTCAGCTACAATTTCGGCCAGCATGGCAGCAACGCCGGCTACGACGGAGTGGTACGGGCCGACGAGATCCCCATGCTTGGCACCATTACCTGGCAGAAAAACATTGCCGGGCTGCAGGCCAGCTACGCCATCCTCAGCAATGCCAGCATCTTTGCCGGCATACAGTACAGCAATATCGAAGGATTTGATGCAGAAGGCCAAACCGCCACCGGTCACCTCATAAAATTCAGCCCTGAGATATTCTGGAATGAAACCATCAGCGGAAATGCCGGGATAAGGATTGGGTTGTGAGAATATGGGATACGGTATTTGGTATTGGGTATTGAATAAAAAAGGGCAAGGGACCCTCCTCCGTCCTTCGGACTCCGGCGGGCAGGTAGGGAATAATGAACATCGAACAAGGAATGATGAACATGGAAGTTTATAATTCACCGCTTGCAATTCCCCCTCGCCTCTGGGGAGAGGTAATGGCGCTAACATAGGAATTTTATTTATATTTTCTGTATCTTCCCTGCTTTGT
>JAVVEM010000010.1:0-98063 GCA_032250805.1 Bacteroidales bacterium
TTAAAAAACTAATTGAGGGGGATTAACCTCACAGGTCTTCCGACCTGTGAGGTCCAGCTTAGCGTACAATAAACTTTCTATGGCTGAACTTTCCGGTCTCACTCCTCATTACCGCCTGGTAAATGCCAGATGGATATGCAGAAATATTAAGCTGCTTACGCTTCGACCCTTGATTAAAAGCCAATATGTCCATCATCCTGCCAGTCATATCGTAAACAATAATCTCAGCATCAATTTCATTATCGGAGATAGTGAAATACACTGTCTTACTGGCCGGAACCGGATAAATGACCAGGCTCCTGTCTGATGCAGTTGTTTCGTATATCCTGGTATCAACATCCAGAAGGTAATTCACCATGGTAAACTCTGTTCCTGTTTCATCGGTATTGAATTGAAGAACGGGATATCCCAGGTCGTTAGCCATGTACTTATATGTCTGCGATACATCTGTGCCGGATTCCAGATAGATCCAGAAACCCAGGAACTTTACCCAAACAGTGTCAATTGTTGTCCGGTAATCCTTTATTCGCAAGACCTGACCGGTCCATACCGGTGTCATCACCTCACCCCAGGCATCAACTTTTGTTTCAACTGTTGTGGTCAGTTTCAGCCAAATGGAATCGATCCCTGGTTCAGTACTGGCAACCTTTGCCTGCAGTACGGATGTTTGTAACATACTATCGAGGTAATTTACCGGAAAATCGAACATAATTTCAGCAGGATCGAAGGGAACCACAACATCTTCAAAAACATCAAATGTTCCGGCGAGACCATCGATCTGAAATAAATCAGAGTTTTTAGTGGCATAGGCGTATCCTTCAGCGCCAAAGCCTTCTATCAGGCCTTCGGAAGCAATATTTGAAAAAGGAAAGCTTGAACCATATGGTGTTATTGCCGGATCGATAAAGCCAAGCGTGTACATGGTATCCATCACCAGGCCGGAAAAGTCCCAGTGTTGGTTGGCACCTGCCGAACCCGGGCCAAAGCCCGGAGGAACAGTATCCACAGCCGCAAGGTCGACAGAATCACCCACATCCAGCAGGTCATCATAGGTAATGGTTATCTGGGCTGCTGTTGTGAGATACAGCAATACTATAGAAATAACTGTTGTTATTTTTTTCATAATCATTGAATAAGCAACCTCACAGGGCCATTGACCTTCGAAGTCTGTTTTTAAGACGCTTTCATTTCTTTAACGGCAGCGATCAATTCCGGAAGTACCTTATGCACATCACCAACGATGCCATAATCGGCAGCTTCAAAAATTGGTGCATCCTTATCGGTATTTACGGCAACAATGCATTTTGATGAGCTCACCCCTCCAAGATGCTGAATGGCTCCTGAAATGCCCATGGCAAAATACAGGTTCGGCGCAATGATCTTGCCTGTCTGGCCAACATGCTCTTCGTGCGGGCGCCAGCCCTCATCAGAAACCGGGCGGGAACAGGCCAGACCAGCACCCAACTCATCGGCAAGTTCTTCGAGCGGACCCCAGTTATCGGGACCCTTCATTCCGCGACCACCCGAAACAACGATTTCGGCATCGGTAAGAAGCACCTTGCCGGTCACCTTATTTACATCCAGCACCTTAGTGGCAAAATCAGCATCATCAAGAGCAGGGTTGAAAGATTCAATTTTTGCTTCCCCACCCGTGTCAACAATGTCAACGGAATTCTGGAACAGAGTTAATATTCTTTTTTCTGATTTGATCACAACATTGGCAAATGCTTTACCAGTAAATACCTTTTTACTTACAGTAAACGGATCAAAAGATGAAGGCACTGCATTAACTCCCGATGCAATCCCGGCTTTTAATTTAACAGCAACCCTGGGCGATAGGGCTTTTCCGGTAAAGTTATGGGCAAAAATAATCACTTGTGAGCCTTCTTGCTCAGCTGCTTCAGTGATTACCGATGAGTAAGCTTTATTGATCAATACATTTAATCTTTCGTCATTGGCCGAAAGTACTTTATCGGCACCATAGTTACCAAGTTTTTTCAGTTCAGCATCATCAACAGATCCTATTGAAAGTGCGGTAACGCTGGTCCCTGCCTGATCGGCAATTTTCTTTGCATAGGAAACAAGCTCAAAACTAAGTTTCTTGAATTTTCCATCCCAATTTTCGGTATAAACTAGTACTGCCATAATATTTTGTTTTATTTTTTTTGATTTAAATTACTTTGGCTTCGTTGTGGAGAAGGTCGACAAGTTCTTTTACATTGTCGGCATCAACCATTTTACAGGCCGCTTTGGGAGCAGGTAATTCATAGCTTACAAACTCCGTAAGAGGTTCTTCTCCTGCAGCAGCAACAACATTTAAAGGTTTTTTACGGGCCATCATAATCCCTCGCATAGACGGAATCCTTGGCTCCAGAGCAATTCCTTTCTGCACCACGGCAACAAATGGAACAGTTGTAGAGATCATTTCAGATCCCCCATCTATCTCCCTGATGAGTTTGATCGCATCGCCCTCGATATCAAGTTTTGATATTGATGAAACAGATGGCATTTCAAGAAATTCGGCCAGCATACCACCAACCAGCGAACCGTTATAGTCGCTTGAATCGATACCACAGAGGATTACATCATAGGAATTATCTTTGATATACGAGGCCAGGTTTGATGCTACTACATAGGCATCTGCCGGTTCTGTGTCGATCCTTACTGCATCGTCGGCACCAATAGCAAGAGCTTTTCTGATGGTGGGTTCAGAAGTGTGAACTCCGACATTGATCACGGTGATCTTTTCAATTTTCCCTTCTGAAGCTTCCTTCAGCTCCAGTGCCCTCGTAAGGGCCAGTTCATCCCATGGATTAATGATCCACTGCACTCCGCTGGTATCCAAGGATGTATTATTATCCGTAAACCGGATCTTTGTTGTGGTATCCGGCACATTACTGATACAAACTAGTATTTTCATAATTGATACGTTGAATAATTATTATATTTTCATTTCTTATTATTGATCCTGGGTATAATTTATTAAAATATTTTCCATAACCCGTTACGCATAACTATCTGAGCAATGCCCGCGAAATTACAATTTTTTGAATTTCTGATGTTCCTTCATAGATCTGGGTCAGCTTGGCTTCGCGCATGAGCCGTTCAACGTGATATTCTTTCACGTAGCCATAGCCTCCGAGAATCTGGACTGCTTCGGTAGTGATCTCCATAGCAGAATCGGCAGCAAACTGTTTAGCCATGGCACTGGCAATACCGTAGGGTTTCCCCTGATCTTTCAGCCAGGCTGCTTTATATACCAGGTTTCGTGCTGCTTCCAGCTTAACAGCCATGTCGGAAAGTTTGAATGCAATGGCCTGATGTTCGCTGATAAATTTACCGAAAGCTTTTCGTTCTTTCGAATACTGCAAGGCACGTTCCATGGCTCCGGCTGCAATGCCAACAGCCTGCGCGGCAATACCGATCCTTCCTCCTTCGAGGGCTTTCATTGCAAACTTAAATCCAAAGCCATCCTCGCCAATACGATTCTCTTTCGGCACTTTAACATCGGTAAACATTACAGAGTGCGTATCGGAGCTGCGCATTCCCATCTTATTTTCGTGGGGTGCCAGGGTAATTCCCGGTGTATCCTTATCGACGAGGATCACATTGATACCGTGATGCTTTTTTTCAGGATGTGTTTGTACCACCACCATGTAAACCGAGCCTGTATTGGCGCTGGATATCCAGTTTTTTGTTCCATTCAGCAGGTAGTGATCTCCTTTATCTTCACCAATGGTTCTCTGCGATGTCGCATCTGAGCCTGCTTCCGGTTCCGACAGCAGGAATGCCCCTATTTTTTCTCCCCTGGCAAGGGGTTTGAGGTATTTTTCTTTGTGAAAATCGTTGCCATATTTTTCGATACCATAGCATACAAGTGAATTATGAACGGAGAGGATCACACTGGTAGATGAATCAGCTTTCGACAGTTCTTCCATGGCCAGAACATAGGAGAGGGTGTCCATACCACCGCCTCCATATTCCCGCGATACCATCATCCCGAAGAATCCAAGGTCGATCAGATTCTTCAGATGCTGTAAAGGGGGTTCTTCTTTTTCATCCCTTTCAAGCACATCTTTAATAAGTTCCCTTTCGGCATAGTCGCGGGCTGCCTGGCGGATCATCTCCTGTTCCTCGGTAAATAAAAAATCCATTATAAGTGGTTTTGGTAAATCACGTATGAATTAGCAAATATATTAAATTAAGGCCAGTTCATTACTTTGATTGGTATTCAGAACGAATTTCTATTGCACCCGAAACTTCATTCCTACCAGTGCTGTCCGGATTTCTTCATATTCGGCAACAATCTCATTGATGATCGCGGCAGCAGGCTTAATTTCGTTGATCAAGCCGGAGATCTGGCCGATCTCCAGTTCACCCTCATTGAGGTCGCCTTCAAACATCCCAAGTTTTGCGCGTCCCCTGCCCAGCAGTTCCGATAGTTCTTCACGTGAAGCGCCTTTGTTTTCAAGTTCTTTCACCCTGTTATAAAATTCATTTCTGATCAACCTCACCGGTATGAGCTTCTTCATTACCAGGGCAGTTTCGCCATCACTGGCCTCAAGCACCCTTTTTTTAAAAAACTCATGGGCCGAAGATTCTACCGAAGCCACAAAGCGGCTACCTATCTGCACAGCATCGGCCCCCAGGGCCATTGCTGCCATCATGCCCCTGCCGGTGGCTATTCCTCCGGCGGCGATCAGCGGCAAACTTATGGCATCACGCACCATGGGGATCAGGGTCATGGTGGTGGTTTCTTCCAGACCATTATGGCCACCGGCCTCAAAACCTTCGGCCACAACAGCATCAACCCCGGCTTCTTCACATTTTTGGGCAAATTTTACATTGGCGATCACATGGGCTACTATAATTCCGTGCTCCTGAAAATGCGAAGTCCATTTTTTGGGATTTCCGGCCGAAGTAAATACGATCTTAACGCCTTCTTCAATCACAATATCAACGATCTCATCCATTTGGGGATAGATCAGCGGCATATTTACACCAAATACTTTGTTGGTGGCAGCTTTACATTTGCGTATATGTTGTCGCAGAACATCCGGATACATTGATCCGGAACCAATGAGCCCCAGCCCGCCGGCATTGCTCACTGCCGAGGCAAGTTCCCAACCGCTGCACCAGATCATCCCTGCCTGGATAAGCGGATACCTGATGCCAAATAATTCTGATATCCTGTTTTTTGTCATGATATTTTGTATTGATGACTGCGGCACAGGCCATTGCCCAAACGGTGCTGTCTACATCACCTTCAGCATGGCCGAAACAATATTTTCGGCTCCTTCGGCAATCTGTAAAATGTTAGCATCGAGCATATAGCAGGGTGTAGAAAACAAGTTCAACTGATCGTCAAAAACAACATCGCCATGACTGGTTTCAATATGTGTTCCACCCATTTTCTCAATCGCCTCGATGGTTCCCTGATCCTGACCGATGGTTACAGTGGCATCATTAAATATTTTCGCCATCATGGCCGGGGCAATACAAAGGGCACCAATGGGTTTTCCATGATCATGGGTCGATAATACAGCTTTGGATATGTCATCATTTACCTTTGCATCAGACCCGTCAAATGCAACCGTTGATAGGTTTTTAGCCACACCGAATCCACCCGGAAAGATCAGGCCATCGAAATCTTCCGGATTATATGTCTTTAAATCCTTGATTTCTCCTCTGGCTATTCGGGCCGATTCGATCAGCACATTTCTATTTTCATTCATTTCAGCACCTGTAATATGGTTGATCACATGATGCTGCGGGATATCGGGAGCAAAGATCTCGTAAGACGCTCCGTTCTTCATAATGGCGTATAATGTGAGCGTGGCCTCATGTATCTCGGCACCGTCAAATACACCACATCCTGAAAGCACTACTGCAAACTTTTTCATCATCAGTTATTTTTACGGGAGCTTATCTTAAACCTCCGGATCAGGTCACTCAAATGAAACATTTTATTCACAGGAACGCTTTGCTGAGTTTACCGCCCGGGCATGAGTACCTGTCAGAGATATTTTTATGATAAGCTCTTATTTAAGCTTTTTTAAAAACAACGGCAACAACAGTAACATCATCGCCACCCATGTTAACCATCATTCCATAAGGTTTGTTGGCGGGTATCTCAATCTGCGCCGCTCCGGCTTTTCCTGAGAGTTGTTCCCAAAGGGTTACCGCCATATGAACGCCTGTACCTCCTGTGGGGTGCCCCCAACCTATTAATCCTCCGGTAGTATTTATGGGTATCATCCCATCGCGTGCTGTGTTACCTTCGGCAACAAACTTAGCTCCTTCGCCGGCTTTGGCAAAGCCGAAAGCCTCCGTGGCCAACACCCCTGCAATGGAAAAACAATCATGGGTCTCAATCGTTGCCAAATCATGAATGCTTATATCTGCTGAAGTAAGTGCTTCATGCGCAGCGTTTTTAATACAAGTCACCTCCAATGGATTTGGCGGATCCTCAGTCAGGTTTCTCACTTTATGTCCAAAGGAAACCACTTCCACGGCATTTTCAGTAGCTATGCCAATACGCTTCAGCCCTTCTTCGGATACAACAGCAATAGCCGAGGCAGCATCCGATACCTTGGAGCAATCGAGTACGTTAAGGTTATCGACAAAAGCTGCACCATTGGGTTTCATTTTTTTATAGAAAGCGTCAAGGTCGTCAACCTTATTTTCATACTCCTGCGCAGTAGGACAGAGCCTTGCATTTTCAATTGCATTTCTGTACCACCTGCCCATACCTTCGCGGGCATAGTCGTAACCATATTTTTCATAGTACGCCCCGGCCCTGTCGCTGAATTGCCCCGGAAAAAAATAGGCATGTCCGTTTTTTCTTTTCCCGAACCAACCGGCGCCGGCCAAAACATCGGCCCCGTAGATGGCTTTCATTGTGTTCTGCACTTCCACGCCCAGTGCAAGCACCACATCGGCAGCTCCCGACATTACATTCTTGATGGCTGTAACAACTGCCAGTCCACCCGAAGCACAAGCACCTTCAACCCTTATGGCAGGTTTATACTGGAGCTTTTCATCGATCATCGGGAAAAACCCTCCCAGGTGGCCCTGCTTATTGAAGCGCGAAGCCATGAAGTTCCCGATCACGCATTCGTCAACATTGTCTGCTCCACCGATCATTTCCACGGTATTACGGCCTGCTTCGCTGATATAATGCTCGATACCCGGACGGGGTTTTTTGGGATTGAATTCACTTCTTCCTGTGCCCATCGATACTGTGTTGTATCCGGCAACTATGTAGATCTTTTTGTTCAGTTTCGTCATAGTTCTGAATATTTCCTTTATTAGTCAAAAAAGTTATTAATTGGTCCGTAAGCATGAAAAAACCCTGTAAGCAGCACAGTATTCACATCTTCCTCACTATGGGCAACCTTATCATTTACCAGGCCATTGCCAATTTCATTTGATTTACGGCCATAGGCCAGGGCGATCCCGGCACCGAGGGTATTCATCGACTTCATTTCCTGATAGAATTTCGTTAGTGCTTCTTCCTTATTTTTCATGCGCACTACTTTTTTCCAAACTATCTTAGGATCAGGTATATTTCCAATTTTTTCATCAATGTTTTTGAAATTGTCGAAGCTAACATATGTTTTTGTGTCAGGATCAATCACGGCCACAGGCTTTCCTTTCTCATACTTGAGGAATCCATCCTTTTGAGAGCCATCAGAATTCTGACCACCTTTAACTCCTTCATCAAAGAGTTTGTCGAGCAGTGGACTATGAAGATTTTCGTGTTCTAGGAATGGATTCATAACACCCATAATAAACCTTACCACATCAATGCCCACATAATCAATGAGCTGAAAAATCCCCATTGGCCTGATCAGAAAATCCTGTGTGATCTTATTTATGGCATAGATGGCTTCAGGCATCGACATATCAGCAGAGAGTTTTTCTGCTTCCGTGATCCCGTGGAGTGCATCTCTCATAAAATGTCCGTTACCGATAAATCCGGCAAAATCATTTGAAGGAACAACAACTTTCTTCAGGTTTTTTGCATATTCATGGGCAAAATCTATTGCTTCGCCGAGTGTTTGTCCGGTCCAGATCAGTTCTACGAGTTTTTGTACGGCCGGAGGATTATAAAAATGAAAGCCCAGCACACGTCCACCAAGTTGAGCTTCCCGGTCAAGGATATTGATAGGAACCGACGAAGTGTTTGTAAAATACCAGGGCTTATGATCATTGTTTTCATCAATCTGCTTAAATATCTTCACCTTGAGGTCTTTGTTTTCATTCACAGCTTCAAAGATCAGGTTTGATTCGTATGCAGCTTCGAGCCGTGTTGTTGGCCTCACAATTGATGTAACATCAATAATATATTGATTGATGATGTCCGAATTCTCGATCAGGTCATTGCGGTCCTGATAAATTTTGCGAAGCATAACTGTCTTTTTCTCTGCAATCTTCAAAATCTGGGCTCTCAGATACTTAACAAGGCCGGAAAGGCCCTCATCCGAAAGATCCATTGCATTGAGCACATAGGTTTTATCCTTGTTCCCGGGCTTAAGCATCAGGTCAGCCATTTCAAGGGCTGTTAGCAATAGTATTCCGCTGCCCATTTTTCCGGCTGCCCCGAGCACAGTTACATTTTGTAGTCTTTCTTCGTATGTCATAACTTGGTTATTTGAATAATTATTAAGTTCATATTACCATTCAGGCTTTCTTTTTTCCAAAAAGGCTTTCATGCCCTTTTCTCCTTCGTCTTTAAAGAGTGTGCCAAACATATCAGCTTCAAGTTCGGATCCTTCATTGAAGCCTTTTAGCATTCCTTGTATGGCCACTCTTTTTATCAGTTTCACTGCTTTAGGGCCTTTTGCAATTATGGTTTTTGCAATACCTACAACCGTATCCATCAGTTCATCGGGTTCAACAACTTTTTGTACCAGGCCAATCCTGTGTGCTTCGGCGGCATCGATCATTTCGGCCGTCATCAGAAGGTACAAAGCATCCCCCATTCCGGTGAGTCTGGGCAACCGCTGTGTGGCAGCATAGCCTGGTATGAGGCCCAGGTTCACTTCGGGCTGACCAAATTTCGCTTGGCTGCTGGCTATTCTGAAATCGCACCCCATGGCCAGTTCCAGACCACCTCCGAGCGCAAAGCCATTGATGGCTGCAATTACCGGGATATCCATTTCGCCGAAACTGCGAAAGGTATTTTGACCAAGCCGGCTGAAGTCAGAACCCTCTTCAGGGGTTTTATCAACCATTTCAGCAATATCAGCACCGGCAACAAATGCTTTTCCTGCTCCGGTAATGATCATTACCCTGACATCATCACGAGCGTTGATCCTGGCAACAAGCTGATCCATCTCATTAAAAAACCTGGTATTCAAGGCATTCATTGCTTCCGGCCGGTTAATTGTAACAAGTGCAATTTGCTCGTTAACCTCAAGTTGTAATATCTTTAATTCCATAACGATTATGTGTAAAATGTAAGAGTTATCAAATTTAAAAAAATTTGCTTAACTGCCTATATTTTGAGCAAATATTTAACCCTCTGTATAAACGAAAAAATATATCTAATCATATACTTATCCAGATATTTTTAACAGTATTTTAACAGTCCAATCAACAATATGCAGTACTTTTGCTTTTTGATTTCTGAATCTGTATACAGAGAATGAAAAATCTGGCAACAAAAATAGGTTTGATTTTAATCGCTGTAATCATTATGATGACTACCAGCGGCTTTAATGTGTTTTATCATTATTGCACAACAAGCCAGGCCTCTGAATATTCATTTATCATAGCCGGTTTTAATTGTGCTCATTCGCAAAAAGCATCTGCAACCGTCGACACGCCTTATTGCTGTAGCAACAGTAGTGATGAGAAAAATTATTCATGCCACCATGACGATTGCTGCATTACAGAAACATTCCTCGTAAAACTTGATATCAATCTTGATCAGCAGAATTCAGGTGATTTTTTATTCAATATCATTTCATTGCAAAAGGAAGATCCCTTTACCAAAGCGCCCTGTTTGCCTGAATCCCACGGACAGGTATTCCATTATGCTGACCTGCCTCCGCCTTTATCCGGGAAGGCATTGCGTATCTTTCTTGGTCAACTGAATATTTCATCTGCAATTGTTTAAAGTTACCGAATATTTCGGATTGGAAAGATTACCCTTGTTATTATTTCCAAACTTTAAACAATCATGAAACTTAAATTATTATTTACAGCGCTAATTACCATATCTGTAATTTCCTTAAAGGCACAACATCTTACAGGAAGAGTACTCCAACATAATGGCAAGGAGCATTCCGGACAAAACCATGACCATTTCACCCCCCTGCCCGGCGCAAATGTTTACTGGGCAAACACAGCAGCCGGAACATCCACAAATAGTGAAGGTCGCTTTCATATTGACTTTCCGGAAGATGATAATGCAGTCCTTGTCGTTAGTTATATCGGTTACAAAAATGATTCGGTGCTTGTAGACAACGAAACAAAAGAAATCGAGATCATTCTTAAATCAGACAACACCCTTGAAGAGGTTGTGATCACAAACAAGGCTCCCGGCACATTTATTTCAAGGCTGGACCCCATTTACACGCAGCAGATTACCGGTGCTGAGTTGAAGCGGGCAGCCTGTTGCAATCTTTCAGAAAGCTTCGAAACCAATGCCTCCGTTGATGTGTCGTACAGTGATGCCGTGACCGGTGCCAGGCAAATACAGCTTCTCGGACTGAGTGGTACATACAGTCAGCTCATGACCGAGAATATGCCGAACCTGAGCGGGCTGGCCACATCTTTCGGGCTTGGATATATTCCCGGAACCTGGATGGAATCCATTCAGGTATCGAAAGGAAACGCAGCAGTGGCCAACGGTTTCGAGTCAATATCGGGACAGATCAATATTGAGTATCTTAAGCCCGACATGGCCGACAAACTTTTCCTGAATGCCTATGCCAATATACACGGCAAAATCGAGGGCAATGCTATCGGTGCAGTAAAACTTAATAAAAACTGGAGTACCGCCCTCTTTCTTCATGGCGAAAACCTGTCGAATAAGGTCGACGATAATGATGATTCCTTTCTCGACGTGCCGCTAATGAAACAGATTAACATTTTTAACCGCTGGAAATACGATAGCCATGATAATTTGATAACCCAGTTTGGTTTCAAGCTTCTTGATGAATCCCGCACTGGAGGACAAAAGGATTTTTCGACCAATATGCTAAGGGATACAAGCAATCCTTATGGAATAAACATAAAAACAAGGCGATATGAGGCATTCTGGAAAGGAGGGTATATCTTCGACCGGCAGGCTACAAGTATTGGTATGCTGCAGTCGTTTGCACATCACAGGCAAGCATCATATTTCGGCCTGAACGATTACGATGCCGAAGAAAACAGTTATTACCTGAACCTGATCTATCAGTCTTATATCGGAAATATTAACCACAGTTTCAGTACAGGTTTCAGTTTCGAACTCAATAATTATATAGAGCAACTGAACGACAGTGCCTTCAGTCGTTTTGAACGTGTTCCGGGAATTTTCTTCCAGTACACCTATACCCTCGATGAAAAGCTGACTGTAATTGCAGGCATCCGTGGCGATCACCACAATATTTTCGGGGCATTTTTTACACCAAGATTCCATATGAAGTATAGCTTCACTGATCATACGATACTGCGTGCATCGGCAGGCATGGGTTATCGCACTGCAAATGTCATTGCAGAGAACAATACCATGCTGGCCACTTCCCGAAACCTGTATATCGTAGAAGAACCCGAACAGGAGGAAGCAGTGAACCTTGGTCTGAACCTCACACAATATATCGATATTCTCGGAAGGGAACTCCGGCTGAGCGCCGAACTATACCATACGGGTTTTCTAAACCAGGTGATCCTTGACTTCGACCAAAATCCAGGCAACATATATGTGTATAATCTCAACGGCAGGTCGTACTCCAACGCCTACCAGGTAGAAGCAAATTACGCGTTCATACGGCGCCTCGACGTGACCCTGGCATTCAGGTATAACGATGTGAAGATGACAACCAACGATGTGCTGCAGTATAAACCCCTGACGCATCGTTACAAAGGATTAATAACACTCTCCTACGCAACAAATCTGAACAAATGGCAATTTGATTTTACCACCCAGTTTAACGGTCAGGGACGGGTCCCTTCCACTCTGGACAATCCACCTGAATACAGGCGAAGTGATTCATCTCCTGCCTATACCATAATTAATGCACATATTACCAGAACCTTTAAAAAATGGAGTGTCTACCTGGGTGGTGAGAACCTTACCAATTTCAGGCAAAAAGATCCCATCATAGCTGTCGACAGGCCTTTTGGAGAATATTTTGACTCATCCCTTATCTGGGGGCCTGTATCAGGAATGAACTTTTATGCGGGGATCAGGTTTACGTTAGAGTAGAGGGTTACAAAAGGAATCATGAATGAAATGATAACATATTAAATCTAAAAGCAATGAAGACAGAAACAATAATAGTTGAAAACCTGAAATGCAACGGTTGTGCGAACACCATACGCCGTGAACTGGCATGGATAGGGGAAGTGATCAGCGTTGAAGTAAATCTGGACGATTCGTCGGTAAAAGTTGATTATGCCGGCAAGAACAGGATGCGCGATATTTTCACTGATAAACTGAGGAAACTGGGGTATCCGGAGGAAGGTACCGGGCGTTTAAATCAGCGGGTTAAGTCATACGTAAGCTGCGCAATTGGCAGAATCCATAAGCAGCCATAAAAAATAAACCAAAAAAGCTGTTTCCTGATCCCGGATCTTATACATGAAAGTATTGGGGCGATGATGGTGCAGCACACGGATGATTCCGCATACAATAAGCTTCGGTTATCATCTAAAATAAGAGTAGAACCACATTCGATATAAAATGTCTGACAAACAGAATAAGGACAAACTTCTGAAAATTGCCCTCTGGCTGGCCATCATCACCATTGTCTACAATATCGCTGAAGGCCTGATTTCAGTCTATTACGGCATTAGTGACGAAACACTCTCCCTGCTTGGGTTTGGTGTCGACAGCCTGGTAGAGGTTATTTCCGGCATTGGCATTTTGCATATGGTAGGAAAGCTGCGCCGAACCGGTGATGAATCAACTGATCAATTTGAAAGAACAGCCTTGCGAATAACCGGATTTGCCTTTTATCTGCTTGCGGCCGGATTATTTGCAGGTGCAGTTATAAACATCATCAATGGCTACCAGCCGCATACAACCGTTCCGGGCATCATTATTTCCCTATTATCTATAGCAAGCATGTATTTTTTGATGAAATATAAGCTGGTCATCGGGAAAAAACTAAATTCAGATGCCATTATTGCAGATGCATACTGCACAAGAACATGTTTTTACCTTTCAATAATATTGCTGATTTCAAGTTTATTATATGAATTCTTCAGAATTTCGTATATTGATGTGGCAGGATCGCTTGGCATCGCATACTTTGCCATACGCGAAGGGATTGAATCATTTCAAAAAGCTCGCGGAAAGATGTTATGCTCCTGTGCAGAAGATTGCGCAAAATAAATTAAAATGAGTCAGCACCATCATCGGGCCTTCAGCAGTAACCGGAGCTTATTACTGGTTACACTTTTGAATATTCTTATTACCGTTGCAGAGATCATTGGCGGGATACTCACAAACAGCCTGGCCTTGCTGTCGGATGCCGTGCATAACCTGAGCGATACCCTGGCCATATTTCTTGCCTGGGTGGCTCAAAAGATCAGTGCCAGAGATTCAAACGAACGTAAAACCTTTGGTTACAAGCGCGTTGAGATCCTGGCGGCTTTTTTCAACGCACTTGTATTGATTGGTGTTTCGGGTTTTCTTATTTACGAAGCCATCATCAGGTTCAAAGAACCGGAACCGGTTAAAGGATTGCTGATGTTTATTTTTGCCACAGCCGGACTGATCTTTAACCTGCTGGCAGTGCTCCTCCTGAAGAAACACTCAGGCTCCAGTCTTAACATTCGTTCAGCATATCTTCATTTACTTGGGGATACGCTCTCATCTGTTGCAGTCGTTATTGGAGGAATTCTGATCTATTTTTTTGAAATATACTGGATCGACCCCCTGATCACGATCATGATCAGTTTGTATATCATCAAGGAAACCTGGGATGTTTTCAGGCATTCAGCCGATATTCTTATGCAGGCAGCGCCGAGGGGTGTCGAGATCAATAAAATTATCACCGATCTGGAAAATATTAACGGCATTTCCAATATCCATCATGTACATATTTGGGGGATGAGCGAAAAAGATTTCCATTTTGAATGCCACGCCGACCTGCAAAGCGATATTCCGGTAAGTAAAACAGCTTTAATTAAAAATGACATGGAACGCCTGCTTTACGAAAAATATGGTGTCAGCCACCTTACAGTTCAATTCGAATTTAATTTTTGCGACGACAAAGAGCTGATCAATCATCGGTAAAAAGCAATTTATTTTTCCCCGGATTATTAAGGTTTAAAAATATTGTATCTTTGTTCGGTATTTTACGAACAATCATTCCCGGAAGAAACTTTCCAAAACAATTCTTTGGTAAGTTCACGAAAGATCTGGCAATGCGAAAAATCAGCATACAAAAGGCATAAAAATACATCACCTACAATCTGCAAAATATGAAATTCAGAAAAAAAGACCTCAAAGCTATCGTTCGTTCAAAATATAACCAGATCGCAAAAAACAGCAGCCCGAACGCAACCTCATCGTGTTGCGGAGAAGGTTCCTGTTGCGATAAGGTTGATTACACGACCTTCAGCGATAACTACAGTGAGCTGGAAGGTTACAATTCAGATGCTGACCTGAGCCTTGGGTGTGGCATCCCAACAGAATATGCCGGCATTTGCCCGGGGCACACAGTTCTTGACCTGGGCTCGGGGGCCGGTAATGACTGCTTTGTTGCCAGAGCCATTGTGGGTGAAGCCGGAAAGGTTATTGGAGTTGACTTTGCAGAAGACATGCATGAAAAAGCAAACGAAAATCTGAACAAGCTGGGATACACCAATGTTGAATTCATACTGGGTGACATTGACTGCATTCCTCTCCGCGACAACCTCATTGATGTGGTCATCAGCAATTGTGTAATAAACCTGGTTCCTGACAAGGAAAAGGTCTTTAAGGAGATATACCGTTTACTTAAGCCCGGAGGGCATTTCTGTGTATCAGATGTAGTCATTACAGGAACCTTGCCCGATAAAATGAAGGAAGATGCAGAAATGTATGCAGGCTGTGTTTCGGGAGCTCTTCCAAAAAACACATATTTAAAGTATATCCACAATCAGGGATTTTCGGCAATAGAGGTAAAGAAGGAAAAAAAGATTGAACTCCCCCATC
Source organism: Bacteroidales bacterium (assembly GCA_032250805.1). Taxonomy (GTDB): domain Bacteria; phylum Bacteroidota; class Bacteroidia; order Bacteroidales; family B18-G4; genus B18-G4. The sequence continues at coordinate 15,365 of JAVVEM010000010.1, forward strand.
AAATACTGGCCAATTATCTGGAAGATGATGAGTTACAGGAATATAAAAATAAAGGCGCCGGGATTTACAGTATTACGGTAAGCGGACGAAAGGACCATCCCGGCGAGCCGGATATTACCTGAGTCCTTTAACTTTCGGTTTCCCCGCAATGAAATCCTTCAGGTAATAAGGTTCAAAGTAAGCAACATTCTCAAATTTATTTTGTGTGTACCTGGCTGAAGATATGGTTGCCATAGTTTTGGCCGAAGGAGCAATGCCTTCAAGATATATCATGTCTTTATTATCGAAAATATCGCGGCATTTATCCGCTCCATCGCCAAAATAGTATATCCGGTAAACTTCCCGTTCATCATGAAATGTGTTTTCATCAATGATGAGTGCTTCAACCTTGCGTTTTTCAATATTTTTAAAGTTGAATAATGCAGTATAAACCTCCATCCTTCGAGCATCGATCATTGGGCAGAAAAGGACATCCTGCCCCGAAATTTCATTCTCCAGCAATTGTGCAGCAGCCAATGCCATAGATTGTAACGTAGAAACACTGATGAGCGGAATTCCCAGGGCATAGCACAAGCCCTTTGCTGTTGAAACACCTATGCGCAGACCGGTATACGAACCCGGGCCCATGCTTACTGCCACCGCGTTAAGTTGGTTGAACAGCATACCGGCTTCAAGGCAAACTTCTTTGGTAAAAGTGGTGACTTTGGCAGCATGGATGTTTTTTTCATGGCTCTCGCGTATGGCGAGTGTTTCGGCACCATCAGAAAGCGCCACTGAGCAAACATTCGTTGCGGTTTCAATATTAAGGATCAAAGGCATTTGTCAGTATTCAGGTCCGGACAGCAACTAATTTTCACTGAAGAGATCTTTGCGGCTGGTCTTTTTGAGTTCATCACCATCCTTAAGTATTTTCGAAATAAGGCTGTATGGTCCGGTAACAACTTCCTGGCCTTCCTCAAGGCCCTTTTTAATTTCTATATTGGTGTTATCCTGTATGCCGATCTCAACTTCGGTCATTTTTGCAATACCATCATCATAAACGAATACAACTTCAATAAAATCCTTTTTAATTTCATTGACTTTTTTAAGCGATTTTACTGTTTCATCGTCAACATCAACAGTATCAGTTCTCGTTGTAACAGCACCGATCGGGATGAGCAGAACATCACTGGCATACTCGGTCCTGATCTCAACAGTTGCTGACATACCGGGCCGCAGTGGAGAGTATTCAGGATTGTCTTCGGGGATGAGGCTTTTATAGGATTCGGGCAGCACCCTGATCTTAACATCGAAATTGGTTACCTGCTCAGCACTCACTCCTGTAACATTTGCAGAAGTAGCAATTTCAGTCACCACTCCCAAAAACTCATGGTTCAGGTAAGCATCCACTTCAATAGTACAGGTATCAAACAATGAAACCCTAACAATGTCATTTTCATTGACCTCCACATTAACTTCCATGTTCTGCAGATTTGCAATACGCATAACCTCAGTACCACTTGAAAACTGAGAGGCTCCTGTAACCCTTTCGCCCTGTTCGATATTCAGGCGCGAAACCGTTCCTGCATTGGGCGCTTTTATGGTTGTTCTGTGCAGATTTTCATCCGCTTCGCGTAATGAAGCCTGAGCACTTTTAATTGCGAATTCGGCACTCTTAACCGTTTGCCTTGCGGCTTCAACTTCAGCCTTTGCCACTTCATAGGATGCTTTTGCAGCATCATACTCGGCATCGGAAATAACTTTTTGTTCCCAAAGCGATTTATTTCGCTCATAAGATACCTTTGCATTTAAAAATTGCGCTTTTGTTTGCGCAAGCCTCGCTTTTGAATTGGCAAGATTTGCAAGTTGGGAGTTAAGGTTAGCTTCGGCCCTTTCGTAATTTGATATATATATTTCGGGGTCGATTTTTGCCAACAAATCGCCAACTTCCACCTCATCGCCTTCTTTTACATATAACTCAACCACTTCGCCCGAAATATAAGGGCTGATGATCACATCCTGTGCCGGTTGTATTTTACCATTGGCAGAAACAGTTTCTATGATATCGCCATATTTTACCTCGGCAACTGTTACGGCCAGGCCACTGCCTGAATTTCCTTTATTCACGGCAAAAATTACAAGCACCACCACCAATACAACAACAATAATGATGATCCAGGTTTTCTTTTTCTTAAACATTAGGTTCGATGTTATGCTGATTATTAATGCAATAGCTTCATTAAAACATATTGATTTTTATTTGCTAAGATAATTAACTAACGATTATATTAACATGAAATTTTATTATTGTCTTACTCGATCGACAAAGAATTTCCCATGTAAAAACTTAAAATGGTTGTTTTGAAGATATAATCATATTTTGCCTGCAGTAATTCTGATTGTGCAAGTGTCATTTCTTTTTTAATCTCATTGTATTCGACAGAGTTGAGCAGCCCCACATCAAATTTCTGCTGTGCATACTTAAATGCTTCGCTCTGGGCTTCGACCTGTTTGGTGGCAGAGCCAAACCTTTTCAATGCAGCAAGTGCATCGGCATAGGATTGCTCAATCACTTTCCTCAGGTTATTTCTGGTCAGCTGGAGGTCGTATTCGGCACTTTCCATGGCAATCTTTGCCCGTGTAATGACATTGCGGGTTTGCCAGCCATTGAATATCGGAATGTTCAGGTAAAAGCCAACAGTCCTGTTATTGTTATCTTCGAGCTGGTCGAACCAAGGCTTTGTTGTAATATTATCGAGAAAAGTATAGTCTGATATAGAATAAACCGGTTCTCCATTTTCGGTAAATCCAATTTGTGGATTATTTATGACCACCTGATCACCAATCACATTTCTTCCTGAATAACCCGAACCCCACGATCCGCTTAAGCTTAAGGTAGGGCTTTGCTGGCCTTTTGCCAGCGCGATATCTTTTTGGGCAATATCCACTCCCAGTTTAGCAAGTTTCACCTCCGGACGGTTTAATACAGCATAACTGTATACCTGATCAGAAGTAAGGTCAATGGAGGTTTCCTCCACGGAGCGGAGCCGTGGCACGAGAACATCAAAATCTTCAGCAACAGGATAATCAATTAACTGCATAATGCTCAGATATGATATTTCGAGCCGGTTTTCAGCTTCAACAACCTGCAGTTCCTCCCTGGCTGCCTGAGCCTGTATGTTCAGAAGATCGCCTCGGGCAAGCGTACCTGCCTTAACAAGTTTTTCCATGCGATTTACCTGCTGTTTGGTAACATCAAGCTGTTCCCTGGCAATGATCAGCAATTCCTTATTGAACAGAATATCAAGATAATAACCTGCAACAGTCAGGGAAATATCATCCATCAGGTTGTCGAGATAAAAACGGGAATAATCCAATGCCAGCTGGTTTTTTCTGATCATATTCACCTTTTGCAAACCACTGAACAAGGTCATGCTCCCCTGGATGTACAAATTGTCGGACCTAACCCTTTCGGTGGCAAATTCATTGGTAAAACGGTCGATCGTCCTCCCCCAGTTATTTACCATACTTGCCCCTGCATTAACGCTCGGCAAGGTATTTAACTTTGTCTGAAGGAGATTGGCTTTATTGGTTTCAACTACCAATACCTGTTTTTTAATGTCGAGGTTATGCTCGATCGCATAATTAATGCAATCCTGAAGCGACCACATCTTTTGGGCCTGAAGATGTCCGGAACTTATCAAAAGCATGGCTGCCCCAAGCATAAAACTGCCCCGAGAAAGGGATCGAATTGAACGGGTTTTACGTAATACAATATGAATCATTGTTATCTGGTTTTAATTTTGATGTCCTGTATCTAAAAACATGCCACTTTAGTATAATACTGTATATCAATGCTATATTAGATCATTGAATATTCAGGCAAGAAAATAGTGTTCGTTTTTCAACCCGGCCTGTTCAAATGCGAACATTCGTCCGTTTCCATTCATTTAAGCTGCTCAAATGTATGAAATATTCTGTACATTTGTTAGTTTCTTACAGAAATCGCAATGTTGATCATCAATTTCGTTTTATGAAAAATAATTACGCTAACATCCGCCTTTTTATTGCGGCAGTTTTGGTAATCACGATGGTTCGGGTATCCGGAAATATAACACCCGGCGATACGATACATGCCATAAAATATGTGATCGAATTGCAGGAAGTGAATATGACGGCTCAATCCATTACGGCCAACACTACACTTACGCTTACGCCGCTTGTTGATAATCTGAATGTTTTTCAACTTCAGTTAATGGAACTTACTGTTGATTCAGTTTTTGTTGATCAGATAAAAGTAACAGGATTTACACACGCCAACGAAATCCTGAACATACCACTACCAGCATCGGTGTCGACAGGAGATACTTCCGAAGTGCAGGTATATTACCATGGTGAGCCCTTTCATGAAAACTGGGGAGGATTCCATTATTCGGGCAATTATGCTTTCAACCTGGGGGTAGGCATCAGCTGGATCCCCCATAACCTGGGTAAATCATGGTTTCCATGCATCGATGATTTTACCGACAGGGCTACATATGAAGTCATTGCCACGGTAGATGAAGGCATGACAGCCGTTGCCGGCGGTGAACTGACCGGGGTCATCAACAATGGTAATGGAACAAAGACATTTCACTGGGTTCTCGACAGGCCCGTTCCAACCTATCTTGCTTCAGTAGCCATTGGCGATTATGCTCTTGTGGAAGACAGCTATAGTGGCATCGAACGCAACATCCCGATAACCTGGTATGTTTTGCATTCGGATACTGCCCAGGTAACAGGATCATTCAGCAGAATACATGAGATTACCGCCTTATACGAACAAAAGTTCGGAGCTTACGACTGGCATCGCATAGGTTATGTAGGCACCTCACTCGGAGCAATGGAACACGCCACCAATATTGCTTATCCAAACTTTTGTATTAATGGCAATAATTCTTATGAAGATCTCTATGCACATGAGTTATCGCATATGTGGTTTGGCGACAAGGTCACCTGCGACAAAGCTGAGGAGATGTGGATCAATGAAGGCTGGGCGACCTTTTGTCAACATTATTATTCAGAAGTTCTCGACAGCCCCGAAGCATTCAAAACGGCGATGCGTGAAATGCATGCCGCTGTCTTAAAAAGCTGCCATAACCAGGAAAACGGATACCACCCCCTGAACAATATCCCACAGGAATATACATATGGAACCAGTGCATACGACAAAGGTGCAACAGTTGTGCAGGCATTAAGGGCCTATCTGGGTGATGACATCTTTTTTGATGCCTCCAAATCATACCTCGAAGACCTGGCATTTACTTCCGTATCCTCATACGATATGGAAGAAAACTTTTCTGCAAACACTGGTTTTGATATGAGCGGTTTCTTTAATAACTGGGTATATCACGAAGGAACGCCGCATTATTCTATCGATTCCTTCAGCATCACTCCACAGGGAGGGAATAGCGAAGTAAGTATCAGCCTGAAGCAAAAACGCAAAGGCCTTGCTTTTACCGGTGATAAAAACATCATTTCCCTTACTTTTATGGATGAAAACTGGAACCGTTACACCGACACGGTTATGTTTGATGGCAGCAGTGCTCAGCTAAGCAAAACCGTTCCCCTCGAAGTGACGGAGGTTTTTGTCGACCTCGAAGAGCGGCATTTTGATGCCACTGTTGATTTATATCAAACAATACGGGAAACCGGAGAAACTTCATTTACATTAACCCAATTTGGCATGGAAGTGATTGAGCTCAGCGATTCGGCCTTTATTCAGGTTACACATAATTTTGCCCCGCCCGACACCTTAAGTACACCCGTTCCCAACCTGCGCCTGTCAGATTATCGTTACTGGACTATTAAAGGGATTCTTCCTGAAGTATTTAATGCTACTGGAAGGTTTTCATATAACCGCAGTGGCTTTGATAATACACTTATCCTCAGCGAAACCGATTCTGTTGCGATCTTTTACAGGGAAAATGCAGGAATGGAATGGCAAGCACTGGATTTTACCGTTATCGGGCCCTGGTCGATTGGATATATTTATGTTGAAAATATGCAAATGGGCGAATATACGCTTGGCGCTTACGATATTTCCGTTTCAACTGATGAGGCTTTTGTAAGTCCTCAGGAAGATCATATCATGACGTTCTTTCCCAATCCTTCCAATGATGTTTTCACTGTAATGATTGCAGATGATCGTGCCGGGCAGCTCGAAATTTATGCAAGTAGTGGAGCGCTGGTTGCCCAATTTATTCTTCAAGGAAAAAACGAATTGCAATGGAAGCCAGGGAAACATACTCACGGCACCTATATTGCTGTTCTGAAGGAACTGAATGGCCATATCCTGGATACAAAAAAGATCATTTATTCGAAATAAACAGACCTCACCGGTCAGTCGACGAAATTTTATGGCAAAATATTCAATCAGGCCTCTGATCAGTCTATACAATAAGCATGCTGATCCTGACAAGGCAAGGCAAATGCGTGCCTACATGAAAGATCAGTTCGATTATCTTGGCTTGCCTTCACCCTTGAGAAGGGAGCTGACCAAACAATTTTATAAAGCATATGACTATCCTTTACCTGAACATGTTGAAGCAGTGGTAATGGAGGCTTACCGGTTGCCGCAGCGCGAATTCAGGTATTTCGCCCTTGAGCTTTTGGTAAAGATGCGCGAAAAGACGGGGCATGATGCCATATTACTTTACGAAAGACTGATCACTGACGAACCCTGGTGGGATACCATAGACCTGATCGCTCCTTCACTGGTGGGATTTCATTTTCAGCAATATCCTGCCGAACGCAACCATTACATCAATAATTGGATCAAATCCGGAAATATCTGGCTTCAGCGAAGCTGTATTTTGTTTCAGTTAAAATATAAATCCCATACCGACACCCGCCTCTTGTCGCGCATTATCCTCGAACTGAGAGATTCAAAAGAATTTTTTATTCGTAAAGCCATTGGCTGGGCACTAAGGGAATATTCTAAAACTGATCCGGGCTTTGTCATCAGATTCGTTCAAACAAATGAACTTTCGGGGCTCAGCCAAAGAGAAGCCCTGAAATGGCTTGAAAGAATCTAAATTTATTTTCATTCTTCCCTGACAAATCATTTTGATATACTTTTGCGGCGACTTATCGTTAATATAATTTAAAAAGTGTGACAAATAATGTGGTCGCGGTTTACATTGCTATTTATTTTATTTTTCCTGCTGGTGTTTTCCTGCAACAACACCTGGGTTGCTGAAGATCCTTCTGTTGTTCTGCCACCAACACGTAATGCTATCATTTGCGATTCGGTAAGTGCAAATATTAAATCGGAATGGATCGACAGCATATTCACAAAGCTGGCAGACAGGCATTGGTTTAACGGTTCGGTAGCTTACCTCGAAAAAGGATGTCTGATCTATCAGAAATCATTTGGGTTTTCTAATTTCTATAGCAAAGACACGCTTAATGATCATTCTGCATTTCAACTGGCATCGGTATCAAAGATGTTCACTGCCATGTCGGCCATGATCCTGAAGGAAGAAGGCCTGCTCGATTACGATGCAGATATCAGGGAATACATCACTGATTTTCCCTATGAAGGGATTACTGCACGCATGCTCATGACGCACAGGGCGGGGCTTAGCCGTTATATGTCGCTGGCCCACGATAAATGGACGAACAAGACCATTCCGATGACCAACGACGACATGCTTGAGCTTTATAAAAAGTACACCCCCGACCCATATTTCAGGCCCGACAGGGGGTTTCATTATTGCAATACCAATTATGCCCTCCTGGCCAGCGTTATTGAGGCCATTACCGGAATGCAGTATGCCGATTTCGTGAAGAAACGTATTTTCGACCCGCTTGATATGAACGATTCATTCGTTTATCATATGAATGGCGATTCTGTTGTATCGTTTTACTTAGAAACGGAAGTCATGGGACATAATTACCGGGGCTGGCGCCCCATCAGGGCAAGGAATGAATATTTAAACGGTGTTACGGGCGATAAAGGTATTTTTGTCAGCATAGCAGATATTGCCAAATTCGACCAGGCCATCACCAAAAATCTTATTGTTTCTGATTCAAGTATGCGCGAGGCTTTTACGCCGGGCAGCCCCAGGTACTGGAAGCGGAATGACAATTACGGTTTTGGTTGGCGTATAAAAGAAACCGAAGACAGCACAGCCTTTCATTTTGGCTGGTGGAAAGGATTCAGGGCTTATTACATTCGCGACAATAAAAACGAGAAATCCCTGGTCGTTCTTACCAACAAAGATAAAGGCCCGGGTTCATCCATTTACTGGGACATTGTTAAAGATACAACTCATCCCCTTAGATTTATTGAACAAGCGTATTAATCCGGACATTATCCGGCCGGCATGCCTCAAAGCCTGTTACCTGGTAACCAGCTTAAACCCTACACCATGCACATTTAATAATTCCACTTTGGGATCCATTTTGAGGTATTTGCGGAGCTTGGTAATATACACATCCATACTTCTCGCATTGAAATAGGAGTCGTCGTACCAGATCCGGTTCAGTGCCAGGCTGCGGTCGACAACTTCATTCAGATTCTGGCACAGGAGTTTCAAAAGAGCAGCTTCCTTAGAGGTAAGTTTTACCTCCTGCTCATCCATAGAAAGGGTTTGCCGTACAAAATTGAACTTCATACTGCCAAGTATAAAGATATCGCCTTCAGGCATGTTTTTATCTTCGGTATGGCTGCGCCTGAGAATAGCTTCCATGCGGGCAAGTAACTCTTCCATGTTAAAGGGTTTGGTGATGTAATCATCAGCCCCGATCTCGAAGCCTTTAAGCTTATCTTCCTGCATTGATTTGGCTGTAAGGAAAAGGATAGGAACTTTTTTATCAATATTCCTGATCTCCTTTGCCAGTGCAAAGCCATCTTTTACCGGCATCATCACATCAACAATACAGAAATCAAAATCATTTTTACTGAATTCCTGAAACGCTTCCTCGCCATTCACACACAGTGTGGCCGGATAGCCTTTGGCTTCAAGGTAGGATTTAAGAATGGTACCAAGGTTTTTATCGTCCTCGGCCAGCAAAACCTTAACCTTATCATTTTCCATAAGCCGCATATTATGATTGGTATGGTAAAAATACGACAAATTTCGTTCCCTTTTTAAGCTCACTCTCCAGCCTGACACTTCCTTTATGGTATTCAACAATGGCTTTTACATAACTAAGCCCAAGCCCGAAGCCCTTAAAATCGTGCAGGTTTCCCATGGGCACACGGTAGAGCTTGTCAAAGATTTTTTTCTGGTTCTTCTTGCTGATCCCAATACCATTGTCTTCAACAGATACCAGAATACCGGTATTTACATTTTGTGTGCTCACTTTTATCAATGGTTTCTGGGGAGTATACTTATTTGCATTGTCGAGGAGGTTGTTGAAAACATTGGTAATATGTACCTTATCGGCGTGAATATTCGAGGGATCAGCCCTGAATTCGGTGGTGATGCTCCCATCCTTTATCTGCACCTGTATACCAATTTTATTTACAACATCTGTAATTACTTCATGCAGGTCGAACCATTCTTTTTTCAATTCAAGCTGTTTCTTGTCGAGCACTGCCGATTGCAGAATCTTTTCAGCCATGGCTCCCAGGCGCTGGTTCTCCTCTCCGATCACCCCTATATAAGAATCATACAGGGCTTCAGATTTAGCAACATCAACATCTTTCAGAGCCTGGCAAGCAAGGGAAATCGTAGATATCGGGGTTTTAAACTCATGAGTCATGTTATTGATAAAGTCGTTCTTCATCTCCGAAATGCGCTTCTGGCGGTAGATCGTGAGCACGGTGTATGTAAATGAAAATATTATGATCAGGATGAGGGAGATGGAAATGATCAGCAGATCCGACATTTGTCCCATTAAATAGCCCCTTTCGTTGGGAAAATAGAGCATTAGATAATCCGGTTCTTCTTTTAGGTCGCCGGGAAACAGGGTAAAAGCATATCCTTTTTCGAGCAATTCCAATTGATCACTTCCCGGGCTATGCAGTACCATCCTCCCCCGGTCCGTGCTGAATACACCAAATTGAAAGTGAGCATTGATGCTTTTTTTATTTAACTCATCTTTAAGCAGGGAGTCGAGTAAATGATATGACAGCCGTTTTTCGATCAGGTGAAAACTGCTGTGCAATGAATATTCTTCATTCGTTTCTTCCGTAAGGAGATATTTATTGTAAAACTTTATCAGCTCGGTTCTGTTGCTGATATCGCCAAACTCATGTTTCATGGCAGCATATAATGAATCATTTCTGGAAACAACCTGATCAGAAGAGGCTGCTAGATGGCTGATCGACGATTCGAGCCGTCCGGCAAGGTCAGATTTTTCAAGGCGAAAGGAAAAACCGTCGAAGGCTTCATTTATCGAACGCACGAAGTTGGCTTGACGCACGATCATGGCATTTTTGATCCAGTAGCCCTGCACACCAACCAGGGCAAGCAAAGCCAGGCTCATTAGCATAATTATAAATATGATGACCTTTCTGTTCATTAACACAAATTTATGTTATGGCACGGATATTCAACGGCCTTTAACTTTTTTTAACGTTCATTATGTTCTATTAACATCTCTGGTATGAAATTAGATATATTTTTGTATCGGATGCAAGTCCAATTTTGACGTACCATATTTCATGTTAGTTAAACATTGTGCAAAAATTTTTCTATCTTATGAATTTGGTTTTTGGTTAAACAGTGCGGTTCGGTAAAGCCGCACTGTTTTTTTGTGCCCACCTGTAACCGGCAACTGCAAGCCCCATCGCATGAATTAAAATTTCTTTCCACTTTCACAAAGAAATATTTTAACTTCGTATCACCCAAATTCGAACGAACTTACAAGAAAATAAACTATATTTTGATCATCCGGTTTCGGGTTAAAGCCGCACCAGAAGTTTTTTAAGAAAAATATTTGGTTTTGTCAGGAAAGTTGGGAGTTGAAGAAAAATGGCTGCCATTAAAATATACCAACAATGAAAAGTAAAAAGATCGCAAATAAATTCCTCGCTGCAGGTTTAATCCTGTTGCTGGCAATTGCCTGCACATCAACGGGGCCGCAGCTACCACTCTGGCTTGAGGGCACCTGGGCCACCGGCGACTCGATCGGTCTTACCGCTGAATCATGGGAGAAGATCAATGATCATTATATGAGTGGTGAAGGATTATTCGCAACTTCCGATGGCAAGTCGGTGGTAGAGATCCTGAACATCTTTATACAGGAAGGAACTCTGGTATACACGGCGCTCGTTCCAAATGAAAACAACGGGCATGAGATCATTTTCACCGATACACAGCTAAACCCTGACAGCCTGGTATTTAATAATCCGGGGCATGATTATCCTAAAAAGATCATTTACCACAGGGCAGGAGAAGACAAAGTGAACGTTTACCTTTATGGCAATAAAAAAGAAGCCGATAAATTGATCACCCTGAAGAAAGTTAAAAAATGAAATTGATGGATCTGATCAGCAAGCGTCAGAGTGTTTACAGGCAACCGAAGAAGGCCTTGGCACATGCATGCTGGGCTGGTTCAATGAAAAGGCCATTCAAAAACTTTTAAAAATACCCGGAAACCGAAGGATCGGCCTGTTGATCACGCTGGGCTACGAACCCGAAGATTACAAGGTCAGGAAGAAGATCAGAAAGCGTGCGGAAAAGGTAGTGAGCTACAATAAACATTAGATTTGGCAGGCAGTTTAGTATTTGACCGTAGTATGCGGGATTCAGCATCCGGTATTATTTATCAATCCGGGATATCAATTCTTCAATGACTTCAGGAAAATGTTTGTGCTCCAGCTGGTGTATGCGTTCGGCTATGGTTTCAGGCGTGTCGTTGGAAAGAATGTTGAATTTTTCCTGAAAAACAATATCACCCTCGTCATACTTTTCGTTTACAAGATGTATTGTGATGCCGGTTTCCTTTTCTCCTGCCCCGATCACGGCTTTATGAACATTGTCGCCATACATGCCTTTTCCCCCGAATTTGGGTAATAAGGCCGGATGGATATTTACAATGCGATTGGGCCATGAATGCAGAATATTGGCTGGAATAAGCCATAGAAAGCCTGCCAAAACAATAAAGTCGATGCCGATATCACGCATGATATCATGCACCCGGCTGCTTTCATAAAACAACTCCCTGTTAAAAACATACGAAGGAACCCCCAGTTGCGAGGCCCGTTCAAGCACATAAGCTTTTTCATTATTTGAGAGAAGCAATGATACTTCCACATCCTCATGACCGGTAAAATATTCGATGATCTTCTGTGCATTTGTACCGTTTCCTGAAGCAAAAATGGCAATCCTTTTCATTTTTTTTCAATTTAGGCCAGAAAAAAAGACGGCCAGTGTTAGCTTCGCCAAAGTTACATTTAATGTTTATACGCATCAATAAATGAGATCAATGTATGTATATTACTACATATATTTGATTTCATGCGACTTACAAATCTAAAACATCAAAATTATTATATTTCTTTTGGTTTTTCTTATGAAAATTGCTTTCTTTGCGGCTTGTATAACCAAAATTTTAAAGATATGTCTGACATTGCCACAAGAGTAAAATCAATTATCGTAGACAAACTCGGAGTTGATGAAAATGAAGTTACCCCAGAAGCAAGCTTCACAAATGACCTCGGAGCTGATTCATTGGACACCGTCGAATTGATCATGGAATTCGAAAAGGAATTCAACATTGCCATCCCGGATGATCAGGCAGAAAAGATCGGATCGGTAGGAGAAGCAATCAAGTACATTGAAGATAACGCTAAATAAGAACTTATACCCTGCTGCATGGAGCTGAAAAGAGTAGTTGTAACAGGTTTAGGGGCCGTGACCCCTTTGGGCAATACCGTTAAGGATACCTGGAACGGGTTGGTCAATGGGGTCAGCGGTGCCGATATGATCACCCATTTCGACGCCACTGAATTTAAAACCAAATTCGCATGTGAGGTCAAGGGTTTTGATCAGAATGACTTCTTCGACCGGAAGGAAGCCCGAAAACACGACCAATACGCCAAATTCGGCCTGGTTTCATCTGATGAAGCCATTGCTGATTCAGGCCTTGATCTTGAAACAATTGACAAGAACCGTGTTGGTGTAATCTGGGCATCCGGCATTGGAGGGATACAAACCTTCCAGGATGAAGTCAGAGCCTGGGCCCTGGGAAATGGGGTTCCGCGTTTCAATCCTTTTTTCATCCCCAAAATGATTGCCGATATTGCAGCCGGGCATATCTCTATCAAGCATGGGTTCAGGGGGCCCAACTATGCCACCGTTTCTGCCTGTGCTTCATCAGCCAATGCACTGGCTGATGCTTTCAATTATATCCGCCTGGGCAAGGCCATTGCCTTTGTTACCGGGGGTTCTGAAGCTTCCATCACCGAAGGTGGTGTTGGCGGTTTCAACGCTATGCATGCCATTTCCACCCGTAACGATGATCCCAAAACGGGCTCCCGTCCGTTCGACAAAGACCGTGATGGCTTTGTTTTGGGTGAAGGTGGTTGCGCACTTATTTTTGAAGAATATGAACATGCTGTCAGCAGAGGAGCAAAAATCTATGCTGAGGTTGCAGGAGCAGGGCTTTCGGCAGATGCCTACCACATGACTTCACCCCATCCCGAAGGACTGGGAGCAAGCCTGTCGATGGAAGCCGCACTGGATGATGCAGGAATGAAACCAGAAGATATTGACCATATCAATACGCATGGTACATCCACGCCACTTGGTGATATTTCTGAACCAAGGGCAATCATTTCCACCTTTGGCGAGCATGCATATAAGATCAACATTAATTCCACCAAATCGATGACAGGCCACCTGCTTGGTGCCGCCGGTGCCATTGAGTCAATTGCTACAGTGCTGGCCATCAACAAGGATATTATACCACCTACCATTAACCACTTTACCGATGATCCTGACATCGACAGCAAGCTGAACTTTACCTATCATAAAGCAGTAGAACGGGTTGTTAATGCAGCATTAACAAACACCTTTGGTTTTGGCGGTCATAATGTTTCAATCATTTTCAAGAAGTTCGACAACTAAGGAAATATTGAGTCATTTTAAGAAATCTTCAGCACATTTATCCGATCCGCTGGATATAAGTGGATCGTTGAAGAATATTTTTGGTTTTCGCCCGAAAAACCTCCACCTCTATAAACTCGCTTTCAGGCATAAATCAGCAAATAAAGATATCAACGGCATTAAGATCAACAATGAACGTCTCGAATATCTGGGAGATGCCGTTCTGGGTTCGGTGGTTGCAGATTACCTGTTCAAAAAATTCCCATATAAAGGAGAAGGCTTTCTTACCGAAATGCGGTCAAAGATCGTTTGTCGGTCTAATCTTGAAAAACTTTCGCGCAAACTTGCCCTCGATAAGCTCATTGAATCAAGTCCGGATACCTTTTCTTCTGCAAAATCAATGCGGGGAGACGCATTTGAAGCCTTTATCGGAGCCTTATACCTCGACAAAGGTTATGCTTTTACACAAAAGGTGATCACAAAAAGGATTATCAGCATTCATATCGATATCGACAACCTTGAGCAAACCGAAACGAACTTTAAAAGTAAACTCATTGAATGGGCCCAAAAGGAAAGAAAAGAAGTTGACTTCAGGGTGATTGGCGACAAAGGCGATAAAAATTTAAAACAATACGAAATCGAAATCTTTGTTGATGATCAACCCATTAGCACAGGAGTCGATTTTTCGATCAAAGGGGCAGAAAAGATCGCTGCCGAAAAAGCATGTCATATCCTGATGATCGATTAAAGCTTCCTTATTATTTTTCACCTTTCTGCTCCGATTATTTTTTCCCGGATTTAAAGTTGCAAATATTCTGTAATTTTATCCTTTCGACTAAATCAAAATGGCAAAAAGGAAAAATACCCTTTATATTCAGCGTGATCAGCATATCAGCCTGATTGGTATTTCCTGTCATTTGAAATCGTACAGGCTTTCATTTTCGATTAATAAGATGCTGAATTTCAGGCTTCAGCGTATTGATGACTTTGAAATACCCAACCATGGCGGTGAGGATATCCTTGGCTTTCCGATACTTTTATTTAATGCTGACGAGATGAAAAACCATTTTTGCCTGATCAGCAATCACCACCCCCAGAGAAAACTGATCCCTGCATTACGCCAGGTAGATTATTTTCTGATCGCCAAAAATCCCATCGATAAATACACAAAGGAGAAAATCCTCGCCCGGTTGCGAAACATTTCGCAGGTGGTGGCAGCATATGAGATTGATGCAAACGGGACAAAAGATCTCGATGTGCTTCTTGAAGAGATGGAACTTCACCTGCTCATGTCGCAACGAAAGAGAACTTCAGCGCAGGCATGATATATATCAAACAGCATTGCGGGAGCATTGGCATTGATGCGGCTTTTTTAATACTTTTGCAAACAAAACTAAATTATTCTTCAAATGAAATACAATCTTATAAAGAGCATTCTTTTCATCACATTATTTAGCTTTCTGGTTTCGTGCAATAACCAGCCCGCTTCAGAAAAACAATCAGCCGGGCAGGAAGACACTGCTTCGGCCTTTGAAAGCAGCAAGCCAGACAAAGAAACGGTTCTGTCTGCCGAACCTGATGAAAAAGGTTCAGTTACAATAGACCTTGCTGAACAGGCTGACGGAATAGTGAATAATCAGGAAACAGCCTTGCTTTTCAACAAAGGGACAACGGCCTTCAGTAACGGTGACTTTGCCGCCGGAGTTGAGTTTTTTAAAGAGATTGTAAGCAAGAATCCCGACAACCGGAAGGCCTGGTATAATCTTGGACTGGGATATTTCAAATTAGAACGATTTGCCGAATCCCTGCAGGCTTTTAGCCGGGCCATCGAGATTTTACCGGATGATGCCATTTCGATACAATATCGTGGCCGCGTGTATTATATGATGGGAAATTACGCAAAAGCCCGGGATGATTACGACCGGGTTCTTGAACTGAAACCTGATGATGCGGTAGCCTGGTACAACAGGGGTACTGCCTTCGGAGCCTTAAAATTGTACCGGAAAGCGCTGGAAGATTTTAATAAGGCCATCGAATTAGATGATGATTATGCATTGGCATATTTTAACCGTGGCCTTGCCCATTATTTTCTGGGGATGATGCATGAAGCCTGCGTTGATTGGAGAAAAGCCCATAATTTGGGCCATTATGAAGCCGAAAAAGCGCTGCGCACTTATTGCGAAAGCAATGAATAGAAGTCTCCGAAAATTTAAACAGAAAAAATGGATGCGATCAAAACCATACTTGGCAGAAGAAGTATCAGAAAGTACACCAACAGGCCTGTGCCGCAAGAAGTAGTTAAAACAATGCTGAATGCAGCGATGCATGCTCCCACAGCAAGGAACATACAACCCTGGCATTTTGTGGTGGTCGACGACAGGGCCACGCTCGATCAACTGGCTGAGGCCCACCCTTATGCAAAAATGCTAAAGGAGGCCACCCTGGCCATCCTGGTTTGCGGCGACAAAAAGCTTCAGGAAATGGATGGTTATATTGTTCAGGACTGCTCAGCTGCAACACAAAATATTTTACTTGCTGCCCATGCCAACGGGCTTGGTGGTGTGTGGCTTGGCATGTACCCCAGAGAAAAGCGTATGGAAGATGTTGGCCGGCTGCTGAATATTCCTGAACACATCCTACCGGTATCCTTGATCTCAATTGGCTACCCCGATGAGACCAAAGAAACACCTGAAAGATATAAGACCGACAGGGTACACTATAATGGTTTTTAAGCTTTTTGGAAAGATATTACTCAGCCAGGATCAGAACCTTATTTTTGAGCACCTCGATCACTCCGCCCTTTATTTCGAAAAACTGTTCCTGTCCTTTATTATCCTTAACCCTGACCTTTCCTTCTTTTAAAACAGAGATCAGGGGGGCATGATTATTCAGGATCTCAAAAGAGCCATCAATACCGGGAAGTTGAATCAGGCTGACTTCGCCGGTAAAAACTGATTTGTCGGGTGTAAGGATTTCAAGGTTCATCATGCCTGATTATTTTTCATCAGCTTCGCTATGCATTCGTTTTCCTTTTTCTATGGCTTCTTCAATTGTGCCAACCAGGTTGAAGGCCGACTCAGGATATTCATCCACTTCACCATCCATGATCATGTTAAAGCCCTTGATGGTTTCCTCAATCGAAACCATTGTTCCCGGTATGCCGGTAAACTGCTCGGCAACATGGAAAGGCTGGGAAAGAAACCGGGATACCCTTCTGGCCCTGTGAACAATACGTTTATCTTCTTCGGAAAGTTCTTCCATCCCCAGAATGGCAATAATATCCTGAAGTTCTTTATAGCGTTGAAGGATGTTTTTTACCCGTTGAGCTGTGTTATAATGTTCTTCCCCCACAACATCGGGAGAGAGTATCCTCGAAGTTGAATCAAGGGGGTCGACGGCAGGATAAATTCCAAGTTCGGAAATCTTGCGGCTCAATACTGTTGTTGCATCAAGGTGGGCAAATGTTGTTGCCGGAGCCGGGTCGGTAAGGTCATCAGCCGGAACATAAACAGCCTGCACAGAAGTAATTGATCCCCGCTTTGTAGAGGTGATCCTTTCCTGCAGGATGCCCATTTCCGTAGCCAGTGTAGGCTGATAACCCACTGCCGAGGGCATTCTGCCAAGCAAGGCAGAAACTTCAGAACCTGCCTGTGTAAACCTGAAAATATTATCGATAAAAAAGAGAATGTCGCGGCCACCGGATTTTTCATCTCCGTCGCGAAAATATTCGGCCATGGTCAGGCCTGAGAGGGCAACTCGTGCACGGGCACCCGGAGGTTCGTTCATCTGTCCGAAAACGAGTGTAGCCTGCGATTCTGCAAGTTCTTTTTTGTCGACTTTCGAGAGGTCCCAGCCCCCTTTTTCCATGTCTTCAATAAATGCTTTACCATATTTGATCACACCTGATTCGATCATTTCCCTCAACAGGTCATTGCCTTCACGTGTACGCTCACCAACACCCCCAAATACGGATAGTCCGGCATATTTCTTGGCTATATTATTAATCAGCTCCATGATGATCACGGTTTTCCCAACGCCCGCACCACCAAACAGGCCGATCTTACCACCCTTGGAGTAGGGTTCGATCAGGTCGATCACCTTTATACCGGTGTAAAGCACCTCTTTTGATGTTGAGAGGTTTTCGAAAAGCGGGGGATCCCTGTGAATGGGTGAAGATGTTTTTCCTTTCACCGGATCCATACCATCGATAGTTTGTCCAATCACGTTAAACAGGCGCCCTTTGATATCGTCGCCTGTAGGCATTGAAATTGGTTTTCCGGTGGAGATCACGTCCATGCCACGACGCAAGCCGTCAGTTGAATCCATGGCAACAGTTCTTATTGTGCTCTCGCCAATATCCTGTTGGCATTCCAATACGATCACATCACCATCTTTTTTGGTAACTTCAAGTGCATCGTAAATATTGGGAAGATGAGAGTCATCTTCAAAGCTGACATCAACCACCGGGCCGATAACCTGCGAGATAATACCTTTTATCTTATTACTCATAATTAACGGGAAAATTTTTCGCAAAGATATAATATTCTATGATTTAGCGAAGAGGAATAAGATGATTTTTTAGAATTTATATAAATAAGGGATGAGGCTATAGCGGCAATGAGTGCTTCACTATTACAATATATTTCACTGCATGGGTTGAAGGCCAACATGCTTATGGAGTTTCCGGCTTCGCCAGGATAGCCGAAAGCTGACAGGATATCAATAAAATTCTCCTTCGATCCCGTCCGAAGGATCCTGGCATTTAATCCTGAATTAAATTTTCTTAAAAAACCTTTTCTGGAAAACAATAAGGATGATTACGCCGGTAGTGATGGCTGCATCGGCCACATTAAATACAGGCCTGAAAAATGTAAAAGAATCACCGCCCAAAAAAGGCAGCCAGTCCGGATATGACCCATTGTAGATGGGAAAATAAAACATATCAACGACTTTGCCATGCAAGAAGCTTCCGTATCCACCGGCCTCAGGCATGAATTCCGCAACGGAATGAAAACTGCTCTGACTAAATATCATTCCATAAAAAACACTATCGACAATATTTCCAAGGGCCCCGACAAAAACCAGCGAAACACTAAATATCAATCCTTTATGTGATTTTGTTTTGGTAAGATAAACCAGGTACCATCCGATGAGTGCAACG
The DNA here is from genome assembly GCA_032250805.1 of Bacteroidales bacterium. Lineage (GTDB taxonomy): Bacteria > Bacteroidota > Bacteroidia > Bacteroidales > B18-G4 > B18-G4. The sequence continues at coordinate 34,550 of JAVVEM010000010.1, forward strand.
GCGATAATCCTGAAAATACTTAATGCCAGCTTCCCGTATCCGCCTCCGAGGGTCATCCCAAAAGCCATGCCTTCATTTTCGGTAAAATGAATAAAAAACCAATTGCTGATGACCGAAAACTCTTCGCCCAGCATCATCGAGGTTTTTATCCATACTTTAAGGGCCTGATCAGCAACAAGAATCAGGAATACTGTAAGAAAGACCAGGTAAGACCGTTTCAAAACCAGTTTTGTATTGTAAATTAACAATGATGAATGTTACAAATCATCTCTATGAAATAAATGATCGCTAATTATACTGGTTATTTTTTGCCTCAATACTCAGCGTAGCATGAGGTACGCTTCTTAGTCTTTCCTTGGAGATGAGTTTTCCTGTGACCCTGCAAACACCATATGTTTTATTTTCAATTCGTACAAGGGCATTTTCAAGATTTTGTATGAATTTGCTCTGCCGGGCTGCCAGGCGGCTGTTTTCCTCTTTTGATAAGACCTGGTATCCTTCTTCCAATACTTTAAATGTAGGGGAAGTATCGTTTGTACCGTGATCATTGGCATTTGTATATGCTTCGGTGAGCAGTTTCAGGTCGTTGCGGGCTTTTTCAAGTTTCGCTTCGATAATCGCTTTGAATTCTGCAAGTTCTTCATCAGAATAACGTGTCTTTTTCTCTTCTGGTTTTTCCTTCTTTGCCATAAGTCCTGATATTAAAAATGATACAATCAGACCTTCTCTAAAATGATTTTAGCTTCAAGCTTGTCAGCCAGTTCTACACGGATCAGTTCATGTTCCGGGAGCTTTTCGATCATGTCAAGCGATTCGGCCAGGGTCTCCGAACAAATATAATTATAATTGTTCTGGATTGCATTACTTATTTTACTGTTTTTTTCGATTTTCAGATTGATCTTGTCGGTTACCTCAAAACCCCTGTCTTTACGGAGGTTTTGTATCCTGTTTACCAGGTCGCGCGAGATCCCTTCTTCGATAAGTTCGGGGGTAAGGCTAATGTCGAGGGCAACAGTGAGTGGACCCATGCCCGCAATCAGCCATCCCGGGATATCTTCTGTAACGATTTCCACATCATCAAGAAGGATATCCACCTCCTTATCATCAAGGTGGATAATGAATTTTCCGTCCTGCTCTATTTTGGCAATATCGTCCTGCGTAAAGGCATTTACCGCTGCTGCGATCTGTTTCATCATTTTGCCATATTTAGGACCCAGGGTCTTAAAGTTGGGTTTAATGCTTTTAACCAGGATTCCGGCAGTTTCCTGCAGGTACTCGATCTCTTTCACATTTACTTCTGACAGGATCAGGTCTTCAACTTTTTTCAGTTGCCGTTCGAATTTTGCATTAAGTACCGGGATCATCAGCTTATTTAGGGGCTGGCGGACCCTTATATTTGATTTCTTCCGTAATGAGAGCACCATGGACGAAAATTTCTGGGCCAGTTGCATTCGCTCTTCCAGGTCTTTATCCAACATGTTATTATCCATTGCGGGGAAATCGGTAAGATGGATCGAATCCACCTTTTCTTTTCCGCTTACTTCATTGAGATCGATAAAAAGGCGCTCCATATAAAACGGGGCAATGGGAGCCGACAGTTTTGCCACCACATCGAGGCAGGTGTAAAGGGTTTGGTAAGCAGAGATCTTATCGGAGCTATATTCGCCTTTCCAGAATCTTCGCCTGCTCAGCCTCACGTACCAGTTGCTCAGGTGGTCGTTAACAAACTCAACAATGGCACGGCCGGCACGTGTAGGTTCATATGCACCGTAGGCGTCGTCGACTATGCCTATGAGGGTATTCAGCTCAGAAAGTATCCAGCGGTCGATCTCAGGCCTTTTTTCGGCAGGGATATCATCTTCGGCATAAGTAAATGCATCGATATTTGCGTAGAGCGCAAAAAAGGCATAGGTATTATAAAGGGTGCCGAAAAATTTACGCTGAACCTCCTTGATATTTTCGCTGTCAAACTTAAGGTTGTCCCAGGGCTGGGAGTTTGTCATCATATACCACCGTGTAGCATCGGGGCCATACTGTTGAATGGTTTCAAACGGATCAACAGCATTGCCAAGCCGTTTCGACATCTTGTTTCCGTCTTTATCGAGCACAAGGCCGTTTGAGACACAGGTTTTAAACGAAACATTGTCGAAAAGCATGACCGCAATTGCATGCAATGTAAAGAACCATCCCCTGGTTTGATCCACGCCTTCGGCAATAAAGTGTGAGGGGAAATACTTTTGCAGGTCGCTGTTTTCGAACGGATAGTGAAACTGTGCATAAGGCATGGAGCCTGAGTCGAACCAAACATCGATAAGATCCGGTTCGCGATACATTTTCTTCCCCGAAGGGGACACAAGAAAAATATCATCAACAAAGGGTCTGTGAAGATCGAAGGTGTTATAATTCTCTTCCGACATATCTCCCTTATTGTAGCCTTCCATCGGATTTTTATCCATAAAACCGACTTTTACCGACTTTTCAATTTCATCATAAAGCTGGTCGGCCGAGCCAATGCATATCTCTTCTTCCCTGTCATCGGTTACCCAGATAGGCAGGGGTGTACCCCAGAAGCGCGACCTGGAGAGGTTCCAGTCGACAAGATTTTCAAGCCAGTTCCCGAAACGGCCTGTACCCGTTGCTGCAGGTTTCCAGTTGATGATCTTATTCAGTTCCATCATCCTTTCTTTATAGGCGGTGGTTTTGACAAACCAGCTATCGAGCGGATAGTAAAGGATAGGTTTGTCGGTACGCCAGCAGTGCGGATAGGAGTGTTCGTATTTTTCCGTTTTAAAAGCTTTATTTTCTTTCTTAAGCTTTACGATGATATCAATGTCGACCGGATCAGCGGCTGTTTCCGGGTCGTAATCAGCAGCATATTCATTTTTCACATAGCGTCCGGCAAACTCACCCATGGCATCAATAAATTTCCCCTGTTTATCAACCATGGTAAGCGAACCGATCCCATTCTCACGGCCAACCTTAAAGTCATCCGCACCAAAGCTGGGGGCAATGTGTACAATGCCTGTACCATCTTCAGTTGTCACAAAGTCACCGCTAACGATCCTGAATGCATCGCCATTTTCAGGCTGGGCATAAGGGAGCAATTGTTCATAGCGGATGCCTTCGAGGTCGGCACCGCTAAATTCGCCGATCACACTGAAAGGAATGGCTTTCTGTCCGGGCTCATATTCATCCATGGCCAGGGCTGCATTTTTCTCAGGGAAGAAGTTGTTGAGGAGGTCTTTTGCCACAACAACGCTCACCGGCAAAGCCGTATAGGGATTGTAGGTCTGAACAAGATTATACATGATCTTTTTCCCAACAGCCAGAGCAGTATTCGACGGGAGTGTCCAGGCAGTGGTTGTCCAGGCCAGAAAATATACATCGCCATGATCTTCTTTGAAAAGAAATTCTGATTTTTCGTTTTTCACAGCCTTAAACTGTGCAACAACGGTAAGATCCTTAACATCGCGGTAGCAGCCCGGCAGGTTCAGTTCGTGTGAGCTTAGTCCGGTACCTGCGGCAGGTGAATAGGGCTGTATTGTGTACCCTTTATAAAGCAATTTTTTATCGTGAAGCTTTTTTAGAAGCCACCAAACGGTTTCAATATACTTATTGTCGAAAGTGATATAGGGATTATCGAGGTCGACCCAGTATCCCATCTTCACGGTCAGTTCATCCCACAGGTCTTTATATTTCATCACCTCTGTACGGCAGGCCTGGTTATATTCTTCAACGCTGATCTTATTTCCGATATCCTCTTTGGTAATTCCCAGGGTTTTTTCCACGCTGATCTCAACCGGCAATCCATGGGTATCCCATCCGGCCTTACGGTCTACTAAAAATCCTTTTTGTGTTTTATAACGGCAAAAAATATCTTTTATAGCACGTGCCATAACATGATGAATACCAGGCTTTCCATTAGCCGAGGGAGGCCCTTCATAAAAAATAAATGGCTTATGCCCTTTTCGCAGATCAAGGCTTTTACTGAAAACCTTATGATCTTCCCAGTATTTACCAATTACATTTGCTGTATCAGTAAGGTTCAGTTGTTTATATTCCCTGTATTTCTTTTCCATTATAAATTGCTAATCGTCCGTTTTTTAACGAGGGGCAAAAGTACAAAAAAAAAGGGAATTCCAACATGATTGAGTGAATCATGGTTTCAGTGTCACTTGGCTTCAATATTGCTAAATGGTTAAATGGTTAAATGCCTGCCCCGAAACCTCGGGGGCTAAATGGTTCCGGGTTCCGGGAGGTTATGGGATTTTGCATTTTCATTCGCTACTGAACATTAATCCATTGTATCTCATCATTCAATTCCAGTTTTAGCTCATCGACCTTCGTTGTTCGGTCTTCGGCCTGGCCATCGTCCCTTCATCCCAAAATCTCATGGTCTCTTAGTCACTAATAGCAGATATCAAAAACCCGACACCTATAGTATAAGGATAAATCTCCAGGCACAAAAATAGTCTTCGGGGTGCGGGTCGGGCGGACAGGCAATACATTCTGTTTTGATACGGGGATCGATGGCTTCGGCAAAGGATGTATACTCTACCAGTCCCCCCGATTTGCATGGATAATCGTCGAGGCCTTTACGCTTGCGGGCCACCTGCACGCGGCATTCGTTCATTTTAAAAACGAAACTGTTTTCTTTCTCTTCCGAGAATGACTGCTTATTTATATAGGCATACAGCCTGAACCTCAGAGCTTTTTTCAATCCTTCGAGGCCGGCTTTTTCCGGCAGGCCAAGCATGCGTTTTACCGACCATGCCTCAAAGGGGCTGAACTGTGCCCAGGCACTGTCGTTACAGCGTTTTGCTTCGTTCATACCGTGCTCAAACTCCACAGCCTGAAACCACACGCCATCATTGGCCAGCCAGTTAATGGCCGAGCCTTCCATAAGTTCATCAATTTTATCATCAGAAAGTTCAAGAAAAGGCTGTGGCACTCCTTCCTCATTTTCAAAGCCCAGGATCTTTCCCAAACGCTTTAACTGTATAGCATAGCTTTTCTGCCATGCGGCATCGAGGGCTTTGTATGCTTTTTCGCGGCCCATCTGGTGTTGTACCTCCGCAAACCACAGGGCATGGTGCATCATGGTGCGATGGAAAAAATCGATGATGAGTCGGGCCTTTTCTGCTTTTGTTAGATTTTCTGAATGCATTATGATCTATATTTTGTCTCTGTTTTTAATTATGAATGAATTTATTTCGACAATTCGTGCTTAAAAACAGGATTGGTCAAAATAGCGGTAAGAATATCCACCTGAACACCGGTATCGTAATCGTTCAGGATCTCACGTACCCTGCCGATCATATCTTCTTCCTTTTCAGTCTTCAGGATCACATCCTTTAATTGCCTGAATTGCGATCCTTTTAACTCATCCTGGAGGGCATCGATAATGATCCGGAAAAACTTATCATCTTCCCCGCTTTTATCAGGAAGACCAAAGGCTTCCAGCTCCTCAACAGATGCTTCCAGTATTTTTCTTCCCAGCTTTTTGCAGCTTTCGAGATAGCTTGAGGATCCGCTGGTATCGCGCAGCGACCATGAAGAGTAATCATATTCGATCCTTTCGATCTGCCTGATCTTTTCTGAGGTATCGCCAAAGATGCGTGCCAGCATCACAATGGTGAACTTTTTCCAGGCTTCCAGGTCGAAGTCCTTTACATCGAGGCGTTCGATCTGATTTTTGAGTATTGCTATTTCCTTTTTTACCATGATGGCCGGATTAATGTTTAAGGCTTTGCCTTCCAAAATCCAGGATTCCTGGAAGGGCAAAGGGTATTCCTGTTTATATTGATCTTAACACTCATGTAAAATTAGTAAATTCGTACACATCTTAGCTGAATATTTTAAATTTCATGACCGATAACAAATCCATCATCATTTTCATTCGCAGCATATTACTGCTTAGCCTGATCCTGATCATTCCCGCAAAAAATATATCTGCACAGGAAGGGCATGCCAATTGTTTTGTTTATCACAGGGTTGGCGATTCACGATATCCATCAACCAATATAACTACAGAAGCTTTCAGAGAACAATTAAATTACCTGAAAGAGAATAATTATGAGGTAATGACCCTCGGATCAACTGTTGATCTGATCAGGAGCAATGAGTCAATACCTGCCAGGGCAGTTATTATAAGCATTGATGACGGGTATCGCTCCTTTTATAAAAATGGCCTGCCATTATTGGAAGAATTTGGTTTCCCTGCCACACTATTTTTAAACCCAAAAACTGTAGGCGGAGGCGACTATATGGACTGGGATGAGATCAATGATGCCCGGCAAAGAGGTATAGAGATCGGCAATCATTCATATGGCCACACCCAGTTTCTGAATATCGAAAACGATGATGAACGGAAGACTGCCTTTATCGATGACCTTCAGTTGTCGCATGAATCATTCATGGCCCATATGGGTTATGTTCCTACCCTTTATTCCTACCCCTTTGGTGAATATGAGCAGGGGTTGATGAATGTTTTGGAAGAAGAAGGATATAAAGGCGCTACTGCACAATATTCCGGTGTACTGTATCACGGCACCAACCTCCTGGCCATCCCCCGTTTTCCAATGGGAGGGCCCTATGCCAATATAGATGGCTTTACCCGGAAAATTCAGGTATTGCCCATGAGGGTAATTGAAAAAATACCTGAAGACATCCGCATGAGCCAAAACCCTCCCCTTTTACAGCTAAGTATTGTTGATGGCAGCATTGATCCGGGTAGTATTCAGTGTTTCGTTGATGGGGAAAAAAACTGCGATGTAAAGATCGTTGAAGAAAATGACAAGTTCATTCTGAAAGTTACCAGTAAAGATCCATTAAATGGCCGCCGCTCGTTATATACCATCACAGCCCGTTCTGAAAATGGCAAAGGCTGGTGCTGGTTCAGTCATGTTTGGGTAAATACAAAGATTTCAAAAGGTCAGTAATGCGCACTCACTCCACAGGCAGGCGTTCCACATCATGGCGTTCGATGATTTTCCCCACCGGGTAAAGATTCTTGTTTTGATCCCACCAGGGGGTTTTTGAATAAAACCAATTGAGAATAGCCCACTGTGAGCGGGCAAATTCAGAATCTTCAGCTTTTTTCTTTTCAAAGCTGGTTTTTAAGCCAGGGTCATTTTCGAGCATCTCCCTGGCCAGGCCTTCCATCACGTAAGTTTCAGAATATTCTTTCTGTTCAAAAATGGCATTAAAAAAGCCCCAGCGAACATATGAGTCGGGTGCCAGGGGTTCGAGTATATTGGCAATCACTCTTGCAGTACGCTGGTTCATATCGATCACAGCAGAACCTTTCGGAAAATAAATTGTATCACGCGAAGCGGTATATTCAATATTACTGAGCATAAACCGTCCTTCGTTCGGACTACGGATCCAACGTGGATCTTCAAAGCGGTATTGCTCTACCCATATCTCTGAATCTTCACGCAGATAATCAACCCTTACGCCATGTAATGCCAGCCGGTAGATTACTTCATACCATTGTGGGGGGATAATATAAGCTTCGGGCATATCTGTTTCGGCCTCCGGAACAGCTTTGTTAAACCATGGCAATTCGAAGGTTACTGGCCGGTCGGAATGATACTGATACCATTTCCCCCCCGTCAGCTCGCTTTCAACAATTTCGTATTCTACTCCTTTAAACTCTACCATGATGCTGTCGGTGTCGTCTCTCTTCCAGTTGATTGGAAACGGCCGGTCGCGGAATGATTCGCCGGCAGTAGTTTCATCAGCGATTTTGATCATCACTTTCAGTTTATCGGCATGTTGGTTCAGGTATTGCGCCGAAAGGTCCAGCAACGCATAAGTAGCTTCGACTCTTTGTTTATGGGGTTTGAGCATATGTGTTTCGATCAGCAATCCGGGCCTGTTTTGTATAGCTGTGTATCCTTGCGACAAACGGGGTGGAGCTACCCCTGAGCGAAGACCACTCTGCGGGTCATGCCATCGCTGGAAGCTCACGTAGGGATACATGAGGTGCTCGCCTGTATCCATAAATCCCTGCACCCAGGGCAGGAATTCGTTTTTCTGCCAATGTGTTAGCATAGGATCCATGTTACCGAAAACTTCCATTACATAGGTGATCACGTATTGATAATCGGCCCCGTCGGAGGAATGACAGTCGATAAAAAAGTCGGGCAGCCAGCTTGTGAACATTTTCAGCCATGCATGCATTTCGGGCGTATCGGCCTTGAGGAAATCACGGTTCAGGTTCAGGTTTTGTGAATTGGTGCGCCAGCCCATTTGCCCGGGTCCGTTTTGGTTGATACGGTGAAAAGGGCCATAGCGCTTAAGCCCATCCACATTAAAAGCCGGTAAAAAAATAAATGTTACATTTTCGAGTAAATGTTCTTTTTCCAGGGTGATGGCAATATCGCGCATGAGCATGAGGATGGCATCGGTACCTTCGGCTTCGCCCGGATGAATACCTCCTTCGATCAGCATAATCACATTCCCTGTAGCACGGACATCTTCGGGTGTGTGCAATCCTGTTTTATTTATGATGAGCATGGGTATTTCATACCCGCCGGCACTTTTCCCCATCATCTGATAACTTACCAACGGAGAGGCTTTCGCGAGCCGCTTGCTAAAATCCATTACCTCTTCGTATGTGGCGGTTTTCAGACCAACAGACTGTTCAAAGGGTGTTGTCCATGAAGTTTCCTGAGCAAGGAGCATGCCGTTCAGGCCCAGCAATAAAACAACAAATATTATATTTTTCATAATCAAGGTTTTAGCAAAAGGGTTCTTTCCCTATCAGGGTTGGGGCGATTTTTCGGCATCCCATTCATAATCAACATACTCCCAGCAAAAGTCATCTCCTTCAATATAAACCATCAGATACCCTTCTTCAATATCATGATTCGGGCCTTCCCACCAATGTCCGGAAATTGCTCCTGAAGTGATAAAACTAATACCATTTATCTCTATGTATTCGAGGTAATGAAGATGTCCCTGCAGAACCAGTTTAAGATTGTGAGCAGCAAACAAATCCAACACATCCCTGGCATTCTCAACCACAAGGCCGTGATAGTCAGGGGCGTATTCGCCATATAATATTTGGGTAAAGACAGTAATAAACGGGATATGTGTTGAGATAACGATAGGGGTTTTGGTATCTACCTTCAAAAGGTCGGCTTTTAACCATTTCATCTGGACCTGATCAACCATTCCGATATATTCACGTTCTTCAGTATCCATAATACTATTTAACACTATAAAATGCCATCCTTTATGATCAAATGAATAATATGTTTCGCCGATCCGTTTTTCATACATTCCATATCGATACTCCGCGTGGTCGGGCGAAACACCGCTCACTTCATATATGCCAAATAACTCATGGTTACCGATTGAATTATAAACCGGCATTTTAAATCCTTTTACTTCTTCGATATACATATCATATAAACTATCGGCACTTTCATAAGGCTCCTCCAGGGCGTCCATGATCAGGTCTCCGCCGGTAAGCACAAAATCGGGTTGCATAGCGTTTATATCGGCAATCGCTTTCCGGAAACCTTCAGGGGCCTGATCTTCCTTTTGCAAGTGAATATCGGTAATGAAGGCAAAGGAGAATGTTTCTGCTTCAGGTTTAGTGTCAGTAGTGCAGGAAGCAATGGCCAGGATAAATATTGTCAGGAATAACAATGTAGGGATTCTTTTCATAATTATCAGACATTAAGTATTTTTTGAAGTCAAACAAAAATAGAAAATTACACCAATATCGCATGCTGTTGCATAATATATTTTATGTAAATTTGTCTATCATTTAAATCTTTCCTCCTATGTTTAAAAGAATTTCAGGATTTATTGCAATCATACTGTTTGCAATCAGTGTCCAGGCCAATCCCATTCATGATCTGATAAAACAATCGGGTGACGCTGCCGACTATCCGGGTGCCGGAAAGCTCATCATTTTCGACAGCATCTTTTCTGATGTGCAGGAAACCGGTCTTACATATGTATATACACATCGTTTGTACAAGGTTCTTACCCCCGAAGGGGCCCTGGATCTAAACACCATTATCTATGGCTATGATCCTTTGTCGGCTTATGTTGAGATCCGCAAAGTTCTTATCCACAGAAACAATGGTGATGTTGAGGAATTGGATACCAGCAATGTTATGGACTACCCGGCACCTGCCCGGGCCATATACTGGGGGGCCAGCGAAAAAATGATCGAAGTGGGAAGACTGGAGCCCGGAGATGCCGTTGAGGTATTTCTCTTCAGAAAAGGCTTTACTTATGCCTTGCTTACCGATAACGGTGATGACGATAAATATATCCCTCCCATGCGCGGTCATTTTTACGATATCATTGAATTCTGGAGCCGTGACCCTATCATGGAAAAGGTTTATCAAACACTGGTGCCAGCCGATAAATTGGTTCAATACGAAGTATATAATGGCGAAGTCCGTTCCTCACTCTGGAAAAAGGGCGACAAGATGTTATACACCTTTGCAAAGAAGGATATTAAGCCTATGCAATATGAGCCCGGCATGGTGGCCTTTTCTGATGTGGCTACAAAACTGCTCATCAGCTCAAGCCCCGACTGGTATGCCAAATCACTCTGGTTCTATAATGTTAATGAAGATTATGGCAGTTTTGATGTTGGTCCTGAGGTAAAAGCAAAAGTAGATGAGATATTGAAAGGCAACGCAAAAACCGAAATGGATTCTATTTCGCTGCTCACCCACTGGGTAGCTGATGAGATCCGTTATTCGGGTATTTCCATGGGGCCGGGCGAAGGTTATACTTTACATAAGGGCGATATGACCTTTTTGGATCGCTGTGGTGTATGTAAGGATAAGGCCGGTATGCTGGTAACGATGTTGCGGGCGGCGGGTTTTGAGTCCTACCCAGCCATGACCATGGCAGGTTCGCGCATCGACTACATTCCGGCCGACCAGTTCAATCACAGTGTTACGGTTGTTAAGCTACGCAACGGAGAATATGAGTTGCTTGATCCTACCTGGGTGCCTTTCCTCAGAGAATTATGGTCGAGTGCCGAACAGCAACAAAATTATTTGCTTGGTGTTCCGGAAGGCGCCGACCTGGGCATTACCCCGCTTTCTCCACCCGAAAATCATTATTTTAGATTAACAGGCAGCTCAAGCATTCAAAAAGACGGTAGTTTGGAAGGCATGTTTGTTCTGGAAGCCGAAGGACAATCGGATGGAGCCATCAGGGGCATGTTTACACGCGCATTCAAGCATAGCTGGGATCAAAACCTCGAACGTGAGCTCAAGCAGAAATATCCCCTTATGGAGATCACAAGCCTTGAATATGACGATCCTTATAATTACCTGGCCGGTCCGGTTAAAATAAAGATCAGTTATACGATAAAAGATTTTGCCATCATAACTGATGATGAGATCATCTTCACCCCGCTAATTGTTTCGGGCATTTTTAGCCGGGCCATGTCGCACATGTATTTTAATACCGACATGAAAGAACGTGATTATCCATTCCGCGACCGTTGCTCGAGGCTCGTAGAGCTAAAAGAAAACATAAAACTGCCCGGAAGTTTCACCAAAGTGTATTTTCCCGAAGCCGACGCCTTCGATGCTGAACCTGCTTCCTTTGAAGGAGGTTATGAACTTTCGAAATCCGGCAACGGGATCAGGGTAGATGAAACCATAAACCTGAAGAAAAGGATCTACGAAAAAGACGATTGGGATGCTTTTAGCAGGGCCGTATCAGCTCAGCAAAAATTCGCCAGGCAACCGGTCATCCTTAAATTCAATTAATCTTATAATCCATCAAACAATGAAATCACTAACCATATATCTAAGTTTTTTCCTGAGCTTTTTCATCATCCACAATGCCCTGTCGCAGGAAGCAGGAGATGCCGTTTATAATACCCTTATACAGGAATATACGCTAAATGATGATGGAAGCACTGATTACCATGAATATAAGGAAATAAAACTGCTCAGTCATATGAGTTTTCACCGTCTTTATGGCGAAACCTTTGTTATTTACGATCCGCAGTATCAGGAGTTAAAAATTAACGAAGCCTATACCATCATGGCCGACGGTAAAAAGGTTGTCGTCCCCGACAATGCTTTTAACGAAGTATTGCCCAGGGATGCAGCCCAGGCTGCGCCACACAATCACCTCAGGGAAATGGTGATCACACATACCGGTCTTGAAGTTGGGGCCACCATTTACCTCGACTACAACCTGAAGAGCAAGCCCGGATATATGCAAACCTTTATGGGTGAAGAGGTGATCCGCGAAATCATTCCCACCAAAGAAAAACAGGTGATCATTCATATACCCGTCGACATGGAGTTGCATTACAAGGTGCTCAATATCCGTACTGCGCCCGGGATCACAGAAGGGAAAGACACAAAAACATTTACTTTCAGTTTTAAGGAAATGGCAGAAAGTACCGGCGAATGGGGCACAGATGCCAGCTTGCTGCCGAGATTATTTTTCAGTACTGCCAAAGACCTTGAGCGCGCTTACTTTCCGTTTGTCGCTCAAAAAGCCTTTACTTACCAGGCCAGCTCTGCGATGCAGAATGCTGTTAACAAACTCAAAGAAGAAACCAAAGGTGAACTTGACCTGGCCCTGGCCATTCAAAAAATGGTGGTTAACGAAGTGGGATCATGGAACCTTTCGCTTCGTCACACTGCTTTTAAATGCCGTACACCCCGTGAGGTGTGGGAGTCGAATGCAGGCACGCATCTGGAGAAAACTGTACTCATGGCAACACTTTTGCAAGAGGCCGGTCTCAGTGCTGTTCCTGTTGCCATTATCCCTGAAAAATATTACGACAGGAATGTAGGGAGCCTATACATGATGAAAGATTTTGCCGTTCAGGTGAAGTCCGATGGTGAATTTTTTTATCTTTCGGCAACACATTTACATAACCAGGACCTTGCCTATGGTCTGGCAAACAAAAAAATGCTTATCCTCGACGGAGCCATTGAGAGCCTTCGCACAATTGATCCGGTAAATCAGCGGTCGGAGATCATCTGTGAAGCAAAAATGGTGAATCACGACAATGAAAAGATCAGTGGTGAAATGAATGTGAAGCTTACGGGCTCTGCCAATCCATACTTTCGCCTTTCACAGGACACTTCATACGCAAAGAAGTTAGTTCCGGGAGTGACTGATGTTAGCCTCAGCAAACTTAGTCCCAACGAAAGTGCTTTCACCCTTGAACTCGAGAAGAGTGGTATTTTCAAGGAATATAATGATTATATATTCCTTCAGTTGTTTGAGTCGGGCCAGGGAATTGCTTCGTGGGGATTTACATATATTGAAACCGGCAGGCAGGCACCAATCAAACTCAGGGAGCTTATCACAGAAATATACCGCTACACCATTGAATTGCCAGAGGGCTATCAATTGGTCAGCCCTCCAATATCTGTAGATATCGATAACCCGGTAGGGAGTGTAAAGATCAATCTCAGGCAGGAAGGCAATCTGATTTATGCTTCACGCGAGATCCACCTTAAACAGGATGTGATAAATTATAGTGAGTTCGGCCTTTTTACACAGATATGGGAAGCCTGGATGAACCCGGTGTCAAAAGAAATTGTATTTACAAAGGCCGATTAGCAGCCGGTTTGCAACTAAATGCCCGAAGTGTTCAGGTTACCAAGGCTGACGGTGATCCTTTGCTTACTTTCTTTTTTATTATCGGCATAGGCATACAGGGTAACCTGCAGGTGCAGGTTAAAAATATTCATGAGCATTTCTTTGGATTGTATTTGTCCAACCCGGAGTATATCTGAGTTTATAATTCCTGTATACCGCGAAAGACGGGTGTTAATAATATCATTTTCGCCCGTTCTGATATGTTTCTTATCATAATCGGTGAATTCATAGATATTGGCAATATCATGAATGGTATATGTTTGAAGATTTTCGATCCCGTCAATGTTCGTAAGGAACCAATCATAGGTACGTTGGTCAAGCAGGCAACGGTTCAGGCTGTCTTTTTCAAGAATACGTGCATTGTTGATAATGGCGCTGCCATAATAATTGTTCTCAAAATGAAATACGGTATCGTAGGTAACAGCATAGCGCAGGGAAAGACTGCCAATGATATTCCTGAGCTTGGGAAAGTGGTGATATGCGTTGAAGGCCCTCACCATCATTTCAAAGTTTATGGCAAAGAAAAGTGAATGCAAAGGGGTTTCGAAGATCAGGAAGCCGCCATCGCCGGTGCTGATGAACGATTTTTCGATCTTTTCCTTGTTATAATGCTGGAATACAAACTGGTTATTTTCGAGGCACAGCCGGATCGCTTTATCGAACAATATTTTGAACAAGGCCGGGATCAGGGTTTGTTCCAGGTGTTTATATAAACCATAGCGGTATATACCGATACCCAGAACCGACACTCTTTTAAATTCCTTAAGGTTTACATAACGTTCCAGTTCGTGATAAAGGTCGTCACTCTGCGGGATCTTGTTCACCTTATCATAAATAGACTCTGTATCTACTTTTCTCAGCAATTCCAGGATCTGGTCATGCTGCATTCGTTTGATCCGTTTCTTCATTTTACAGAAAATTTAAATCAAAGTTAATGAACCTGCAGTATAAAATGAAAGAAATCCTGCAATCAGATGATTATTTATCATTGCCTGCTTATCTTTGTTATCTGATGAAACGCTTATTTGCAGCCATTAAGATACATCCCGGCGAGGCCTTTCTTGGGCGCTATTTTTCGTTGAAGAACAAGCTTAAAAACGAAAAGATAAAGTGGGTTGACCCAGAAAACATTCACATTACGCTTAGGTTTATAGGCGAAACTCCGGAGCATCACATCCCTGCAATAGTCGTTGCCTTAAGGCAGGCGGCCCATGTATTTTCGGCTTATGAGCTAAGCCTTTCCGACACCGGAATATTCGGCAGTTCATATAAGCCCAGGGTGATCTGGTTCGGTCTGCACGACAAAGGTGAAACAGCTGATCTGGCAGAAAAGATTTTATCTGAACTGGAAAATACCGGTTTTGAGCGCGACAGGCAGAATTTCGTACCCCACCTTACGGTTGGCAGGATCAAACATCTTGAGAACAAAAAATACTTTCAAGAGGTGATCGATAAGTACAGGGAAAGCTTTTTACAAAAAGAAGAGGTGACGGAGTTTCACCTCTTCGAGAGCATTCTCCGTTCACAAGGCCCGGAGTATCATATTATTGAGAGTTTTAAACTTATTTGAGTGGAGGGTAATTCTATTTATCTTTTTTGCCGTGGTATTTTTCCACAAAGTAGCTTATTACAAGCGCAAGGCCTCCAAACAAAAAGATCATTGAAAAATAGGATACTTCTTCCTCAAGGCAGGTTGTTGCTTCGATAATGTTTCCCAGCAGAATACCAATCGCAACACCAATCAGCAGCAGCCCGTAGCGGATACCGGCCATTCCCGGCCTGGTTTCATGGAAAATTGAAGGGTCGGCGCCCTTTTCAAGCAATGTCATTCTTTCTTTTTTTCTTACGCCCAGGTATACGATGCCATAGATAAATCCGAAAATCACTATAAGGACGAGAACAGGAGTTAATTCAATCATGGTATTAAAATTTTAGTGGTTTATAATCTGTTTTTGTTCCTTTGACGCAAGGATGTTGAAGTGGTTACAATTAAAGGTGATTAAAATTAGCCCGCGTTCATGGAATGGCCTAAAGCAGTGTAATATGGAGTGAAAAACATTATCTTTGCAATATGATTGAGATCATTTCATTCAGAATTTCCGACAGGCCGGACCTGGCCGCAATGTCGAAACAGATCAGGCAAAGTGTTTTCGTTGAAGAGCAACATGTTGAGCCTGCCCTTGAATATGATGAATATGAAGAAGAATCGACACATTACCTGCTAACTTATGATGGTATTCCGGTAGCCACTGCCCGCTGGCGTGAAACCGGTAAAGGTATAAAGCTGGAGCGTTTTGCCACACGGCTTTCGCATCGCAACAGGGGGCTTGGGGCGCACCTGCTCATGAAGGTTCTGGAGGATGTTATTCCACTCAGGAAAAGGATCTATCTGAATGCCCAGTTAAAGGCTATTCCGTTTTATCAGCGCGAAGGCTTTGTTAAGATCGGAGATCAATTCACCGAAGCGGGTATTGAGCATTACGAGATGGAACGAATGAACAAGGAATAACCTTAACCATTTATCCATCCCGATGAACCGTGGTTAGTTTTTAATCACTTCTTTGTAGTGTTCATAACGCTCGAGGATCTCTGCAACAAATTTATATGTTTCTTCACCACGGGCATAACCGTATTTGACCACCGAATCGCGATAGTATTGAGGATTGGATTTATTAAGGATATAGTAATCAACGTTGTTGGTCCAAACATTAGGGTCTTTGCCATGTTTTTCTGCCAGCCGGCGGGCATCGAAGATATGCGCTATCCCAACATTATAGGCAGCCAGAACAAAGCGCATGCGCTCATCAGGGTCCTCAATTTCGGGAGGCAATTGCCGGTCGAGGTAGCGTAAAAACCTGATTCCTGCCCGGATCTGCTCTGCCGGTGAAGAGGCTGTGTCTACGCCATAGGATTCGGCCGTAGCAGGCATCAGTTGCATAAGCCCGAAGGCACCTACCCATGATCTAACTTCGGGATGAAAGCGCGACTCCTGGTATATCAATGATGCGATCAAACGCCAGTCAAGATCGTAAGCCATGCTCAACTCACGGATAATATCATCGTATTGCGAAATCTTACCTCCACCGATCGAATGATACTCGCTTTGAGCAATATTTACAGAGCGCGGATTATTGAAATACTTATTATAAATAAACCTTGAAGCAAGTGTTTTATTATAGTTGAGGATCCAATTATTAATTGCAATTCTCAGGCTGTCATTCCCCGTCTTTACAGCCCAGGCAACATGTTGCGGAAAGCTTAGGGCTGTATTCACATCAATATTCGAATAATATTTCTGGTTTACTTTGGCAATATGCTCATCGGCAACTGTAAAGTCGATCTCGCCCTCAGCCACAGCAGTGATCAGTTGTTCAACCTCCCGCTCAGGATCTTTTTCAACATGGATGGAATCGCCAATCTCATTGGCAAGAATGGCAAGCCGGTTAGCAAAAACAGTTCCCTCCTGTACATGAACGGTCTTCCCGGCAAGTTCAAGAGGATTCCTGATCATATGCCCTTCAATTTCGTCCCAGGTGCGCATTTTTCGCCAGTTATCAGGTTTTCGTTGCACCAAAACCTGCTTGGTCTGGATTTGCGGGATCGTAAAATCAACCTTTTCTTTTCTGGCACTTGTAACTGTCAGTCCCATCGCCAGCACATCAACTTGTTCGTTGTTGAGCAAATCGAAAGCCCGGTCCATTTCGTTCACTACTACCAGTTTAAGATTTACGTCAAGGTGATCGGCAAATTGCTTCAGCATCTCAAACTGATAACCCATAGGTTCGCCCCGGTAAATGAAATAATTGGTTGAATTATAATCTGTTAAAGCTATCAGCGTATCACGGGCCAATACCCTGGCAAGACTGATGTCCATTCCCGACATTTTTTGTGCTTTTAGAATATCAGCCATCTTTTCATCATGTCCGTCGAGACAGGACGTTAAAGTTGTTACCAACATAATGATCAACAGGGTATTAACAAATATTTTTTTTGATTTAATCACAGTTTAGCAGCCAAAATATATTCTAATGTAATAAAAATGTTCACAGATACATATATAACTTATCAACCAACCGGCAGATATTATGCCATTATTAAACCAATTTATCACAAGGATGATCGTGCGGCCGGAGATAAAATCCAGTTCATCAGAACAGGTATTTAATCCCATTATGCATTGCATATCATTCCTTTAAATAAATCCTGCGTCATATAACCTTCTGTAAGGGGAAATTGTTCACAGTGCTTATATACTACTGTTCCGGCCGCTGTTAATATTTTGATAAGAATGTTGTTAAGCAACTTTTCTGTATCGCCATACTGCCATTGAATTCAGCAGGATAGCCAGGATCAGTAAGGACACGAACTGCCTGATGATATCGCTGAATACAGAACCTTTAAGGAGCACCATACGCATTAGGTCGATAAAATAGGCAATCGGATTGGCCTTATTCAACCATTGTGCCCACTCCGGCATACTTTCGACCGGGGTAAACAGGCCACTCATAAGAATAAAAATGATCATAAAGAAAAAGGTAAGGAACATAGCCTGTTGCTGGGTATTGGTCAGGGTGGAGATGAGCAGGCCTACGCCCAGGGCCACAAGCAGGTATACTCCCGCCATACCGAAAACAAGGCCAAGGTTTCCCAGCATCGGAACATCGAAAACAAGTTTAGCTATCGCCAGTCCGAAGGCCAGTTCGAAAAGTGCGATAATCCAGAAGGGGATCAATTTACCAATGATGAACTGGTATTTGCGGATGGGGGTAACATTGATCTGTTCTATGGTACCGATCTCTTTTTCTCTCACTATATTTATGGCCGAAAGAAATGCGCTTATCACGGTTACGAGCAGAACCAGGATCCCGGGCACCATATAGGTAAAATAATTCAGATCGGGATTATACCAGAATGCATTGCTGATATGAACAGGATCGGGAGCTTTTTTCAGGCCGAAGCGGTTTACAATCAATTCAACATTATAATCCTTAATGATCGAAAGCGCATAGGCATTCATCAGGCTGGCAGCGCTTCCGTTAATCGCATTGGTTGTAATTTGCAAGGATCCTCTTTTTTCGGTAAGCAGGCTTTTTTCAAAACCATCAGGGATCTGCAATACCTGATGAGCATGATTTCTGATCAGGGCATCTTCACCATCCTTATAATGTGCTGTCAGCCCAACGATAGTATAAAAAGGCGAGCCTTTGAATTTTGCAATTATTTCACGTGAAGCCTGGCTATTATCCTGATCAGCGACAAAAAGGTCAACATTTTTTATTTCAAATGTTGCCGTAAAGGATAATACCAGCAACTGAAGCAAAGGAACTACAAAAATGATCGGCAACATGGTCTTGTCCCTGAAAATCTGGATAAATTCCTTTTGCAATATATATCTTATCGTGCGCATGTTTTATTCCAATCGTAGCTTAAACTTTTTAACACTTAATGCGATAAATATCATCGTCATTCCGGCAATGATCAATGTTTCCTGCCAGATATAAGCCATGCCCACACCTTTCAGCATAATATCCTTTATAATGATGATAAACCATTTGGTAGGCATAGCGTGGCATATCCACTGAAGCACCACCGGCATATTTTCGATCGGGTAAATAAATCCTGACAGCAATATGGAAGGAAGCATCAAAGCAAACATAGAGATCATCATGGCAACTTGTTGGGTTTTTGCCACTGTAGAAATAAATATTCCAAGTGCCAGGGCCATGACAATAAACAGCAGGCTCTCGGCAAGCAACAGTATCAGGCTCCCTTCTATGGGCATTTTAAAAACAAAAAAAGCGAGAAGCAAAATAGTGATCGCATTGATAAATGAAAGCACCACATAAGGAACAACCTTGCCAATAATGATCTGTAAAGGTTTCAGGGGCGAAACCAATAAGACTTCCATGGTTCCCATTTCTTTTTCCCTTGCAATGGATATAGAGGTCATCATGGCCGAGACCAGCATAAGTAAAATAGTAATGGTTCCTGGCACAAACATGAACACACTTTTTAAGCCCGGATTAAACAGCATTTTATATTCGGTGGTGATCTCTACCGGCAAACTTTGTCCACCCATTTTATCCAGCATATAATTCCTGATAATTCCGGTAGTATAATTCAATAAGAGATTGGCCATATTCGGGTCGGAAGCATCGGTAATGATGTGTACTAAAGCATTTTGCTCTTTTTCCATCTGCCTGGCAAAATTGGGACCGAAAATGATCACTTCTTTCACCTCCCCGGCTTTAAATACCGATTCGATCTGGTCTTCACTATCCAGATAGCGGCTCAATATAAAATATTCTGAAGACAGTATCTTGTTGCTAAGTTCGAGGCTTACATTATCTTTCGAATAATCCAGAATAGCGATCTTTGCATCTTTTATCTCCATCGTAATCGCAAATCCGAATATCAGCACCAGTACAACCGGCATTCCAAACAGAATAACCATGGTACGGACATCCCTGAAGATGTGATAGAATTCTTTTATGATGAAACCCTTCATAATTTCGTATCAGGTAATATGTATCAGGTACTGCGTAATGATTGTTGCAGGCGGAATAACATTTTCTGAATCCTGTTCAATTTGCATACAATTTGTTCAAAATCCTCCTCTGCCAGGAATAAAAGCCGTTTTGAGATCACCAATTGTGTTTCCAGTTCATTGCATGAACCGGAGGCTATTGAAATAAATCGGCTGAAATCTCCATTAGTGCTTTTTCCAGCTCCTTCAGCAATATTTGAAGGAATAGAAACCACTGACCTTCTGATCTGGCTAACTATGCCAAAATGTTCCCTCCGGGGAAAATGATCCGTTAACTTATAGATTTCTTCTACCATATCAACTGAAAGTTTCCAAACATCTAACTCTTTAAATCTGTGCATAGTAATAAGTATTAAATGAATTACGTTGTACATACTACCTAATACTTAGTACCAATTTTATCATTTTGTCCCCCTGGCCAGCTGAATAAAAACCTCTTCCATGCTGCCGGCATGGTATTTAATTTTGAGGTTTTCCGGTGTATCGAGGGCTTCTATCCTCCCGTCGACCATGATGGATACCCGCTGGCAGTATTCAGCTTCATCCATATAGTGTGTGGTAACAAATACGGTTGTTCCTGCCTGAGCTGCATCATAGATCATTTCCCAGAATTGTCGTCTTGTAATGGGATCGACCCCTCCTGTGGGTTCATCCAGAAAGATGATCCCGGGATCATGCATCATGGCCACCGAGAAAGCCAGTTTTTGTTTCCACCCGAGTGGCAGGGAACGGATCACAGTGTTCAGTTCGCCCTGCAGCCCGAGTTTTTGTAAAAAATAGTTGGTTCTTTCGCGGATTGGTTTTGCCCGCATACCATATATTCCCCCATAAAAACGAAAATTCTCCCTAACGGTCATGTCTTCATATAAAGAAAACTTCTGGCTCATATAGCCAATGTTCCTTTTAACATTATCCGACTGCCGGTATACATCAAAGCCTGCCACTTCAATTTTTCCTGATGTGGGCAGCAGCAATCCGCATAAGATCCTGATAGCGGTTGTTTTTCCGGCGCCATTAGCACCAAGGAAGCCAAATATCTCGCCCTGGCTCACATTAAACGTCAGATTATCATTCGCAACAAAATTCCCGAATTTTTTTGTGAGTTTTTCTACCTTGATAATATGTTGCTGGTCATTCATCCTACCTTTTTCTCATCAGTTCCATAAAACAATCTTCAATACCGGGGTCGATCATGCTTATTTTAATTTTTTCATGTCCCTTAGCGGCCAGATCTTTTTTTAATTCGGCTGTGTTCATTTTCTGTTCTAAAGTTGTATAATGAACCCCGGCACCAAACCTGTATGCTGAGTTGCACCCATCGAACGACCTCAGGTCATCAACCAGGTCAAACATGTTATCTGTATGGATCTCAGCCAGGGGTTTATCAAAGCCGTCAATGATGCGGCCGGGAGTGTCGATGCTCAGGATCTCACCATCCTGCATGAGAGCCACCCTGTCGCAAAGCGATGCTTCATCCATGTATGGCGTTGAAACAACGATGGTGATGCCCCATTCTTTGAGGCGCTTGAGCATTTCCCAGAATTCCTTGCGTGAAACGGCATCAACACCGGTTGTGGGCTCATCCAGAAACAGAACAAGTGGTTTATGAATGAGAGCACATGATAGCGCCAGTTTTTGTTTCATTCCGCCGCTAAGCCTACCGGCAAGTCGCGTTTTAAAAGGTTCGATCTGCTTGTAGATATCCTCAATGAGATAATAGTTTTCACTGATGGTGGTATTAAAACTGCCGGCGAAGAATTTCAGGTTTTCTTCAACCGACAGATCCTGGTACAAGGAAAAACGCCCGGGCATATACCCCACGATCTTCCTTATCTTTTTATAATCCCTGACAACATCAAAGCCTTCAACACTTACCTTCCCTTTACCCGGAAGCAACAGGGTTACCATTATCCTGAAAAGGGTTGTTTTTCCAGCACCATCAGGGCCTATACACCCAAATATCTCTCCCTTCTCCACATGAAAGGAAATATCACTGATGGCAGATACTTTACCATAGGATTTTGAAAGAGAATCGACGATAACTGAAGATTGGTTCATAACATGCAGGGGGATACAGTTTTCCGGTATTTGAAAAAATACTATTCCTTGACCCTAGTCCAGTAGGTGGTTTTCCCGATTAGCGAAACGCCAATATACCCTCTGATTTTAAGCAGGTTGTAATCTTTCATCACGATATAACAACTATAGGTTTTCCCGCTTTTGGGATCATAGATATCTCCTTCGTCCCATTCATTGTCACCGTCCCATTCAAAATCAGTGAGCAGTTTTATCCCGAGCGAAGGACGGGTTTGCAGTTCAGGGTCGGGATTATGTTTATCGAGTTTTGGTTTGCCTGTTTCTTCATCGATCGGAAATTTGAGCCAGATGATCTTGCCAAAATAGAGATCACCTTCCTTGTAAACCTCAATGTGGGCATCTTCATCCTCATTTAGCCATACACCCAGGATATCATCCTTTTTAAATTCCTGTGCAATAAGGGTTCCTGAGATAAATATACCTGCAGCAACGAACATGAGGGCAATACTTAGCTTTTTCATAATTTTTTTGAGTTAGTTCATAATCATTATCTGGTCTAAGATACTTTAAAAATAAATTTCGCCCGGCATACCGATCTTTAATGATCCATCATTCATTACACGTACCTTTACGGCATATACCAGGTTTACCCTTTCTTCCTTTGTTTGAATGGTTTTCGGGGTAAATTCGGCAGTTGAAGATATCCATGAAACGACACCTTCCAGGCTCCTGTTCTTTGTTTTTGTATCATCAATCTGAACCTCAACCCTTTGCCCGATCTTAATGTGCGGCAACTGCATGCCACTTACATACACCTTTAATTTCATCACAGTCATATCAGCAAGTTTAAATAAAGGCTTTCCGGCTGCGACAACTTCTCCTTTTTCAGCATATTTTGTTAATACTGTTCCGGATACAGTTGTGACAATTTCGCATTTTGATATTGCTTCATTCACCTGGCTAAGCTGTGCATCAAGCGTTTCGACCTCCGCCATGATCTTCTGCTTTTGTGATTGAGTAGCGGCCAGCTGGGCCTCCACCAGGTCGATGGCTCCATTGATATCATCGAGTTGCTTTTTTGTAGCAGCTCCTTCGCGGTATAGATTTTCAATCCTCTGCTTGTCGACGCCAAGGTTTTTCTTTTGCTGAAGATGAACTTTTAACTGGGCATCGATCGTGTTAAGACCTGTTTTTACAGCCTCGATTGATCTGTACAATTGCTGCTTTTTCAGGTGCAGGTCAGTAGTATCGATCAATCCAACCCTGGCTGCCTGTTGCACTACATCACCTTCTTCAATATCGAGCTGCAGGATCTCACCTTGTCCCATAGCCGAGATCACGATTTCTGTAGCTTCAAAATTCCCGTAAGCATCGGCCTTATCATTATTGTTGATACATGCCGATAACATAGCCAAAAATGCGATATACAATATTTTTTTCATGTTGTAAGGTTTATAATATACCCAGTGTAGTTAAATAATCAATTCTTGCTTTTTCGAGCTTTACCTTATGTATTTCAAGGTTCAGTAAGGCCTGAGCCTGCTCATTCAGCCTGCTCACATAGTCGGAAGGAGTGATCACCCCGTTGTCCAGTTGCGAAGAAGCCGTTTGTGCAATATTTTTCCGCAGGGCAATGACCTCCTTGTCTCTGCTTATCAATTGCTCATATTTTCGGATATCAGCCTGGTGCTGATCAAGGCTCATGGTTAAATTTTTACCAAATGCCTGCCTGTTCCTGTCAACAATATCCTGGCGTAAACCCAATATCTGCTTATCTTTTTTATTCTGGTTCCAGTTCCAGATTTTCCAGTTCAGCCTTGCACCCACGATATAATATGGGGTCCATTTATTTTCGAGGAAATTCAGTCCGGGATTTCCATATCCAAGCTGGCCAAATCCCGATAAACGGGGCATCCATGTGCTGCTGATGAGGCCTTTGCTTTCTTCCAGCATCAAGCGCTGGGTATCAAATAACTGCAATTCGGGCCTGGCCGGATCGATGACCTTGCCTGTGATATTGTTAACAGGAAGCCTGAGCACGATATCCGATGGCAGTTCAATAGAAATAAGTTTTCCCAATATTCTGACAAATGCATCTTTCTGTATCTCCGTTTCATTGATCTGCTGCTCAATCCTGATGATCTCCGCTCTGAGTACATCCGCATCGGCCTGCAGCGCTACCCCATTCTTAAGGGCTACCTGTAAATCGTCCAGCTTTGTATTGAGTTCATTCAGGAGCACTGCAAGAAGTTTTTTGTTTTCCTGCATAATAATAATACTGAAATACACCTGGTTGATGTTTTCTTTCAGTTTATGCATTTCCACTTCTACCTGCTGTTTTTCAATTTCGTAGGAGGCCTGGTCAACTTTTTTCTGTTTTCCCGTAATACCGCCATCATATATCACCTGGTAAATATCCATGGTAAACTTATACTGATCATTGGAGGGCACAGGCGTTTCGGGCGAAGCCGGCGTAAACTGCATATCAATGGGTGGCGGAATATAAAAAGGCGGAATTTCGACATCCACTTTTGTTACATCAGATTGATAAGTGGCCTGCCCGTTGAGCTGTACCTGCGGCAGGTAATTTGTATTCAGCCGCTTTTGCCTGATCTCGCTGGCAGCCGATAAAAGATCTGAGTTCCCTGAAGTTGGAAAGCTTTTAAGGGCAAGTTCATGGCATGCATACAGGCTGAGCGTATCAGGCATCTGCCCGTATACGATGCCTGTTGTAAGGGCCGCGAAAACCAAAATAAATTTTTTCATGCGATATTCATTGCATTAATAAATAATTCAGGAATTTCCTTTTTCCGTCTCAATATGAAATTATGGTATGCCTCTTTGTCATTGTCGAACAACATCTGTTGAATGAGTGGCCTGGCAACGAAGGGGAATACACAAAGACCTATAAGATTTATAAAGAATTGTCGGGGATCGTCCATTTTGATCCCCTCTTTTTCCATGGCGATTTTAATGTTCTTTATCATGAGGCCCGGATCTATTCCGGCTCCCCTGATCAGTTCGCCAAGATGCTGTGGGTTTTTACTCAATTCCTGCATCACGAATAAAGGGATCAGTGGTTGCTTCAAAAAAACATCCATATACCGGTCGACAAATGCATATATCTTCTCTTTCAACGTCATATCCGACATAAATATCACCCCAAGATGTGGAATAAACTGGCTGAATGCTTTTGAAAATATCTGCCCAAAAAGACGTTCTTTGGTCCGGTAATAATAATGTAAGAGCGATTTATGTATCCCAGCCACATCAGCGATCATCTGCATGCTCGTACCATCAAAGCCATGCTCCATAAATACTTCGCGTGCAACCTCCAGTATATGCTCTTCTGTATTGATATGCTTTTTTGCCATGACTGACTATTTGGTTAATTCACTTGGTTTATCTATTCGGTTTAATCATTTGTACAAATTTAAATCATCAACCGCCCTTTGTCAAGTATTTTGAATAATTTTTTATGCCCTTATATTAAATTACCTGATTATACGCCACTTACAAAATATAAAAATAAAGTATAATTTTGTGATATGCGATGCTCACCATCATACCTGAGCCTGTTGCTGATAATTTTTTCGTTATGTATGCAGGCACAAGCAAAGCTTGATTGCGACAAACTGGATTTTAATTCAGAAAAAGACTTCTTTTTCCACGACAGCACCACATCTTCCATAAAAACGATTGACCCCTTATTTATTTCGAATGCAACAATGGTAGTATGTCCTGAAGGTATTGAGCGCTCATCACCAAATGATATTAAAAAGCGATGGGGGTTTAAGTGGAAAGTCAGGTACGATAACATTTACTTTAAAACATCATCCGGTCTGGTTGTTGAAGGCATGAATAAGCATGGTTTTTCGGCTTCGCTGATGCTGTTAAAAAACAGTCGCTTGCCAGAGAAGGAAAAAGAGCTTATTCCTATCGGAGCATCGCTTGCAGTAAACTTTTACATTGATCACTTCAAATCAATAGATACGGCCCTGCTTGCCGTTTGGGATACCCGGATATTTGATGATATGGATATGGAATGTGAATGGCCTTTCAGGATTATTTTACACGATAGCTGTGGCGCTACCGCTTACATTGAGCATATCAACAGCCGGCTTCGCGTTTATACACCTGAAGCGCCCTGTGCAATAACTTCCGGCGCCGATTATGCCCGTTTACTGATGTTAAAATATATGCCTGATTCCCTTCCGGCCAACAAGGCAGAAGAGCGTTTCCTGCATTATGATCAAATCCTTCCCGGAAAAAATATCACAGCTTTCGTTCCGGAATTTACAAATAGTGATGTTTCAGCACAGGCAGCAGTTTTCATTAAAGATCACACAAGCAGATCAATCACGATCATAGACGGCCGTGGCAAACGGAAAGTGATTAAATTCAGCGGGATTGAGCCCATTCCCGGCAGGGAAATCTCAAAAAGCATCTTTTAAAGTTCTGATAAGTTTGTCTTAATCTTCGAAGCAAGGATATCAATGGCAACAAGGTTTTCGCCACCCTGCGGAACAATAATGTCGGCATAGCGTTTGGTTGGCTCAATAAACTGAAGGTGCATGGGTTTAACAAAGGTATAATAATGTCTGATCACTTCCTGCACATCCCGTCCACGATCGATGATATCGCGGCTCATGATTCGCGAGAGCCTGTCGTCGGGGTCAGCATCAACAAATGCTTTCACATTGAATCTGGATCTTAGCTCAGGATTCGTAAAAACAAGAATGCCTTCAACAATCGTCACCCTGGTAGGGTTAATCCTGATTGTTTTATCCAGCCTAGCGCATTCAACGTAGGAATAGGTAGGCATATCAATGGCATGGCCTTCGCGTAAAAGGTCGAGATGGCGTGTAAGCAGGGCCCATTCGATGGAATCGGGATGATCAAAATTGATCATTTTCTTTTCTTCAGGGCACAGGTGTCCGTTATCCCAGTAATAGGCGTCCTGAACGATCACAGATACACTTCCTTCGGGGAGCAATTCCACGATCCGGTTTACCACCGTTGTTTTTCCTGACCCGGAGCCTCCGGCTATCCCAATTATGAGCATAGTATATTTTTTTGCTAAGATAAAAAAATCGGCAGGCTTACAAAGCGAAATTATTTTTGCAACCCTGCAGTTAAAAGATCGTAATCCCGAGTGCGCCAACCGCCGACAATCCAATACTCCAGATCACGTTCCCGATAAGGGTCCAGATCAATAATCGCTTTGTTGCAGGAATAATCGAAATACCTATCGCCATTCCTATCATGGGACCAAATATTCCGGGAAGGAGTAATCCAAGACCTATCACTCCATAGCGGTTCAGGTAGAGGTACATTCTGGCTTTTGATCTGCCAATATATCTTTCGGATCTTCTATCTTCAACATATCTGCGCACTTTTTTTCCGAGCAGATACACCATCAGGCTACTTGCAGATGATCCGAGGATGATGGTGATGGCGATCACCGCCGGGCTGAAGCCATATGCCAGCCCCACGGGAATGGCAAGCCACAGACCGAACGAGCCTACACAAAATAATACTGCCAGATGGAATAATTCCATTTATACTGAATGTTCGAAAACAGAAATATTTTCAGGCCTAAGATAGTAAATTCCGGGGTTTACAGTAAAAAACTGATCAAAATCCCTGCGGCCACGGCCGAACCAATAACTCCAGCTACGTTGGGGGCCATTGCATGCATCAGCAAGTGGTTGTTGGGATCCGATTTCAGGCCTTCATTTTGCACCACACGGGCACTATCGGGTACTGCCGATACACCGGCTGCCCCGATAAGGGGATTGAGCTGGTTTTCTTTCGAAAGGAACAGGTTCATGACCTTGGCAAAGATAAGACCACCTGCAGTGGCGATCATAAACGATACTGCACCGAGCGTAAAGATCATCAAAGAGTCGGTAGTAAGAAAAACATCAGCCTGGGTGGATGCACCTACGGTCAATCCCAGCAGGATCACAACGATATCAATCAAAGAGGTGCGGGCCGTTTCGGCAAGACGGCGGGTAACCCCGCTTTCTTTCAGGATATTGCCAAAAAACAGCATTCCCAGCAACGGAAGTGCACCAGGCGAAATAAAGCTTGTAAAGATCAGGCCTACAATGGGAAACATGATCTTTTCCAGTCGGGAAACAGACCTGGGCGGTTTCATTCTGATCTTACGCTCCCGTTTTGACGTGAGCAATCGCATAATAGGCGGCTGAATAATTGGTACCAGGGCCATATACGAATAGGCTGCTATTGCAATGGGACCGATAAGATTTGCCGTTTGTATCCCATTAATGATATTCCCATTGGCAAGCTTCGACGAAAGGAAAATTGCCGTTGGGCCATCGGCACCGCCAATAATACCTATTGAAGCAGCTTCGGGAAGATTAAAACCAATAGCGAGTGCACCGAGCAGGGTAAGAAAAATGCCAACCTGTGCGGCAGCTCCAAGCAACATCAGCCGGGGATTTGAGATCAGCGAGGAAAAATCCGTCATGGCGCCTATTCCCAAAAATATCAGGGGAGGATAGATCCCTTTTGTTACACCATAGTAAAGATAATTCAACACACTGCCCTCCTGATAAATGCCGAGTTGAAGATTAATATCGGGCGACTGGAAGAAAGGGATATTTCCGATGATGATCCCTGTTCCGATGGGCACCAGCAATAGGGGTTCGTAATCATATTTTATGGCAAGGAAAATAAACAGCAATCCCACCAATATCATGATGATATGGCCCGGTGTGGCATTTGCAAAGCCGGTATATGCCAGAAATTTATTAAATCCATCAAGGGCTCCGTCCTGAACAAGTCTTACAGCATCTGTTGTGTCGGAACCCACCTCCACCTGCGCCCCCGACAATGGTGCGCCAAATGCATTCAGACTGTGTAATCCTGCAGTAAGTATTGCCAGAAAGGCTATCACCGCCAATATTGTAAATGCTCTTCTTTTGCCCATGTTCTATTCAATTTCCAGTAAAACATCACCCTGAAGGATGTTTTGACCCGCGATAACCTTTACCGACCTTACCACACCATCTTTTTCTGCGACAAGTTTATTTTCCATTTTCATGGCCTCATAAACAAGCAAGGTCATTCCTTTGCTTACCTCCTCTCCTTCTTTAACATTTACCTGCATAATTATTCCCGGTAAAGGAGCTTTGATGGTTTGCACCGAACTTCCTTTTTGTATTAAATGAGCATCTTTAGGCTTCGGTACTTCTTTTCTCACCAGGGTAGGTGTTTTAGATGCTTTTGCTTCGGACTGTATCTCCACCTTATATTTTGTTCCATTCACTTCAACCCTCGCCACACGTCCTTCAAGGCTTAGTACCTCAACATCATAATTATGTCCCCTGATCGTGAACTTGAATTTCTTCATGGTTAATTAACTGTTTTTCCCGGGGAAATCCCGCAGGTTATATATTTTTGAACTCCAGGGTGAATATGTTTTCGACACCCGTTTTATTGTGATCACATTGCTTTCTTCATCATGCAATTCGTAATACAGGTACAAGGCCATGCTGATGGCAGCAGATACATCGCCGGGGATAAACAATTGTTTTTCGACCGCGGCCTGGTGTTGTCCTTCCCTCCTGAGCCTCAGCCGTGCCCTGTAATTTAAGGTTTTGGATAAATAGGTAAATACCGTAAACAGCACAACCAACGCCAGGAAAACAGTAATATACCCAACCATGGCAATAATGATCCCTTCGGGGAACAAGGCAGACAGGTCGAACGAAATAGCCAGATGTTTCATCGTTTTTTCAGCTTACAAGGGAATATTTCCGTGTTTTTTTGGAGGATTGCTAACTTTTTTTGTTGCCAGTGCCCGCAGGGCCCTGATAATCCTGAAACGCGTATTTCTTGGTTCAATGATATCGTCGATATAGCCATATCGTGCAGCTTCATATGGATTTGCAAACTTTTCCTTATAATCGAGTTCTTTTTCTTTCAGCACATTTGCACGTTCCTGCTCGTCTTCAATGTCACGCAAAGCTTTTCCGTCGAGGATCTCAATTGCGCCGGCAGGACCCATTACCGCAATTTCGGCACCAGGCCATGCATAGTTCAGATCGCCTCTTAACTGCTTCGAGCTCATCACATCATGTGCACCTCCGTATGATTTACGCAAGGTAATTGTGATCTTGGGCACGGTAGCTTCTCCATAGGCAAACATCAGTTTTGCACCATGGGTGATGATCCCCCCGTATTCCTGCCCGCTGCCGGGAAGGAAGCCCGGAACATCGACAAGGGTAATGACCGGTATGTTGAAAGCATCACAAAAACGCACAAACCTGGCTGCTTTTCTTGAAGCATCAATATCGAGAACTCCGGCAAGGAAATTGGGTTGATTGGCAACGATACCAACAGAGATTCCATCGAAACGGGCAAAGCCTGTAATAATATTCCTGGCCCAGTTACGCTGGACCTCAAAAAATTCGCCATCGTCGGTGATGGTCGAAATAATGTCAAGCATTTCGTAAGGCAGGTTCGGATCGTCAGGGATCACTTCATTGAGGAAATCCTCGCTTCGGTTGGCCGGGTCGGAACATTCGATGGCCGGAGGTTCCTCCAGGTTATTTGAAGGCAGATAACTCAACAGTTTCCTGATCAGCAGAAGGCCTTCTTCTTCATGTTCGGCAATAAAGTGGGCCACGCCCGATTTGGTTCCATGCACATATGCCCCTCCCAGGTCTTCGGTCGAAATGTCTTCGCCTGTAACAGTTTTGGTAACCTTTGGTCCCGTTACGAACATATAGCTGGTTTTCTCGCTCATAACAATAAAATCGGTCAATGCCGGCGAGTAAACAGCGCCTCCTGCACAGGGGCCAAAAATGGCTGAAATTTGCGGGATAACACCTGATGCGAGGATGTTGCGTTCAAAAATTTCGGCGTAGCCGGCAAGGCTTTTTACTCCTTCCTGTATGCGCGCTCCACCACTATCGTTAATGCCGATCACCGGAGCCCCCACTTTCATGGCCTGATCCATGATCTTACAAATTTTCAGGGCATTGGTTTCTGAGAGCGATCCTCCAAAAACAGTAAAATCCTGAGAAAAAACATACACCAGCCTTCCGTCGATGGTTCCGTGACCGGTAACTACGCCATCAGAAAGATACTGTTGGTTTTCAAGCCCGAAATCATGGTTTCGGTGCGTCATAAACATATCGTATTCTTCAAAGCTGCCCTCATCAAGCAGCATGTCGATCCGCTCCCTGGCCGTATATTTTCCTTTGGCATGCTGGGCTTCTATACGTTTCTGTCCACCGCCGGCCTTGGCTTCCTCGCGCTTATCAAGAAGTTGCTGGATCTTGTTTACAAACGACATCATAAAAAGAAATTGAAAAGGTAATTACTTGCTTTTATCTTCACAGAATTCGGTGAGCACACCAAAGGTAGACTTCGGGTGCAGAAAGGCAATCTCAAGTCCTTCGGCACCTTTTCTGGGCGCCTGGTCGATCAGCCGGATACCTGCCACTTCAGCTTCCTTTAAGTGGGACTGAATATCCTCCACTGCATAGGCGATGTGGTGGATACCTTCACCCTTTTTATCAATAAACCTGGCTACCGGCCCATCAGGGTCGGTCGATTCTAGTAGCTCGATCTTTGTCTGGCCGATTTTCAGAAAAGCTGTCCTCACTTTCTGTTCTTTTACCTCCTCAACGGCATAACACGGTGTGCCAAGCATCTTTTCATAAAAAGGGATGGCTTCGTCGAGGCTTTTCACTGCTATTCCAATATGTTCAATATGAGATGGTTTCATGATAAATAATGCTTGTTGTGAAATTTTTCACAAAAGTAGGCATTATTTTGAATCATCAAAGTAAAGCGTGCTGAATTTTATTTGAGAAACTCAAACGCGAAATCCGGTAAATTGCAGCCGCCAACTGTCTGCATGATGCCGGGTTTATTCCTTTATTGCTTTCACGCCGGGAAGTTCCCGGCCTTCGATATATTCGAGCATGGCACCACCACCGGTAGAAACATAACTTACCTGGTCTTTCAATCCATATTTATTGATGGCGGCAACGGAATCGCCTCCGCCAATCAGCGAAAATGCACCTTTTTGAGTTGCTTCGGCAACTGCCAGGGCAATGGCTTTGGTGCCTGCTTCAAATTTAGACATCTCGAACACACCCATGGGGCCGTTCCATAGGATGGCAGATGAATTTCTAATGGCTTCTTCAAACGACCTGATACTCTCAGGCCCGATGTCGAGGCCCATGAATTTTTCAGGGACTTCGGTGGAGGGCACAATCTTTGAGTTCGCATCGTTAGAAAAGGCATCAGCAGCAACAGTATCCATGGGCAGGTATAAATTAACACCAAGTTCTTTTGATTTATAGAGGGCTTTCATGGCTGTTTCAACAAGGTCTTCCTCAACAAGGCTATCCCCTACATCACCACCCAGGGCTTTTAAAAAGGTGAACATCATCCCGCCGCCAATGATCATATTGTCGACCTTATCAAGCAGGTTATTAATGATCTCGACCTTGCCCGAAACCTTGGCCCCGCCAAGTATGGCTGTAAAGGGTTTTCCCGGCTCATGCAATACCTTATCGATATTTTTTAACTCATTCTCCATGATATAACCAAAGAGCTTATCGTTTGAAAAGAACTTTGCTATGATCGCTGTAGAAGCATGGGCCCTGTGGGCAGTACCAAAAGCATCGTTCACATAAACATCGCCCAAAGCGGCAAGTTTCCTGGCAAATGCTTCATCACCCTTTGTTTCTTCTTCATAAAACCGGAGGTTTTCGAGTAGCAAGACCTCCCCGGGTTTTAACGACTTTGCCTTACCGGTAGCCTGATCTCCCACACAATCATCAGCGAATTGCACTTGCTGGCCCAGTTCTTTCGACAAATAAGGTATCAGGTGCCTGAGCGAAAATTTATCTTCGGGGCCCTTTTTCGGCCGGCCAAGATGCGACATAAGGATTACTGCACCTTCATCACCGAGGATCTTTCTGATCGTGGGCAGGGCAGCATCAATGCGGGTGGTATCCGTGATCCCGAAATGATCGTTGAGCGGTACATTGAAATCAACCCTGATAAGGGCTTTTTTTCCTTTGAATTTATAATCGTTGATCGTATTCATAATCTTCATGTTTATCGTTAATCATTGATCTGTATCACAGTACAAAAGTAATAAATTCATCCCAATTTTCATTACATTTGCTTTACTGTAAGTTACTAACCCATGCCTGATTTTAGCAGCAGATCAATAAATAATTTATTATATCCATCACCCGGGGACATGCAAAACTCATAGAAATCAGAAAAAGGCCCGGAGTTGGCAATGACTGTGATTCATTGAAATTATTCTGATCCTTCAGTGAAAATTTAATATTTGCTGCAACAATTTGGTTTTTACGTTCTGTTTGTATTAATTTGGCACCCTTATTTAAATCAGGCAAATGAATATTATCATCGCAGGAGACGGAGAAGTGGGCTTACATCTGGCCCAGGAACTGGCAGTCGAGAATCACGACATTACGATTGTCGACCCACACGAAGATCTGATCAAGAAGGTCGAATCACACACAGACCTTCTGGCTATCACTGGTGATTCGACTTCGGTTGAGGTTCTGTTAAATGCCAATATCAAAAAAGCCGACCTTTTAATATCTGTTCTTCATGATGAACGCACCAACATAGTTACTGCAGCATTGGGAAAGCAGTTGGGCGCAAAAAAAACTATTGCCAGGATCAATAACCTCGAGTACCTTAAGCCGGAGAATGTAGAAAAGTTCAGAAACATGGGTATTGATGCCCTTGTTTGCCCGGAGGAAATCGTTGCCAATGAGATTGTACATCTTCTCGGCCAGACCGCCGCTACCGAAGTATTTGACTTCTCAAAAGGAAAGCTTTTTCTTTTCCTGATAAAGCTCGAAGAAAATGCCCCTGTCATTAACAAAACACTGAACGATATTGTTGCCTTATATCCTCACCTCGACTTCAGGGCTGTGGCCATACACCGCAACTCACAAACCATCATTCCCAAGGGTGATGATGTGTTCAAAGCCAATGACCTTTCATATGTGATCACCAAACCCGGAGGTATCGCTGATCTCCATAAACTTGGAGGCAAGCAAAAATTTGATATCCGGAATGTAATGATCGTTGGAGGCGGTCGTGTGGGGCGGACCGCAGCCACCAAGCTTGAACATGAGATGAACATCAAATTATTTGAAATTGATAAGGAAAAGAGTCTTCATCTGGCAAATCAGCTCACCCATACCCTTGTTATCCACGGTGATGCACGAGACATACAGTTAATGGAAGATGAAGATATCCGTGGAATGAATGCATTCATTGCAGTAACCGATAGCTCCGAAACCAATATACTTGCCTGTTTGCATGCCCGTAAGTTCGGTGTAAAGCGAACAATTGCCCTGGTTGAGAACATTGATTATATTGATATTTCACAAAATATTGGCATCGATACCATTATTAACAAAAAGCTGAGCACTGCCAGCTATATTGTGCGCTTTACGATGGATGCCGAAGTTACCTCAATTAAATGCCTCAGTGGGATCAATGCCGAAGTAATGGAATTGGTGGCCTACCCTCACAGCCAGGTTACACGTAAACCGATCAGGGATCTTCCAATTCCAAAAGGAGCAATTATTGGTGGTATTGTCAGAGGAGAAGAGAGTTTTATTGCCGTAGGTGATTTTCAGATTGAAGAAGGCGACAAAGTTGTTGTATTTATTTTGCCTGAAGTTATTCATAAGGTTGTAAAACTGTTTAAGAAATCATGAAGGACTGGAAAG
This sequence comes from Bacteroidales bacterium, assembly GCA_032250805.1. Classification (GTDB taxonomy): domain Bacteria; phylum Bacteroidota; class Bacteroidia; order Bacteroidales; family B18-G4; genus B18-G4. The sequence goes on from JAVVEM010000010.1 coordinate 69,542, forward strand.
GCATTAACTTCAGGGTGATCATCAGGATAATTGGATTTCTTCTGATCATTGAAGGGAGTTTTATGCTTACGGGGCTTCCGTTTTCGTTGTATTACGGCGAAGACAGTTTTATGTCACTTATATATTCCGGTCTGATCACCGGCATTACCGGCATTATCCTTTGGTTTTCAACGCGCAGGCACCCGAGAAATATCGGAAAGAAAGAGGGTTACGTAATCGTGGCAGTAACATGGATCGTTATTTCACTTTTCGGGACCCTGCCTTTTTTGATCAGCGGTACCATCCCAAATTTTACGAATGCCTTTTTCGAAACCATTTCAGGGTTTACTACGACCGGAGCTACAATACTAACTGATATTGAAACTCTGCCAAAAGGCATTCTTTTCTGGAGAAGTATGACGCATTGGATTGGGGGCATGGGGATCATTGTTTTTACTGTAGCCATCCTTCCAATCCTTGGTATTGGCGGTATGCAGCTATATGCCGCCGAAATGCCGGGGGTAACCAAAGACAAGCTTCACCCAAGGATTACGGCCACAGCCAAGCGGCTTTGGGGCATTTATCTTCTTTTTACAATAGTAGAAACAATTTTATTATTCCTGGGAGGGATGAGCCTTTTCGATGCCCTTTGCCATACTTTTGGCACCGTTGCCACAGGAGGATTTTCGACACACACGCTGAGTATTGCTGCCTTTTCGCCTTATATACAGTATGTCATTGTGATCTTTATGATCCTGGCAGGAACCAATTTTGCCCTGCATTATCTTGCATTGCACGGGCAGGTTAGCAAATTATGGAAAAGTGAAGAATTCCGTTATTTTCTTTTCCTTATCCTGAGTTCAACGGTGGTAATTACCGTCGTACTTGCATTGAACAGCAATGAAAAGTCGTTGGAAGAAGCCTTCCGGGCTTCGCTGTTCCAGGTAACATCCATTATCACTACTACAGGTTATATAACAGATAACTACCTCATGTGGCCTGGACCGATCTGGTTCTTTATATTCTTAATGATGTTTATTGGGGGCATGGCAGGATCAACAGGCGGTGGGGTTAAAGTTGTACGGCAATTGTTATTGCTGAAAAACAGCATACTTGAACTTAAAAGGCTCCTGCACCCACAGGCAATCATTCCGGTAAGAATGAACAATCAGGTTGTTCCGCAAGACATCATTATGAAGGTAATGGCTTTTTTCATCATTTATATCATCTTTTTTATTATTGGTTCGGGGGTAATGGCCCTGATGGGACTTGATGGCCCCACAGCCATTGGAGCTACTGCAGCCACCATCGGGAATATCGGTCCGGGAATAGGCATGGTAGGCCCGGTTGATAATTATGATTTCATTCCTTACGCCGGTAAATGGGTTCTCTCTTTTCTGATGTTGCTCGGACGGCTTGAGTTGTTTACCGTACTCATCCTTTTCTCGCCAGCCTTCTGGAAAAAATAAGAAACTCCATCAGCGCGAAAAATCTTATCTTTGGAGCGATATTCAAAAACCTGCGTATGACCAAGCTTTCAGCCGTTATCATCACAAAAAACGAGGAACGCAACATTGGCCGGTGCATCGACTCACTGAAAGGTGTTGCCGACGATATCGTTGTTGTTGATTCAGGTTCTGATGACCGCACCGAAGCCATATGCAATGAAAAAGGTGTGCGTTTTTTTGTCAATGAATGGGAAGGATATATAGAGCAGAAAAACTACGCAAATAATCTTGCCCTGTATCCGTTCATCCTGTCGATCGATGCTGATGAAGCACTTTCTGAAGCCTTGCAAAAAGCCATCCTTGAAGTTAAAGAGCACAAACAGGCCGATGGGTACGAAATGAATCGCATGACAAATTATTGCGGAAAATGGATAAAGCATTCAGGCTGGTATCCCGACAGGAAGCTCAGGCTTTTTGATCGCGAAAAGTTTGCTTGGGGAGGAGAAAAAATCCACGAAATTGTAGTAGCAAAAAACAAGGCAAATACCATTGCAAAGCTGGATGGCGATCTTCACCATTACACCTATTACACCATTTCTGAGCATATTTCACAGGCCAACCATTTTACCGATCTTACCGCCTCTCTTGCAGTTGAAAAAGGGAAAAAAGCAGGTATGCTCAAGATCCTCTTCAGTCCGCTGGTTAAGTTCTTACGCGATTATTTTTTCAGGCTCGGTTTTCTCGATGGATATTATGGCTATGTAGTTTGCAGGATCTCTGCCCAGGCAACATTTATGAAATATTCCAAAATCAGGCAGATCAGAAGGCAACATCAAAAATAATCAGTTTATGAAGGGGTTTAAACGCATGGTCATCAGCCGCACCGACAGCATTGGGGATGTTATCCTCAGCCTTCCGGTAGCCGGCATGATGAAAAAAATGTTCCCTGAAACCGAAATTGTTTTTCTTGGCCGCTCCTATACCCGCGACGTGATCGAAGCCTGCGCCAATATCGACAGCTTTGTGAATTGGGATGACATCAATGCCCTGAAGGATGATGAAGCCGTACGCGCATTTAAAACCCTGGAAGCAGACGCCATCATTCATATTTTCCCGCGCAGGCGGATCGCAAAACTCGCCCGGAAAGTCCGTATTCCATTCAGGATGGGAACAACAAACAGAATATATCACTGGACAACCTGCAATAACCTGGTCAGGCTATCGCGCAGAAACTCTGATCTGCACGAAGCCCAGTTAAACCTCAAACTGATGGCATCGCTCACAGGAACAGAGATACTGCCAATAGAAGAAATTAAAAAATTATATGGGCTTAGCAAGGTTGCACCTCCCGACCAGCAGTTCATTGCACTCACCGACACAAAAAAATTCAACCTCATCCTGCATCCGAAATCAAAAGGAAGTGCCCGCGAATGGGGGATCGATAACTTTATTAAATTATGTGGTATCCTTCCTCCCGAAAAGTACAGGATCTTTGTCAGCGGTACTGCCGAAGAAGGCCGCATGATCAATAACTCCGGAATTTTTGAACACCAGCATGTCACAGACATCACAGGCAAAATGAACCTGAGCGCTTTTATGAGCTTTATCAGGCATTGCGATGGCCTTGTGGCGGCAAGCACCGGGCCGCTCCACCTGGCTGCTGCCCTGGGAACAATAGCCATTGGAATTTATCCGCCCATCAGGCCTATGCACCCCGGACGCTGGGCACCCATAGGTGATAAAGCCACATTTCTTGTGAAGGACAAAGAATGTCAGAAGTGCCGGAAGCAAGGTCCGTGCGAATGCATGCTCGACATCTCCCCCGAAGAAGTGAAAGAAACATTGATCAGGATGTCGTGATAAATATGTATAATTGAAAACTTAAACAACACGCATTGACGTACGCGATCCAAAATACAGACAACAAAAAGCTACTTTCAGCACTTTACTTTGCAGGCCTGGTCATCATGATCGTCTCCATACCGCTCTCAAAATATATGATGAGCGTTTCACAGTTTATGCTATCAGGAGTACTGATCCTTGAACATATGTCGAAGGAAAGATTTATCAGGTTCATTAAACGCTACCCTTTTTATATCAGTATCTTTTTGATCATCCCGGTATTCGTTTCATGGGTTTTTCGCAGCCTGGGCCTGATCATGAAAAAGTTTTTCAGGAAGGAAAACCTGCCTGCCATCGTATTCATGTCGTTGTATATTCTGCATATTCTCGGACTGGTTTTTACCGTCGATTTTGATTATGCCCTCAAAGACCTGCGCATTAAACTGCCCATCCTGGTATTGCCTGTGATACTGACTGTTGGCGAAGCCATAGATCAAAAAAAATTCAGAATACTTATGCTCCTCTTCGTTGCAGCAGTAACAATAAGTACTTTCATCACCACATATATCCTGCTTACGCAAGATATCGACAACCTCAGAGACATTTCGATATTTATTTCTCACATCCGTTTTAGCCTGCTTATCGCCCTTGCCATATTCACCCTGGTTTTCATGTCGCTGCGGAAAGAGATCCCGGGCAAATATACCCGCCTGGCTTTTTTATTGCTCGCCTTATGGCTGCTGTTTTACATGGTAATTTCTGCTTTCATGACCGGGCTTATCGTGCTTGTTAGTGCTGCTTTTGTTGTTTCTATTCATTATTCGCTGAAAAAGAAAAACATTTATGCCCGCATGGCATTTGTTACCGTATCAATTGCGCCAATCGTTATCCTGGTGTTTTTTATGGGAATCATTACGGATGTTTATAAGGTACAACGGGTTGATTTTTCAAATCTTGACCAAATGACCAAAAGGGGCACTTTCTACTGGCACGATACGACTAACCTTCAGACCGAAAACGGACATTATGTTTGGATATATATCTCGATAGAAGAGATGAGGGAGGAATGGAATAAACGAAGCGATCTTGATTTTGACGGAAAAGACTATAAAGGCCAGGAGCTCAAACATACACTGATACGTTATCTCACATCCAGGGGTCTGCGCAAAGATGCAGAAGGAGTTCAAAACCTTACTTCACATGACATTAAATTGATAGAAAGTGGTGAAGCAAGTGTCCATTATCACGAGCGATCAGTTTTTTACATCAGGTTATACAAGATCATTTGGGAAGCCCAGCAATATTTCCGGACAGGAAATCCCAGTGGGCATTCGGCCATGCAACGCATTGAATACTGGAAGACTTCCTTATTGATCATTAAGCAAAACCCCTTGTTTGGTGTTGGTACCGGCGACATGAACCTGGCCTTCGAAAAGCAATATGAAGAAATGGACAGCCCCTTGCAACCCGAGTTCAGATGGCGGTCGCACAATCAGTTTCTTTCCATTACGGTTGGCTTCGGGCTTTTTGGCCTTCTCTGGTTTCTTTTCAGTCTTATTTACCCGCCTATCAGGGCCCGGCGACTCAACGACTACTATTACCTTGCATTTTTTGTGATCCTGATGGTTTCTATGATCTCCGAAGATACCATTGAAACGCAGGCAGGTGTTACTTTCTTCGCTTTCTTCACCTCTTTATTCCTCTTTGGGAAAAAGGATAAACACACTTTTTAGGGATGGCCGAACATACAATAAATGCCCATGAATGGCTGGTGGTTGTAAATCCAAATGCAGGGAACAGAAGAGGTGAAAAAGACTGGCCCGTAATTAAAAATAAACTTTTTGAACATGGTTTAAAGTTTAAAGCCGTATTCACAAAAGGCCGTGAGCATGCAATTTCCTTGACCTCGGCAATGATCGGTGAGGGGTACAGAAAAATTATTGTTGTAGGTGGCGACGGAACCCTTAATGAGGTTGTAAATGGAATATTTTTTCAGCAGTCCTGTTCGCCTGATGAAATGCTTATCGGGATGATCCCGGTGGGAACCGGCAACGACTGGGGAAAGATGTATGATCTCCCTAAAAAATATGGCAAAGCCATTAAGGTGATCAATAGAGGGCATACATTTGTTCAGGATGTTGGTTTTGTAAAATATCATGATAAAGATGGTGAGCATGAACGCTATTTTGTAAATGTCAGTGGTATGGGTTACGACGCATTGGTTGCCGAAAAAACCAATCGCATGAAAGATCGCGGCAGAGGAGGCTCTCTTGCATATTTGCTGAATATTTTTACCGGTTTATTTCAATACAGCTATACTCCTTTTGTGATCAGTGTTGATGGCAGTGAAGTTTTCAGCGGAAGGGTGTTGAGCATGAATATAGGCATTTGTAAATATAACGGTGGAGGATTAATGCAGCTCCCCGGGGCCATTCCCAACGATGGCCTGCTGGATGTCACCGTCATCAAGGCCACACCCCGGATCAACATTTTTAAGCACATTACAAAATTATATGATGGTACGTTCATCAAACTTAAGTTTGTGAGCACGTTCAGGGGCAGGGAGTGCAGGATCGTTTCGCAACCGGCCGGAACAGTATACCTTGAAGCAGACGGCGAATCACTTGGTCATTCACCCCTCAACTTTTCCGTAAAACAGGAAGCACTTCGGTTTATTATTCCAAAACAATAAGGGCATTTTCAAGCCGTATTAATTTTTTCGCTGCTATTTATCAATTCCATGAGTTCGGCAAGCGCATCTTCTTCGGCGATGTGCCTTTTTACCCTTTGCCCTTTGTGATAAAGGCTCACCCTGCCGTTGCCTTCGCCAACATAACCAAAGTCGGCTCCGGCCATCTCGCCAGGTCCGTTTACGATGCATCCCATTACGGCGATCCTAACATTTTTAAGACCGCGGGTATGCTGCTTGATCTTTTGCAAGGTGCCCTGCAAATCAAAAGAGGTTCGGCCGCATCCGGGACATGAAATATATTCTGTGCCACTGATACGAAGTCCGGTGGCTTGCAATGCTCCAAATACGATATCAGCCATGTCGGTATTATCATGTAAATCGCTATTAAGCCAGTAGCCATCCCCATGGCCTGCCACCATGAGTGAAGAAAGGTCGGATGCTGCCCTGAGCACCAGTGATTCAGGATCACGCTCATGATAAACGAGTTTAATGATTGCGGGAATACCAGCCTTGTTCTCTTTTAACTTTTTTAACAAAAGCTTAAGATCACCCTCAGTGGCGGTATACAATACGACCTTCTTTTCCTTATGGTGTTTGCCGGCAATAAAACCCTCAGTGTTCAGATTCGTGCCGGGATCATTGATTATATGATATTTCTTTCCTTCGGTGTCTTCAAGAAGATCATGCTTAAGCGGAAAGAGATCCGGCCGTTGTTCATGTTCCTCATGTTTACCCGCCTCACCCACAACGCAGGGTGGTTGATCCCCTCCGATAATTCCCACAGGGTATGATTTTTTTATCCGGATGCCGGATATTTCGTTAAACAATTCCGTTCCGGCACCTCCATGTTTTCTGTCAGCGAAGGCATCAACCAGTTTCTTTGCCACCGGGATCTCGGCAACAGGATCTTCGGTAAGCGAAACCCTGATGGTATCGCCCAGGCCCATCGACAAGAGCGGGCCGATACCCGCCGCCGACCTGATCCTGCCATCCCGGCCTTCACCGGCTTCCGTAACACCCAGGTGAAGAGGATAATGCATACCCCTTTGCTTCATCGCTTCCACAATACCCAGATTGGCGTTGATCATGGTCTTTACATGGCTGGATTTCATCGACACAATAAGATTGTCGAAGTTTTTTTTCTTGCACATTTCAAGAAATTCAAGGGCAGAAGCAAGCATGCCTTCGGCAGTGTTCCCATAGCGGTTGAGGATCCTTTCAGACAATGAACCATGATTCACTCCCACCCGAATAACTGTGTGATGACGAACACAGATATCAATTAATCGTGTAATATGTTCCTCACGATCTTCGGCTAAAACTTCAGGCTGGTTTTTATCTTTTTCGCGTGATAAAAAATATTGCCTGTCGAGGTAGTTGCCCGGATTTATCCTGATCTTATGAACGATGGTTGCAGCTGTTTCGGCAAGCCTGGGGTTAAAATGTATATCGGCAGCCAGCGGTATGTACACACCGGCACTTTCGAGCAAATTCTTTATCCGGCCGACCTTATCCACTTCACGAATATTCCTTACACTCATCCGCACCAGTTCGCAGCCTGCTTCGTGCAGCTCCATCACCTGGCGGTAGGTAGCTTCTGTGTCCATAGTGGAAGTGTTGGTCATCGATTGTACCCTCACGGGCTCATTGCCTCCCATCTTTAACCGGCCAACCTTCACCACTTGCGACATGTATCCATCCACTGAAACCATATTTGAATTTACATCACCCAATAAGTTAAAAAAAATTAATTGCCCCTGAAGGCAACCATCTCGTAAAAATACGATTCTTACAATAAATAACAGAAAATTTAGTTAAACATATTAGCATGAAAATAAGCTTAAAAAGCTATTTTTGACAAAGATTCTGCCTGGTTTGCGATCTGTTTTGTTTCCCGGCAGCCAAAATTAAATGATAAATTACGAATGAATATACTTAAACAAGCCTTCGCTATACTCTTCGTCGGGTCTATAGCAGCAAATGCCTTTACACAAGAAGCCGGTGTTGGCCAGTGGCGTGATCATTTGCCCTTTAACAGCTTCATTGCAGTAACAGAGTCAGGCAATGAAATATACGGGGCTACACCTTATGCCGTGTTAAGATATAACAAAACTGATGAGTCGATCGAACGTTTCAATAAAATTAACGGACTCTCTGATATCGGCATCAGCGACATCAAATATAATCCCGGCCTTCAAACAACAGTTATTGCCTATACCAATACAAACATCGACCTTTTTAAGGATAACTATATCGTTAATATGCCGGATATTAAGCGCAAACCCATTCTTGGCAACAAGGTGATCAACCAGCTCACCATGAGAGGAAATTATGCTTATCTTTCATGTGGTTTCGGCATTGTAGTGCTCGATTTACAGGGTGAAGAGGTTTTTGATACCTGGTACATTGGTGCCGGGGGCAGCCAGATCAATGTATTTGATGTTGCCTATAACGACACTGCATATTTTGCTGCTACCGAAGAAGGGATCTATTATGCAGCCGTTAACCATCCCAACCTTGCCGATTACGCAGCCTGGAAGCGAATGAATAATGCCCCCTTTCCGATGTATGCCTATAATATGATCGAGTCTTTTGCCGGCAAGATCATTGTAAACACCAGAGAAACAGGCAACGATGATCAGGACAGCATCTTTTATTATGACGGTGTCGGGTGGGCTTCATTCCCGGTTTCGCTACCCCAAAGGCTAAACAATATCAACGCTACCAACGGGAAACTTGTTCTTGCCCTGGCATACTCAGGTAAAATATATAATTCTTCGCTCGAAGAAGAGCTGACCATTTATACATATAATCCCGGCAACCCCCAGATGAATGACGCCATCTATCTTGCCGACGGGAGCGTATGGGTTGCCGACCAGCGGAATGGCCTGGTTAAATCATTTAACGAAGGCTGGGAAAGCATGAAGATCAATCCCGGCGGACCCAACAGTGCCAACGTTTTTTCCATGACTGCATACGACAACAAGGTTTGGGTCGCTCCAGGAGGATACACCAGTACATGGTCGCCTCTCTTCCTGAATTATGGGACCTACCGGTTTTGGGACGAAAGCTGGAAAAACTATAACGCATCAACCAATCCCGAGCTTAGCTCTATTCGCGATATTGTAACAATTGCCGTAAATCCTGCCAATTCAAGTCAAACCTATTTTGGCGTTTTCAGGAATGAATACGGGCTTCTTGAGATGAACGGTGAAGAGATCACCGATATGTACAACACTGAAAACAGCGAATTACAACTTTGGGAAGCTGCCGGAAAGATCGCTCTGGTTGGGTTGGGTTTTGATTCGCAGGGCAGCCTGTGGGCATTATGCTCAGGCGCCGAGAAGCTTCTTGCCGAAAAAAAGAACGACGGAAGCTGGGCATCATATGGCCTCGGGGGCAGTGCAGCAGCAGTTGATTGCAGTGAGCTGTTTATCGACTCCTATGATCAGAAATGGGTTGTCTTCAGGCATACCAACAGTAATCCCAACTACATTGCTGTTTATAATGAAAACAACCCTCCCGGCGACCAGCTCAGATTGCTGCGATCAGAAAGCGGAGTAGGGAATATTCCGGGCACCAATGTGTTCAGTATTGCCGAAGACCAGGATGGTGAAGTGTGGATCGGCACCGACGAAGGGATCGGGATATTTTATTCGCCTTCAACAATCCTTAGCGATCAGGATTACGATGCAGTCAGGCCGCTGGTTAATTTCGACGGTTATGTGCAGTACCTCCTTGAAACCGAAGTAGTAACCGCTATCGCCATAGACGGCGACAACCGCAAATGGATCGGCACCGAACGCTCAGGTGTGTTCCTGCTTTCGCAGGATGGCACAAATCAAATCGCCCATTTTACTGAAGATAACAGCCCGCTTTTTTCCGATCAGATCATTGATATTGTGATCAATGAAGACGGGGAGGTAATCATTGCCACATCAAGCGGAATAATTGGTTACCGTGGAACAGCTTCGGCACCAAATGAGAGTTATTCCGATGTATATGCTTATCCGAACCCGGTTAAAGATGGTTACGACGGATGGATTGCAGTTAAAGGGCTGATGAAAGATTCCGATGTTAAAATTACCGATATCAACGGCACCCTTATTTATGCCACACGCTCAGAGGGTGGACAGGCCGTCTGGGATGGTAAAAATTTCGATGGCCGGAAGGCCCGGCCCGGCGTTTACCTGGTTTTTGCTGCCACTGAAGATGGCGCCGAGACAATGGTAACAAAGATCCTTGTTATCGACTGATCATCCACCTAATTTCCGCAGCATGCTACAAAACACACGCGGGATCGTTCTACACCATATCAGGTATTCCGAAACAAGCCTGATCGTTAAAATCTATACCGAAGCTTTTGGCCTGCAGGCATACCTCGTAAAGGGCGCACGCTCAAAGCGTTCGAAATTGCCCGGAAGCATGTTTCGCCCCATGACGCTGTTGGATATGATTGTTTACCACCGCCCGGCCCGCGACCTTCAGCATATTCGTGAAGCATCCATTGCAGAGCCCTTTCATTCTATCGCCTCCGACATCAGAAAAAGTACCGTAGCAATTTTTCTTTCCGAGATATTATTAAAAACCATAAAAGAACACGAAAGCAATTCAGAACTCTTTGATTTTATGGCTTCTTCGTTGCATTTTTTTGATCTGCAAAAACAAGGCATTGAAAGTTTTCATCTTTATCTGCTGGTAATGCTGAGTCACTTTTTGGGATTATATCCGCAGGGTGAGATCAGCTCAGACGATTCATATTTCGACCTGCGTGAAGGAAAATTCAGCCCATTTCATCCTGCACATGCCGATTACCTGGAGGGTGATGCCTGCAAAGGACTGTACATTCTGACCCAAACATCCGCAAACGCACTCCACAACCTAAAAATTAACCGAAAAACCCGCGATGAACTACTGAATATGCTTGTGCTCTATTACCAGATCCATCTCAGCGGGATGGGCACCATCAGGTCGCTGGAAGTGTTGCGCGAAGTGTTCCGTTAAGGTGTCCGGAGCAATTTAAGCAGGATTTCCTTTAAGCCGTGTTTCACCAGGGTAAAGTCCTGATCGCTGCCAAGTTCCTTTTTCATGGAGGTTACTCCTTTATCAGTAAACCCACAAGGGTTGATGAAGCTGTAAAAGTCAAGGTCGGTATTTACATTGAATGCAAAACCATGCATCGTAACATAGCGGCTCGATCTTACACCAATGGCGCATATCTTTCTTGCCTTTTGCGGATCACCAGGCGAAAGCCAAACACCGCTGGCACCCTGTAAACGGGACGATTCGATGTCATGATCCCTCAGCAACATGATGACCGATTCTTCGAGCAAGCCAATATATTCCCTGATGCCAAGCCCGAAAACTTCAAGGTCGAGGATGGGATAACCCACGATCTGTCCCGGACCGTGATATGTGATATCGCCCCCGCGGTTGGTCCTGAAAAAGCCGGCCCCTTTCTGCTTCAGCATCTCTTCATTGACCAGTAAGTTGGCATCTGAACCACTTTTCCCAAGGGTATATACATGCGGGTGTTCACAAAAAAGCAGATAATTTGCTGATGCAGAAGGCGGTGACGATGTTTTTGCATGGATGATCTCCTCAAAGAGTTTTTCCTGCAAATCCCATGCTTCCGCATAAGAGATCAGGCCCAGGTCTTTATAAATGATCTCTTTAATCATAACTCCAGGCCTTTGGAAGGAACATGTTTTTCGGCATGATACGAAGAGCGGACAAGTGGTTGGCTTTCAACATGAATAAAGCCTTTTTCCAGTCCGGCAATACGGTATGCTTCAAACTCCTCCGGTGAGGTATACCTGGATACGGGAAGATGTTTCCTGCCAGGCTGAAGGTATTGGCCAATGGTAAATACTTCGCAACCTGCATCACGCAGATCGTCCATGGTTTCAAGAATCTCCACAGTGGTTTCACCCAGGCCGGTCATAATGCCCGATTTTGATCTTGTCCCTGATTCGGCAATAATACGGATCACATCAAGGCTCCGCTCATACGAAGCTACGCTTCTCACTTCAGGAGTGAGCCGGCGAACCGTTTCCAGGTTATGCGAGATCACTTCAGGACCGGCATTGATCACGGTCTGTAAAAGGCGGTGCTTACCCTGAAAATCAGGGATCAGCGCTTCGATTGTGATTCCAGGGTTTTGCTGCTTAATGGCAGTTATTGTTGCGGCCCATATTCCAGCACCCCCGTCTTCAAGATCATCACGGTCGACGGAGGTAAGAACATAATGTTTCAGGCCCATGAGCTTAACTGATTCGGCAACACGACGTGGTTCATCCAGGTCGGGCGGAGCAGGTTTCCCCGTCGGCACATTGCAAAACTTGCATGAACGGGTGCATATATCACCCAGTATCATCAGGGTTGCCGTACCCCTTTCCCAGCAGTCGTGCATGTTAGGGCAGCTACCACTGGTGCAGATGGTATGTAGTTTATGCCGGTTCACAATTTCCTTAACACCAAGGTATTCCTTTCCGGCAGGAACCCGTATCTTGAGCCAGTCGGGTTTTTGTCGTTTACGCTTTTCTTCCATAATCCTGTGCAAAATTAAAGATTAATATTAAGAGAGACCTTAATTTCAGGGGCCTTATTGATTTGGATTTACATACCAAAGTGATCCCCCGATCATAAATCAGGAGTAAGTCTGCACACACAATACCCAATACCTGATACTTAGTACCATAAAATACTATCTTTGCAAAAATTTTCAGAACACATATGGCACTGAGCGAACAGGAACAAATACGAAGACAATCACTGCAGGAGTTGCAAAAAATGGGCATTAACCCCTATCCTGCCGAAACATATGAAATTAATGTTAGCGCACAGGAAATCCTTGATGCATATCCCGAAAATAAGGAAAAATTTGAAGATGTGAGCATCGCCGGGCGTATTATGGGACGCCGCATTATGGGTGCCGCCGCTTTTGTTGAGTTGCAGGACCGAAGTGGAAAAATACAGTTGTATTTTAAGCGCGATGACATCTGTAAGGGGGAAGATAAAAGCATGTATAATATTGTATTCAAGCGTTTACTTGATATTGGCGATATTATAGGTGTTAAGGGTTTTGTATTTACCACCAAAATGGGCGAGATCACGGTCCATGTAACGGAATTTACCTTGCTCAGCAAATCACTCAAGCCCCTGCCTGTTGTTAAGGAAAAGGAAGACAAGGTATGGGATGCCTTTACCGACCCGGAACAAAGATATCGTCAGCGTTACCTCGACCTTATCGTAAATCCGGAAGTTCGCAAAACCTTTGTCAAGCGTGCAGAATTAATAACCTCCATGCGCACATACCTGAATGAACGTGGTTATCTGGAAGTGGAAACACCGATATTGCAACCCCTGTATGGAGGTGCCGCTGCCCGTCCTTTCAAGACCCATCACAACAGTCTCGATATGACCCTGTACCTGCGGATTGCCAACGAGCTATACCTTAAAAGGCTCATCGTTGGCGGATACGACGGGGTGTATGAGTTCAGTAAAGATTTCCGCAATGAGGGTATGGACAGGTTTCACAATCCTGAATTCACACAAATGGAGCTTTACGTGGCCTATAAAGATTATGAATGGATGATGGAGCTGGTTGAAGAAATGGTTGAAAAAATCGCCCTCGACCTTCACGGAACTACAGAAATTAAAGTCGGTGAACACATCATCGACTTCAGACGGCCATGGAAACGTTACACCATGCTTGGCGTGATCAGGGAATTTACAGGGATCGACATCTCTAAAATGGATGAGGCAGCCCTCAGGGCAACAGCAACAAAACTAGGCGTGGAGATTGATCTCAGCATGGGTAAAGGCAAGCTTATTGACGAGATTTTCGGCGAAACCTGCGAACCCAGACTGATACAGCCTACTTTTATAACCGACTACCCCGTTGAGATGTCGCCACTGGCAAAAAAGCATCGCGAACATGAAGGCCTGGTAGAACGTTTCGAAGCTATCTGCAATGGAAAAGAACTGTGTAATGCTTTCAGCGAGTTAAATGATCCCATCGATCAGCGTGCACGCTTCGAAGAGCAGCTTGAGCTTGGCCGTCGCGGCGATACCGAATCAATGGTCCTCGACGAAGATTTTCTGAGGGCACTGGAATACGGCATGCCCCCAACAGCAGGCCTCGGTATTGGTATCGACAGGTTATCCATGATCATGACCAATAAAAGTTCGATACAGGATGTATTATTCTTTCCACAAATGCGGCCGGAAAAGAAAAAAGAAGCTGAAGCCGATGATGACATCATCGCGCTTGGATTTCCCGCCGAATGGATCCCCCTTATCCGCGAAAAAGGATATGAAACCCTTGAAGCACTCAAAGCGGCAAATCCCAATAAACTTGCAAATGACCTCAACGGACTGAGGAAAAAGAAAAAACTCGACATCCCGGCACTCAATCCGGCTGAGGTACAAAAATGGCTTTCGTAATTAACCTATAGGCAACTATTTGAGAGTGCTGCGGAAAATTGCAACAGGCACGGGCAGGTAAATTATTGGCATAAGGCTTGCTTATTCAATCAAGATTTATAAATTTGCACCCCTTAATATGCAATCTATTACATATTATTTCGTTTAAAAAACACCATTATAAATTTTAAATTACATTATGAAAAATTTAACCATTATTCTAACTGCATTTTTTCTCGTCATTTCACTGGGCCTGTCTTCACAGGACCTCAACAAGGCCGGCAAGGCATACAATGAAGGGATTAATCTTACCAAGGAAAATAAAACAATGGAAGCCATCGCTTCCTACAAAGAATGTGCGGAAATCTGCGCCGAACTGGGAGAAGTGGGTGAAGGCCTGAAAACAAAAGCCGAAACACAAATATCCAGCTTATATCTTAAGCAAGGACTCGATGCATACAAATCAAAAGACTACGACACAGCAGTATCCTACTTTTCGCTTTCAGCTGAATATGCTAAAAAGATCAATAATACCAAAAGTGCTGCCAAAGCCAATAGCTATATTGCAGCAACATATACTGCCAAAGGCAACAACCTGATAAAAGAAGGAAAATATGAGGATGCTATTGAAAGTTTTAACAAAGCACTCGGGTATAATCCCAAATATCATAAGGCATATTTTGGCATGGCCATTAGCTATAACAAGCTCGACAATACGCAGATGATGGAAGAGGCTGTTAAAAAGGTGATCGAATATGGCGGTGATGATGAGGATGTTGAAAAAGCCAAAACCATTGCTGCAAACCACTATCTTAACCTGAGCGGTATATGCATTCAGAAAGAAAGTTATAACGAGGCCGTTATGATGTCGAAAAAAAGCATTGAGTATAACTATATGGAAGGAACTGCATATTATTACCAGGCCCTTGCCAGCAATAACCTCGGTAACTTCGACCAGGCCATATCAGCTGCCGAAACAGGCATGAAAGCAGAGCAGGATGATAAATCGAACCTTTATTTTGAACTTGGAAGAGCATACGAAGGCAAAGGCGAGATTGAAAAAGCCTGCGACGCATATAAAAGTGTTAACAGCGGGCCCAACGTTGATGCAGCCAATTACCAGCGCACAACTGTGCTGAGCTGTAATTAACAGGCCAATAAAAAATATTCCGGCCCTTCACCTTTTCAGGGGTGAAGGGCTTTTTTATACCCATCAAAACCCAAACAGCAACATGTCAAATATTTATATATATTTGCTCAGCCTTATCTTAACCTGTTTGCTTAATCATAGCGCATGCTAAGAAAATATACATATTCATTTTTACTATTCAGCATTCTTTCTTTTACACATCATTTTGTTGTTTTTGGGCAAGATACTGCAGAAACTGAAGGCCGGTTGCAACTGGCCGGCACACCGCAGGATTCATTGTCGCACCTTATTCAGCTCACCAGCGAACATCGTTTCACCGAACCCGCCAGGGGTATTGTCTGCGGAAAAGCGGCCGTTTCAATTGCCAGACGCATGAACGACAGCCATTCGCTGGCCCTGGCATATACCGCCCTGGGGCATGTATACTATGAAAAAAGTAATTACGGACTGGCCTTGGAGGCCTATACGAATGCTTTAAACAGGTGTTTGGAAAATTACGACAGGCAGTTTGTTGGGAATTGCCTCAACAACATTGGTAAAGTTTATCGCGAGTCAGGTATTTACCCCCTTGCAATAATCAAGTTTGAACAGGCCATAGATCTCTTTACTGAAGAAAATGATGAGCACGGCCTGGCCGAAAGTTACCTCTATGCAGGCATTACATACTTTAAGATGAAAGAATATGATCAGGCCATGCAATTCTTTAATAATGTACTTGATGTGCATGTTGATGATTTGAACAGCCCCATCAGGGCAACTACCTATAAGAACATCGGAAATATATTCCTTCAAAGAGGAGAATATCCTATGGCAGGTGATTTTTATCAGAGGGCATATAATATTTTTCAACGCACCGAAAATCTTAAGGGCATGGCTTCAATACATGCCAGGATGGGCCTTTCGGATAGATTACAGGGAAATTATTTTGCCGCCCTCGATAAATATTCACTGGCAGAGAATATATTCAGTGCCGGGAATAACCGCAAAAGACTGGCCAAAACATACCTCGCCAAAGCTGAAGTTTATCATTACCTGAACTACCGGACCGAAGCCATTGAATATGTGAACCGCGCCATCGCCCTGGCGCATGAGCATGGCCTGCCGGAAGTGCTCAAAGACAGTTATTATCTTCTTTATAAACTATATGCCGATGGCGGAAATATGAATTCCGCCCTGGAATATTATAAAAATTATGTTTCATACCAGGATTCTCTCTTTAATGAAGAGCTCGCTTACATTATTGCCCTTACTGAAACCCGCAACACATTGCTGCAACACGATATCAACCCCGAACTTATACCACGTGGAAATCAATTCCAGACATATACAAAGTGGTTTGCTTTGGTCTTGTTTATATTTGCAGTACTGATCGTTATACTTGCCTTTTCGCGACTCATACACCAGCGTAAAGCCAACAAGATCCTCGCCCATCAGCGGAATATCCTCAAACAAACCCTTAGTGAGCTCCGGATCAATGAGGAAAAATACAAAGCATTGTTTTCCCAGGCCAATGATGCTATCTTTTTGATGGACCGTGATATTTATACCGACTGCAACGACAAAACCCTCGAGATTTTTGAATGTAACAGGGAAGATATTATCGGGCATCCGCCCTATAAGTTCTCTCCCAAAACCCAGCCCGACGGAAAGAATTCGAAGGAAAAGGCATTTGAACTTATCAAGCAGTGTTACCGGGACCGGCCCCAGCGTTTCTATTGGGTACATACAAAAAAGGATGGCACTCCTTTTCATACGGAAGTTAGCCTGAATATCATTACCCTTGAAAATGGCAAATACATTCAGGCCATTGTAAGGGATATCAGCGACCGGGTCAGGGCAGAGAAGGATATGATTGCAGCCCGCGAAAAAGCTGAGAAAGCCACCACATCAAAAACCTTTTTCCTGGCCAAGATGAGCCATGAGATCAGAACAATGCTGGGAGGCATTACCAGCTCGGCACAATTACTTAAAGAAACCAGGCTAAACAAGCATCAGGCTGAAATGCTGGATATTATCAGCACTTCTGCCGACAATCTTCTGGAAATTGTTAATGAGATCCTCGACATGTCGAAAGTCGAAGCAGGAAAGGTAGACCTTGAAGAGCGACCCTTTGATCTTAAGCACACACTTAAAAGCGTTGTAAATGCATATTTACCAAAAGCCAGAGAGAAAAAAATTACATTATATCTCAGTTTACATCCCCATGTGCCTGATCATGTTTCAGGCGATGAATTGCGTTTCAGACAAATACTGAACAATCTTCTCTCAAATGCCATTAAGTTTACCGATACAGGAAATGTTACCCTGGAAGCCAAAGTTATTACAGAGTATGAAAACAGCTACCTGATCAGTTTTAACATAACAGATACAGGTATTGGTATACCCGAAAACAAGGTGAAAGATCTGTTTTCTGAATATTCGCAGTCGGATGCATCAATCAGCAGACGATATGGAGGTACAGGTTTGGGGCTGAACATTGTATACAAGCTTGTGACCCTTTTTAAAGGTACCATTGAGGTAAGCAGTGAACTAAACAAAGGAACACAATTTCTGATCAACCTTCCATTCAATAAAACAGAAGCCTTGCCTGCCAAAGGCAAAAAGGAGCCTCGCCCCCTTAAAAAATATAAAAAACTGCATATCCTTCTGGCCGAAGATAATGTGATAAACCAAAAGATCATCCTCATTAACCTGAACAATCTCGGACACCATGTTGACCTCGCCATTGATGGCAATGACGCCTGGCAGAAATACCTTGAAGAAAATTACGACTTAATCCTCATGGACATACAGATGCCCGGCATGGACGGCATAGAGGTCACACACATGATCAGGGATCATGAACAACAGCATCCCGAAAAAAAACGCACACGTATTGTTGCTTTAACTGCGAATATCCTTGGAAAGGATGCCGAATACTGCCTCACCGAAGGAATGGACGCATACATCAGCAAACCTTTCAGGATTGAAGATATTATTGATAAAATAGAATCAGCGGGTGTTTAATGTATTTCCACTATTTTCTGATCACCTTTGAAGAACTGCTTATGCCATTACTGCTTTTCGCAACAACGTAATAAATGCCTGCAGGACAAGCAGCACCTCCATCGGTACGGCCGTCCCAACTGAATGTATGTACCCCTGAAACGTATTTCCCACCGGCAATGGTGCACACCATGCTTCCTTTGTTATTAAATATCATTACGTTTAAATCCGTTGTTCCGGCCAGGTTAACATTAAAGTGCAGAACATCACTAAAGGGATTGGGGTAAGCCGCAGTTATAGCCATATTCTGCCCAGGCTCATCAAGTGCTGATATAATGTCCTCATCAACCACGATCAACACTTGCTCATCGCCGCCTTCACACTCAATAAACATGGTATCCTGCAAAAAGCCCATTCCCTGATCGGTAGGTATGGGAACATAAACGGTCAGCACCAGCGAATCGCCCACTGCCAGTGAATAGGGGAATGTTACCAGGGGTTCAGCTATCCAGTAAAAAATATCGGTACCCTCAAGGTTTATGTTCTCAATAATGGCATCCACATCCCCATCAGGGAAGATCTTTACCTGCAAGCCGTCAACAGCCTGATTTATGGTTGTAAACAGTAATGTGTCGGGAAATGAAACGATTCCGGGCAGGTTTTGCACAACGGTAAACACATGGGGGTCGGGGGTGCCAATAAACGGATGCGTTGACCTTTTCCCTGATTCGTCGGCCGCAAAGATGTAATAGGATACCTCGGTTCCTTCTTCCTGAAAAGGGATAATGCCTTTGTAATTGTTGCCGAGTTGCGGGGTCATCTGTACCGGCTGATATGCTCCGTCAGTTTTGTAATACAATAAAACCGAGTCGGCATATAGCGGCGAGCCTGAATAATTGGTGATCGAAGCTGTGATCTCATACTGATCCTGCATCTGTATATCGCCCAGCAGGGGAATATGCCTGATATAAAGCATTTCTATATCGGCGATCCCTTTGGCCCGGCAATGCAGGGCATCTGTATTTTCCCATCCATCATACATTACACCGATCACTTCATAACCGGGCATGGCTTCCTCATATACCGCCAGTGCATCTGCATCATATGGACTGCCTGTTATCGGCACGAATACCTTTCGGTTCAGGATCAGAGAATTGGTATAGGGCGTATTGGGATAATAGCCGGGTGTATATACCCTGAAGACTTCATAGGGCACACCCCAATCACTTATGGTATTGGCAAAATAATCGGCCACATATTCAAAGTCGTCGTAACGCGGATCACTTTCGAGCACTGAACCAATCAGCACTTTATTCATCCCAAGGTATTTTCCCCAGCAGTCGATGTGCTTGATATATTCACCCAGTGGATCGGGCAAAACGTGATATTGCTCCACTCCAAGATAATCATCCACCATTTGCTGTATCTCAGTATGGCTCATCCCCGGGTTTTCATCCCAGACCAGATCGGTGGAAGCACCCTGTTTTATGCCGGTACACATCCAGTTGCCTCCGGTTTGTTCAAGAGGCATCCCGTAAAGGTCGATGCCCAGGTAGGCGGCTACCTCCACAGGAACTTCATCATCGTTTGGCCTGGGCCTGTTATATGGAAAATCGCAAACGCCAAAATTACCGTTCCCGTCGATTACAAACCATGGACCATAGTCACGGGTCCAGTATGAGTCGGTAGGTGCCTGGATAAAATCGATATTGTTCATATTGGCTCCACTCCCCTGATATATACTGGTTACTGTGTTTTGCTGGCTCTGGCTGGACACCAGCGTGGTAACATTACAATCCTGCGACATCTCCACGATCAATGCCGTAGGGATACCAAAGGGGTACCTGACCAGCACGCTCTGCATGTGCTCATATTCGGCCACCATACGCACCGGGGGGGCGGGCGGGTCGGTAGGTACGAAGTTTTTTATGTTGTCGTGAGGAAGCTTCATCTCTTCCTCGCTCAGGTAGTGCATCTTTTTCCATATCGGAACGTCTTTCACCTGCTGGGCAATCAATCCTGAGTTTAGTAATATAAGCGTGATCAGTAGAAGAGTAGCAAATCTTTTCATAACAACGGGTCTTGTCAATTAGAGTTTCAATGTTGAAATTGGTGTTCAAAGATAGATAAATATTTTTTGTCGGATCACTGATAACCGGCCCCGGCAACATACTGTTTTTCTGCAAAGGATAAATGCTTAACACTCAATTTCAACAGCCCGGGGTCTGAATAATTATTTTCTTTACTATATTTGCATTATAAAATTCAACGAACATGACATACCTATCTATATTACTCGGCATTCCCGGTACCTGGCAGATCGTTGTGATCGTGCTGGTCGTATTGCTGCTGTTCGGGGGCAAGAAAATCCCTGAGCTGATGAAAGGCATCGGACGCGGAACACGTGAATTTAAAAAAGGCCTGAACACCGACGATGAAGACGATAGCAAAGAAAGCAGCGACAAGAAAGAGGTTACAAAAAAGGAATAAGCGGGAAAGCAAAACTTTATTACTGCATAAAGAAATCGGGAAATTGAGCATTTCAATACTCCCGTTTTCTTTTATTTATACCCATTAAATAAACAGTATTTCCTGCCAGCGATCCAATCCCTGAATGATCCTCAGAAGCTTTTTAAAGAAGTATTCACATCAATTCGTTCATAAAAAATCAGGGTTCAGTGTTTTTTGCATGAAATTTGCATACAATTTTACCATTAAATCATTTATTTTTATATGAATCTTCACCATAAATTAACGGCCTTACCAATCCTGTTTATCTTATTGCACGGCGCAGGCGTAATATTTGCACAGGGGCAGCCAGCTCCCGACACATTAAAGAACACTGGCTTAATAGCTGAGGCATTTGATGATACCGGGATGGTTGCCGACACACAGGAGCTTGGCCATATCCTATGGAAAGATTCGCCTGTGGTGGCTATGCTCGACAGCCTGGCACAGTTAAAATATTATGGCGACAAGACATTCATTACCGATATTGACAGTCTCAACGTCTATCATTTTCCTAAAGATTTCATCCCTGAATATCCCGACTCTGTTATTGCAGCACGCCTCGAAGCATTAAACAGCGAAACAACCATTGAGCTGGCCTATAACAGGCAGGTTAAGAATTATATTCATCTTTATGCGGTAAAGAAACGAGAACTTACTTCAAGGATATTGGGCCTGGCCGAAGTTTATTTCCCATTATTCGAGGAACAGCTCGACCGCTTTGATATTCCGCTGGAGATGAAATACCTTGCCGTTGTAGAATCAGCCCTGATCCCTACAGCCGGTTCCCGTGCCGGCGCCAAAGGCCTTTGGCAGTTCATGTACGGTACAGGAAAAGTATACGGACTCAGGGTTACTTCCCTGATCGATGAACGCTATGATCCTTATCTGGCAACCATAGCAGCTTGTGAGCACCTCAACGACCTTTACGACATTTACGGCGACTGGTCGCTCGTAATGGCAGCTTATAATTCAGGTTCGGGCAATGTTAACAAAGCGATAAGGCGCGCAGGAGGTGTTAAAAGTTACTGGGCCATATGGCCTTTCCTTCCAAGAGAAACACGTGGGTATGTGCCGGCCTTTACTGCTGTATATTATACCATGACCCATGCAGCCGAGCATAATATCTATCCGGTACATCCCGGCATTATGCATCATGAGATTGATACGGTTACCGTACATGATGTGCTCTCTTTCGACCAGGTCAGCGAGATGCTCGGGATACCAATGGATCAGCTCAAACTGCTGAACCCCCTCTATAAAAAAGATTTTATCCCTTATAAGGAGGGTGAACACTTCGTGCTCAGGTTACCAAAAGAATATATTGGTGATTTTATCAATAACGAGCAGGAATTATACGCCTATAAAACCCAAAAAGGGATGGAGAAAGAAAAACTCCTTGCTGAGATCAAAAAAGCACAGGAGCGCACGATACATGTGGTACGAAGCGGTGAAAACCTCGGGCTGATCGCCAGACGTTACCATGTATACGTTAGTCAGATCAAATCATGGAACGGCATGCGGGGATCAACGATTTATCCCGGACAACGCCTTGTTGTTTATCCGTCGGCAAGGTATAATCCCATTTCATCGCCGGTGGCTGCCACAGCCAGCAATAAGGTGACGGCAGCCAGTACACATACCGTTAGGAATGGCGAGAATCTGGGGCTTATTGCCAACAAATACGGATGCTCGGTATCGCAGTTGAAAATCTGGAATAATCTTTCAAAAAGTACGATCCACCCCGGCCAGAAACTGATCGTGTCAAAAACAGCAGTTGCACAGCTCGAACAAAGCAAGGAATATATTTATCATACAGTAAGATCGGGCGATACCCTGTGGGATATTGCCAAAATGTACGACGGGGTTACGGTAAACCAGATCAAAGACCTGAACAACATCACCAATGCACGAAGGCTGAAACCGGGCGATAAAATAAGGATCGCCGTGAAAAGCTCCTGACCATTGATATAAAAGATCATTAAAACAAAATATATTATGAACTTTTACAAGATTTATGCAAGAACAGGAATGATATCCCTGCTCATGCTGCTGACCATTGCCTTTTCTTCGTGCGAAAGAAAAGTCAGGTACGAACAGTCGACCGGAAAGACCAATGAGATCCTTGTGGTTACCAATAACAAAACCCAATGGAATGGTGAGTTGGGCCGGGTAGTCAAGGATTTTTTCGGGCAACCCCTTCCGGGCTTACCCCAACCCGAACCCATGTTCAGGCTTTTCAACATTGCCGATGAGAACATGAACAAGATTTTCAGGTCGCAGCACAACATCCTTATCATTGATATTAACCCCGGATTTTCCGAACCCCTTGTCGAAACGCGTACTGACCACTGGGCAAGGCCTCAGCGCCTGATCAAGATCACAGCACCCGATCTGGCTTCATTCAAGGAAAGTTTCGAACAGCATAAAACAGCATTTTTAAAAGCCTTCAACGAGCTGGAGATCAAACGCACAAACCAGCAATTTAAAATGGCCAGGAGTGTTAAGTTAACCAATATCATTAAAAAGAAATTTGGTTTTGATATTCAGTTGCCCGGTGGATTTGTTATTGGGTCTGAAGATGATCAATTTATTTGGTTGCGTCAGAGCATGCATAAAGTTAAGCAGGATGTTGAACTGGGCATCATGATCTATGAAGCCCCATATACCGACACCAGTGTTTTTAGTCCTGAATACATCCTTGACTTACGCGATTCACTTACCCGCAAACATATTCCCGGCCCGTCGGAAGGATCATATATGATCACTTCACGCGACTACATCCCCGCAGTTTTTAACAGGCAAGACGATTTTGTAAGCGGTTTTGCGGTTGAAACACGCGGTTTGTGGATGGTTAAGAACGATTTTATGGGTGGCCCTTTCATCAGCTTTACCTTCACAGACCCCGGCCTTGAAAGGGTAATCACTGTTGATGGATATGTTTACAACCCCGGCGACCTCAAGCGTAACTTCATCCGCCAGATGGAAGCGATATTTTATACGATTTCGTTCGGCGGAAATGGTGATTAACAAAATGCCCTGACGGACTGATCCTTCCGGTATAATTTATCATCACGAAAAACAAAGGAAAATTAACTGCTACTCCTTCACATAAACAGAAGTGATGTTTCCGTTCTTCACGCTGCTGGTATACAAAATTTTATTGCCGTCGAGCCTGCCCAGTTCAATGGGGTCGCCTACATCGCCTTCTTCAAACATAAAGGTGATCATGTTGTTTTCGCTGTTATACGCCCAGAATGCATCAGACCTATAGCCATCAATGGTGAGCACCATGGTATGATCATCATTCAGCGTGAAAGTGGTGGTTTTAGCGGAAGCAATGGCCATATCGACACTGGCAAGATTTGCTGCCGAGGCTTTTGTGGAGTCGACCGTAGCCTCAACGCTCTCCGTTACCCAGTTTCCGGGCAAATTATCTTCCGGTGAACCACAGGAAGTGATAAGAAGAATTGCAAGCATCATTGCAAGCATAACTGAGAATGTTCTGATCTTTTTCATTTGCAATATTCGTTAGTGCACACAAAGATATACAATCAAGGCATGACAATTCAATTATTTTTAATTCTGAATTTGAACTAATCAAGGTCGAAAAGATCCGGTTCATGCGTAAGATCGCGTTTAAGGATGGTTTTTCGCCTTTTCGCCTTTGCTTTTCGCGCTGCATGCTCAAGAATTGTTTTCAGCCTGGCCTCAGCAGCTTCGAATGAATCGGAACTGATCTTCATATCGAGCGACTTTGCCAGTGCCCTGATCCCGGTTTTATTGATCAATGCCATCGGTAATTGAATTAGTTAACATACAAATATAAAAAAATCCCTGCAGTTATATTTTCTGCAGGGATTGTGAATTTTATTCTTTTGCACTGTTTTTTAAAGAATCTCAACACGCCGGTTGTTTGCGCGTCCTTCTTCCGTATCATTGGTATCGACAGGTTTTGTTTCGCCAAAGCCTTTAATAACGATACGGTCTTCTGCCACGCCTTTATCCACCAGATAGTCTTTTACAGCCCGGGCCCTGCTTTCGGAGAGGCTCTGGTTGTAACTTTCCATACCGGTATTATCGGTATGACCGGCAGCGATGATGGTTGTTTCTTCGCTGTTCAAAAGCTGATCGGCAAGGGCATCAAGTTTTTCCATGTCTTCGGCATCCAGTTTGGTAACATCGAGTCCGAAGTAAATGGTAATGTCTTTATTAACAGGTGGGGGTGGCGGGGGCGGGCAGCCATCCATTTCAGCTACACCGGCAACATCCGGACATGCGTCCTTATGATCAGGAATTCCATCGCCATCAGTATCGGGGCATCCATCCCACTCTTTCGGGCCGGCTTTTGACGGGCAGGCATCTTCTGAATCGATAATGCCATCGCCATCGGTATCAGGACAGCCATCAAATTCAGGCAGGCCGGCAACCTCAGGACAAGCGTCTTCTGCGTCGATGATGCCGTCGCCATCGGTATCGGGGCAGCCATTGAATTCGGCTGTTCCGGCCTCATCCGGACATGCATCTTCTGAATCCATAATGCCATCGCCATCGGTATCAGGGCAGCCATTGAATTCTTCCACGCCAAATTCATCAGGACATTCATCGTCCCTGTCGGGGATACCATCGCCATCGGTATCGGCTTGTTTTCCCGGACAAATGCGAAAACCAAATGAATAGTTCAGGTTATCATTAATATTGTATGCACCCAGATATGGATCTTCGCTTGTATTTTCAACAGCACCATCATATTCTTTAGGATCAACACCGGCCATTCCGCCGTATGCCATTTCTGCATAAAAGCCAAATCCATGAGTAAACCAGATATTGAATCCCAGTCCGCCATTGTATGCAAAATGAATGTTTTCGTTCATGCTTGCACCGCCAAGGGTAGCATACAGATAAGGGTCAAAAACTTTTTCATGCAGGATCCGCCATTGAATGCCAAGGTCGAGTTCAAGGAATTGGTCCTTGTCTTCCCAATAAGGGTTGTCGAGTTTTACCGCTGAGAACTGCGCCACGGCAGTCCAGTGTTTTGCCAGGTAGAAGCCTCCGGAAACCCTTACAGGAATTCCTTTATGGTTCCAGTGAGCATCGGTAAGCAATTTGTCGAATTGCTGTGTAACAACAAAGTCGTTGAAATAGGCTCCTGCACTGATCGTCCACTTTTTATCATAAAGCTGTGCCGACAGGCTGAAGGCCGTAAATGTAAATACAACGACCAAAAGGGTACGTAGTGTTTTCATAAATAAAGATTAGGTTAATACTCCGTTTAAGTTGTCGTTAATCAAAGGTTGATTATACAAATATAGGGCAATATTCAAAAAAAACAAAAGTTTAATAATGCCGTGAATGTCAGTGGAGAAGGATGGTGAACACTGAAAGCATAAGTATTGGGTAAGTGCCGGAAAATTATTTCGGTGCAAGCCGATGGCGGGTTGCTCCTTTGCTAAAGCTTTGGAGCGCGAGGCAGGATGATGGGTTTTACCTGCCGGCCTTGGTGAGTGATGAGATCCAAATGATTAGTGATTAGTAAAGATTGGGAATGAAGAATTGTGAGTGAAGATTGGCGGAAAGGAACAATTCAATGTTCTTATCTTGTCCCGATTGCTCGGGATTCTTATTCCTTGTTCGTTATTCTTTATTCTTTAAGCATCTTCACCACACTCACCCCATCTCCGCTCCTCAGCACCCCGTAATACAATCCCGCCGGCAAATGACCCGGAGACCAGGTGATCTTGTGACGGGGGGACTTTGAGACGGAGGGACCTGGTGACCGGGATTGATACACCAGAGCTCCCATTGCATTGTAAATTGATATTTGGAATTTGGAGTTTCCTTTGAGTTCAAACTCAATGGTGGTTGTGGTTGTGAAGGGGTTGGGGTAGGCTAATAACTGAAGAAATGATCGCTGTTCAGGGATGCTGATATGTGAGCATAATTCTTCAACTACTTCGACACTATCACACCCAACAGCGTTATGAAGTGTTACAGAAGCGCTTGAATTAACAATATAGTCACAGATACTTGTAACTGCACACCATGACAGTGAATCATTGTAGATCATGTGTATGCCATCGATCGATTCGGCATTGATGCTGTCAATTCCTGAAAGACTTTTAAGCCTGTAATTCCAACTAATCGTCAATCTTCCACCAATTGTTCTAAGGTTCTGAAGGGCAGACAGGTTCAAAAGGTTATCATTGCTAACAATACTTAATGCTCCACCTATGCTTTGAAGGTTATCCAAGCCATTGAGGAAAGGAAGTTCATTACAATCTACTATCAACAATTCTCCACCAATAGCAACAATAACATTTAAACTTTGAAGACTTACAATATCATTGTTAAAACTTATCTCAACATTCCCTTCAATCTCAGTACATGTGGGATAAAGAATCTGAAAGCTATCAATCTGAGTCTGTGTTTTGAATCTAATCCCTTCAGGAAGGCAGGATTGAGAATAGAGCATAAACGTCCATCCCGCCAGGAAGAAAATGATAATGACCTTTTTCACTGCTTAATCAGCTTTACAACAGTCACCCCATCCCCACTCCTCAACACCCCGTAATACAATCCGGCCGGCAAATGCCCGGGAGACCAGGTGAGGGTGTGACGCCCGGGAGGCAGCATGTTTTCCTGAGAATAAAAAACCACTTCTCCCATCATATTGTATACTGTAAATTGTATACTGGATATTGTATATAATTCGTACTCGATGGTAGTGGTGGTGGTGAAGGGGTTGGGGAAGGTATTTAGACTTTGATCTATTATTCTTTCATCAATCCTTGTTATGATTTCATCGCATTCCTCAAAATTCCAACCATGGTTTGGGTGGAAAGGGCTTAAGAAAAGTCCCAATGTACTGTCCTCATAGCATCGTAGCGATCCATAAGGTTCTCCATCTGCAACAGGGAACATGAAATAGGTGCTGCCAATTCCTTCGATTACCTCATCTGCGTATTCCACAACAAGCCCATCACCACAATCAACATACTGTAGTGTTCGTGTTTCTCCATTAATATCAATAGTGGAGGTTGAATCGACAATCATCACGAGAGGATCGCCACTTGCTGTTCCATACCAACCTAAGACTATCGTATCCCCTGCAACAGCACCAAAATATAGCAATAGATGAAAATCACCATCTCTGAAGAAGAAAACGCTATCATTGGAAGAGTACATGAAGTGAGAAAATACAGAGGTTGTATCGTATGCCCTGTCAACCTGAACAACATGCTTGCAAGGCACTCCGCTTATGATTGTATCTGATACAGACTCAAATGTTGTGTAGGAAGTTACATCAGGATTGATCGTTGCTTTGGTATAATGCCATATTGAGCCAACCTCTGCCCACTCCTGAGAGTAGCCCTGTAAGGATAGAACAGCAATGAGAATAGTAAGTATCTTTTTCATTGTACTTTGATTGTATGTTATGTATCAACCCCTATAAAACTGGACTAATTTCCTTTTTAGTTAATACTTGGTTAT
>JAVVEM010000083.1:0-4650 GCA_032250805.1 Bacteroidales bacterium
GTTTGGATGGACCAGGATCTCAACGGAATCTTCCGAAAAACAGTCCAGCGTATCAATGACTTTAAGTGTCCAGATTCCGGAATGTGAAGGTTGGGCATTGATTATGGAGAGCATTTCATTATTACTGATGGTGCCAGATGGATCTGACCAGAGATAGTTTACTTCCCCGTTGCTGGACCATAATACAGGGCTGATCTCAATATTTTCGCCCTGGCAGGCTTCTATTTGAGGATCAATAGTGAAAAACACTTCATCGGTAAGTGGTTCATGTTTCTGATGTAATTATAGTCTCACTAATTTAACCATTTATCTTTTCACAAACTTCCCTCTGACTACGATCCCATTCTCATCCTCCAGGATTGCAATATACACTCCAACCGGAAAAGCTGATACATCAAGCTGGAATTGCTCCTGTCCTTTCGGGAGGATGCTTTCGTATTTTTTGCGGCCGCATAGATCGTAGACGGATATCTGATATCTGATACCTGATATCTGATAGTTGAAGTAAATCGTATTTTCTACAGGGTTTGGGAATGCCTGGAGGCTTTCGCTTTTACCTGTTACTTCTGGTGTACCTACATTCAGTCCGGAATAATAGCGTGCTACGGCAAAATCGCTGGTTGAATTATATACCAGTCCTGCTGCCAGGATGAGGCCATCGTCCTGCATGTTAAGGGAATAAATGCCATAGCCAAAATCTGTATTTACGATCCCTATCCCTGATGTACCAAAGCCTGCATCCGGGGTGCCGTCTTCAAGGTACCTTACCAGCGTGAATTGATCATCTTCCGTTCCTGCGGCAATGATCTTCCCGTCGGTTTGTGCACAGATGGCATTTATGTAGCCGTCGCCTGACATGAGGGAGGTTACCGATAACCCATATTCACCGAAAGTGTTATCCGGGTAGCCGTTTTCCTGGAAACGGTATACGGCAAAATCAGGTCCTTGCAGGCCTTCAAAATAGGTTCCATAGAGTATGCGGTCCTGGGCATCCATATACATGTCGCCGATGGGTCCTATAATCCAGGGATCCATGACCAGTTCAACAGAACTAATGCCGTTGATGCCAAAAGTGTTATCAAGCATCCCGTCAGGGGTGAAACGGGCCAAAGTGAGGAAGTGGTCATCTCCATCGTAGGAGCGGCCTCCAACAATGATATTCTCTCCCTGCAGGGCGATATTGTTGGTGTAATTATCCTGCGACAGCAGGTTCATGATCAGGGTGCCATTATTCCCAAAGCTGTTGTCCATGCTTCCATTGGCATTGATACGACAAAGGGAGCAGTGAACATTATCGGATAGATCCCTAACATAGCCAAGGCCCAATATCTTCCCGTCATCCCGCAATGTCAGGTCCATCCCAAAACCATCGTAACCCGGGCCGAAATCAATAACCAGCATGCCATCGCTGCTGAAGCTGGGGTCGAGTTGCCCATCTATTGTGAGCCTGACCATGATCATGCTGTTTGTAACTCCGGAGTAAGTATTACCTATGCCCAAAATCTTCTGATCGGACTGGATTTTAATATTATTGATTTGTTCGTCGGAAGAACTGAAAACAAAAGAAACCACCCCGCCGGAACCAAAGCCGGCATCGAGGCTGCCGTCCGGATTCAATCGGGCAAACGAAATATCGTCGGTGACATTATAGCTTTGTCCGGCAAGCACGATCTTCTGGTCTGCCTGCATGGCGGAGCTATAGCAGAAATTATTGTTTCCCCCTATATCGACACTCAGCGTGCCATTATTGCCAAATGTAAGATCTAAAGTACCAGGGGTTTGTGAAAAAAGAAAAAATGTACTGAGCAGGTTAAAGATAAGCAGGGCCGTTTTTCTCATAAAAATAAGTATTGGATTTGTTCAACGAAGATAGGGATAATACCTTATAAGGCTGCCGATTACTGTTTTCTGGCTACCACCCTTGTAACCATCCCGATAAGTATACAAATTTATCTACCGAAAAGTGTTATTATATTTGAATTTTATCTCCAGTAAAGTGTGACTAACCTAATATTTATATTACTACAAGTGCATTCCTCTTATTATTTTATTCATAAATACTGAATTTGTTTAAAGTCAAACAGTTATCATAATTTACTTAACTGAGAGGATCTTGCCATTCGATAAAATACTCCAACCAAAAGATCCCGGCTCTCAGTGAGAACCGGGATCTCCGTCACTAAATTCTTTGCTTTGATCTAATCACCTTCTTTGTAGGTGTAGGGCAGCGGAACATTGTAGACCTTCACATCCATCTTCTCTGTATTGCCATCGTCGTATTGCATTCCTATCCGCATCACATGGCCTATGGCTGTTTTCAGCCTGTAACCGGCGCTGACACTAACCATGGCTTTGATCGTTTCTCCCGGCTTAAGAATGGTTTGCTTGTAGTTGTCTTCCAATGACTTTTCCCATTTTACCCCGAAACGTGCTGTGCCAATTCCTGCCATCTTTTCAAATTCACCTCCAAAAGAGGTGAGTTTCACGGGTTTACTGCCTTTGTTTGTAACTTCAAACAATAGTTCCGGCCGCTCATTTTCGGTTTGTTGCGCTGACATCAGCTTCCATTCAACATTACCCATCATATTTACAGCCTTGAATGCAGGGATCAGCTTTGAGTCCTTAATTGCTTTGATTACAAGGGCATCATCATCCCTGATTTCCTGGATACGGTCGGCTACGCTTTGCGCGAACTTCTTATAGTTCTTTTTCGAAAGATTACCGACTGCTTCCGACCATCCTTCCTCCGATTTGTAGCCCCGGTCGACAATGCTGAGCAACGTTTTCCCGTCGGCATGTGTGAAATAAAGCCTGGTCCTGTTTGAGATGGCGATGGAGGTCCACTGTATCCAGTCGGAGAACAGATGTCCCTCGCCGGGATTGAATTCTCCTGGAGCGAATCCGTTGTCCAGCAGGGCCATTTCGATCACCTGCCAGGCATTATCGCCTGAAAGTCCTTCGGTCTCGATTTTTGGATCATTCCCGAAAATCTGAGCCTGGGCTGGCAGTAAAATCATGATTGCTGCCAGGGTCATTATCTATTTATAGCCTGTTTTCATGATTTTTAGTTTTAGTTAGAGATTAAGTTCATGTACCATTTTCCGTCCACATTCTCGAGCGATTGGCTGCTGCGCTCCTTTTCCCCATTGCCGAATACCATGTCGTACTTGACTTTCGCCTTCTTATTGTCGTCGGAGATGTTTTCCTCGGTGATCGTTACCGACGCTATTCCATTCTTCTTATCATATTCAGCGGCAGCCATCCCAATTATTCCCTCTATCTTGGTGAGTTCTTCACCGGTCAGAGTCTTTCCGTCACTGGCAAATAATTCTGCAGCCCCCGCGTAATCTTCTTTCTGAAGAAGCTGAAAGAATTTTTCCACAACATCACCGGGTGTGGCATTTTTCGAAACGCCTCCTCCTCCGCAGGAAGCCAGGCCGATCATGGCGGCCATCAGTGCAATAATCAGTAATTTGGTCTTTTTCATGGTTTAAATTTTTAGTTAGTAAATGAATTGTTTATGATTATTTGAAATGATGTATTCTTTAGCAGATCGCCCGGCAGCAGGATATCCCTGCGGATAACCCCCAGGTCGACAGTTGACAGTTCCATATCATTAAATCTGAGCCCGGCACTTTTGAAGGCTTTATATACCAGCTCCGTGCAATAAAGCCGTTCTTCCGTCGCCAGGTCATAGTCGTGATCGAAAAGAACTCCCGAGCGATAATACCGCATGGCGGCTTCTGCTGCACGATGGCGATCAGCTTCATTGAGCAAGGGGCGATAAACAGCAAAGGAAGAGGCTTTTTCACCGGAGATAAATGCATTGACACTTTCCAGCCTGACCGTGTCGCCATGTAAATCCTTTTTGCCTGGTACAACATGCACTACAAAGGGATTTCCGTTCCGGAATACGATCATCCCTGTATGGGAAAACTTTCGGGCCGGGTCGAGCAGGTAAACAGCATAACTTTCCATGGATCTTCCCTTCCGAAAAATAACGTCCCCTTCGTGGAGGAGATCGTAATCGATATCTTTTACCGGATTGCCCCCCGACCGGAATTGCAGGTAGTCCGCAGCCAGGTAGGCCATGCCTGTAAATACCAGGAGAAAACCTACTGCTGCAATGATCACGGTATTTTTTATTGTCAGCATTTTCTTAATTGAAGAATGAGGTTTTCAGCAGGAGAATGATGCGGTTGCACATAGCCTTTTCAACGTTCAGGTAGTTTTGGTTGTCGACATTGTAGGCTGTTACCGGTAAGCGGCTTTTTTGCTCTCAAGTTTGAAACGGATCATTTTATGAGTCATGTTGCCTGTAGCCAAAATGACCACCTCTTCCTTCAGAATGTCGCTTTGTACCTTCTGGTTGGGATCTATAAGCGGAGATACATTCAGCAGTTGTTCCTGGAGTATCTCTTTGAGATGTTCCCGCTCGTACACATACCACAGCGGATTTCCGAGGATCTCCTCGCCAAGCATATCGGCCATAGCACCAGTATAATATTCTGATTGTCATCCATTCCATCGAAATCCTTGTAAATGGCTACACTGTTGGGAGTGGCTTTCTTTTCCTTACCAACGATTTCAGATATCGGGGGCTCCCAGTCCACCTGCGCTCCGCGTATCTTCTCCACATCGATAATATAT
>JAVVEM010000043.1:0-27043 GCA_032250805.1 Bacteroidales bacterium
AACCCCGGCCACGAATACCCTACCGCGTAGCGGTTATTTAATTGTTCCACAATGCTATAACCCCGGCCACGAATACCCTACCGCGTAGCGGTTATTTAATTGTTCCACAATGCGATAACCCCGGCTACGAAAACCTTACCGCGTAGCGGTTATTTAATCATGTCAAGAAAGGTGTCAAGATCAATAACAGGAATATTGTATTTTCCGGCATTTTCGAGTTTGGCCGGACCCGCCTTGTCGCCGGCCAGCAGATAATCGGTTTTTGATGAGAGTGACGAAGTGAACTTGCCCCCGTAATGCCCGATCATATCCTTCAGCTCATCGCGCGGGTAATCTTCAAAAGTGCCACTTATCACAAAACTCTTGCCATCAAGGATATTGCCTGCCGGCGATTCCTCTTCACGGATCTCCATTTGCACTCCGGCTTCTTTCAATTTCGATACGAGCTCGAGTTTATTCTGATCGTTGAAGAATTTTACAACAGATTCGGCAATGCGCTCACCGATCTCGTGGATGGAAACAAGTGATTCCTTGTCGGCCTTTGCCAGCGCATCGATCGAGCCGAAATGCCTTGCCAGGATCCTGGCTACTGTTTCGCCCACATGCCTGATGCCAAGGGCGAAGAGCACCCGCTCAAAAGGGATCTCCAGCGATGCTTTAATACCGGCAATAATATTTTTGCTGCTTTTTTCCCTGAAGCTGACTTTACGTTCCTTTTTCCCTTCACCTGCTTCATAAACTTTTTTAAGTCCCAGCAGATCTTCGTATTTTAATTTGTACAGGTCGGCAGCATTGTTGATCAAGCCGTGATCATAAAGGATCTCGATCTTTCCCTCGCCCAGACTATCGATATCCATCGCGCGCCTGCTGATAAAATGCTCTATGCGTCCCTTGATCTGTGGCGGACAATGGTCTTCATCAGGGCAGTAATGTATGGCTTCGCCTTCATTTTTTCTGAGCACGGCGCCACATTCCGGACAATGACTGATAAACTGAATTTTTTTACTGTCCTTGCCTCTCAATTCTTCCTTTACTCCGGTAATTTTTGGAATAATATCGCCTCCCTTTTCAACCACTACCATATCACCTTCGCGAATGCCCAGTTTTTCAATGATATCGGCATTGTGGAGCGAGGCTCGCTTAACGGTTGTGCCTGCAAGCAGTACCGGGTCGAGATTTGCAACAGGGGTAACCGCTCCTGTGCGGCCAACCTGATACGTTACAGACAATAACCTGGTTACTGCCTGCTCGGCCATAAACTTATATGCAATGGCCCAGCGCGGACTTTTAGCTGTGCTGCCCAGTTTTTCCTGCTTCGTGTAATCATTTACCTTGATCACCACACCATCGATGTCAAATGACAGTTGGCTGCGTTCTGCCGCCATTTCACTGATAAAAGCAAAAATATCTTCTATGCTGTTTGCCCTGATGATATAATCCGAGATTTTAAATCCCCAGTTTTTTGCTTCCATCAGGTTGTCGTAATGATTATTGTGTGGCAGATCATCACCCTGCAGATTATAAAAAATACAATCGAGTGGCCGCCGGGCCACCTCTTTCGAGTCCTGCATTTTTAAACTCCCCGATGCTGCATTTCTGGGGTTGGCGAAGAGGTCGTCGCCTTCGGCTTCCCGTTTTATGTTTATCTTTTTAAACCCTGCATGCGGAAGGAATATTTCGCCCCTGATCTCAAAAACCGGGGGAAATTCGCCATGTAACTGAAGCGGCACGCTACGTATGGTTCTGACATTTGCGCTAACATCATCACCCTTTGTGCCATCGCCACGGGTTACGGCTCTTATAAATTCGCCATTTTCATACCTGATCGAAATAGCTACGCCATCGTATTTCAACTCACAAACATATTCAACTGTGTCGCCAAGGCTTTTTTTTACCCGCTGGTCGAAGGCGGCAATCTCCTCTTCCGAGTATGTATTTGCGAGTGAAAGCATGGGAACGGTGTGGGCAACGGTTGGGAATTCTTTGGTAAGGTCGCCGCCAATTCGTTTGCTGGGTGAATTGGCCCGGGCATACTCAGGATATTCATGCTCAAGCCTGATAAGTTCCTCCATCAGCATATCAAATTCATAATCGCTGATTACCGGTGCCGACCGCACATAATAGTCATAATTATGCTGGTTGAGTTGCTTTGTTAATTCACTGATGCGTTTCTTTGCTTCTTCAGCCTTCATGCAGCTAAATCTATTTTGGGGGATGTAGAAATGCGTTTCTGTAAATATACGCATTTTGATTTTCATTTACCGGGTTTAACCAGTGTAAAAACTTATCGGTAAAGCCCGGCGATATCGTGGTTTCATAGGTCATATCCGGAAAAACCTCCTTTAATCTGGCAACACGTTCTTCGATGTTCTTTTTCCCTTCGAAGATGTAAAAATCGGGATGTGCATTTCTTCGGTTGAGCAAATAGGGCGGCAGATCGGCTATGGGGGTACTTTTTGTGACCTCTGTATATTTTACCCACTGGCCAAGGTAATAGCGGGGAAGCAGGTTTGCATTGTACTGGTTGGTATTCTCAACCAGGATCATATTAATATCTTCGTACTTTGATAAATAGCTCATGCTTTCAACCCGCGACCTCTTGCTGTAAGTCGTTGAAATAACAATCAGAAACACAATATTGGTTACCCAGAAAAATACCATAGATGCCTTGAGTAAGCGTGCATTTCTCTTCCAGAAACTGGATTGGCCTATAAAATGATACCATCCGGCCGTTCCCAGAATAATAATGAAAGGGATGATGGGCAGGATAAAACGTTCCTGTTTGTTGGGGAAATACGAATGGAATACAAGAAAAATGATCACTGGTAAAAAAATGATGAGTGTATCTTTCCAGTTCCTGATAAAAGCATAAAAAGTTCCGAAAAACAGATAGATACTGACAGGCGGGATCAATATCCCGAGGATCACCAGAAGGTATTGGTACCAGGGGCCGATGATATATTCACCGTAGTGGTGCATGTTATAATTCACATATTCGATCAGCTCGGCAAATGGATACCCCCAAAGGTATATATCGATGGTGGCCAGGCATAAAAAGGCGGTGATCACAACGCCTGCTCCTGTTAAAATGGCCTCCTTCCAGCGGCCGAGCAGCAGAAGCCCCAGGCCGATGCCCCCGATATATATAAGGCTTTGAAAACGCATACTAAAGGCAAGGCCCAGGATGAGGCCGGCAATGAGCCCGTTGAGCAATCTGTTTTTATGCGTTTCATTTTGCAACAGTATCCACGTGCCCCAGAGCAAAAACGGAACACAGGTAAATTCAATCAGGTTACGAACGCTGAGGAAGGGAAACAACCATAGGATGGCCAGCAACAATCCTGCAAAATGTGCCGCTTTCTGATTGCTGTAAAACAGCGTGATCTTATAGCCATAATATACCACAAGCAACGAAAGTGCAGCATGCAATAAGCGCACGATATACATTTTTCCCTGCGGATCAGTGTAATGCAGCCAATTGAGCAGACTGAACAGAAGGTAATGCATGCCTGCATAAAAAAGATTGTGGCCTCCGGGTCCCTGGTTTCCTTCCGACCAGGGCAGCCAGCGATTGTAGTCATAGCCATCAACCCACGATTGCGATGCTTCGATGATCAGAAAATGGTCGTCGAACCAACCAAATCCTTTCGAAAAGATCACTGCGATCAGTCGTGTAATGATGGCCAGAAATATGATCAGCCTGAGGGGATGCTCTTCCCATTCACGGGTGATCAAATTGCAGGTGTTTTTTTTGAGATTCACAATTCCAGAACCTTATGTTAAAGAAATAAAATCGTAATAAACCTTGCCTGTCATGATCGGGTTTATACACATCACCGGGATCTGTGGTTCATTGTACATCATTTTTTCATCCCATGCCCCGGCATTGAAGTCGGGAGAGAAAACATCGGCATCTGTCATGATCATGATCAGGTCGGCCTTTACATTGCTGGCATAAGTGATCAGTTGCCCTGCAAAGTTTCCTTGTTTTTCAGCTTCATGGTTTGAATAACTGATCTTATATTTATTAAATGCCTCTTCAATTTGTGCACTTACCTCTTTGATCTTATTTTTGAGCGAGGGATCTGTTTGCGGTTGTCTGAAAATATTGATCTCCGAACCAAAAGTCCGTGCCATGTGGATGGCCCAGCGAACCTGCTGCCGCGCTTCGGTAAAGCCATTAATCGGGAACACTATTTTATTATAACCATCATTAAAACCACGCTTTTGCACAACAATGACAGGTACCGGAGTTTTTGTTACTACTTTGAGTGCGTAGCTGCCTACCAGGTATTGCAGGCCTTTTTTGCCATGGGTGCCAAGCACCATCAATTTCGCCCCCTTATCTTTTGCCGTTTGGTGTATCTTATCAAAAATACTGCCCTCGGTGGTGAGGGTTTCTACCTCAATACGTGTTTGCTCACGTATATCGTTTGCAATATCATCAAGTTTTTCGGTAATTGCCGAAACATCGAGTCTTTCTTTCTTTAAATTATTTTTCGATTCACGATTGATCACATGCAGGATCATAAGCTTGTAATTCAGGTATTCGGCCAGCTCTGTGCCATGATCGATTGCATTACGGCAGGTTTCAGAAAAGTCAGTTGGGACCAGAATGATATCTTTCAACTGTTGTTCCATGAGATGCTTTATTGGGTATATTGAAAAAGCAAAAATAGAAAATTTAAGTTGCGGTTTTTAACGGATAAAAAAATCCCCCGTCCAATGGACTGGGGGAGAAATATTATTGTGTGCTATCTGTTAATACGGAACAATCTTTTTCCAATTGTAATCGCGCGGGTTAACGCACATTACCGGTATTTGTGAGGCGTTAAAGATCATTTCTTCATCGTAACTTCCAAGGATAAAGGTAGAAAGTCCCTTGTCAGGATTTGTCATGATCAGGATCATGTCGGCATTCCTGGCTGTTGCAAAATCGAGTACCTGTGCTGAGAAACCAGATGATTTTTTTGTTGAGTCGATGGTAAATTTTACATCGTTTTTCTGAAAATGGCTGGTGATCCCATCAACAGCTTTATCGATATCTTCACCCGAAAGCTGATAAATCTTTATCGTGGCCTTAAATTGTTTTGCGATATGTGTTGCCCATTCTGTCTTTTCCCAGATACCTGCATCGCTGGTAATGGGCAGGACAATTTCACGGTACGGACCGTCGAATTGTCGTTTTTGCACAACAATAACCGGAACAGGCGAGCTTGTAACAACCTTGATAGCGTAACTACCGGTTAGTTTTTGCATACCAACTTTTCCGTGGGTGCCCAGATACATTAAACTGGCATCAACGTCAGCAGCGACTTCTTTGATGGTTGTAGAAATGTCTCCCTCCCGGGCAATAGCATCTACTTCAATACCAAATTTATCGATCACATCGGTGGCGATCTCTTCCAGCTTCTTATCGATATAATCAGCAGCTTGTCCCTGGGCTTTGAGATATGCTCTGGTATTTTTGTCAATAACGTGCAACAAAACAAGTTTATATTGCAGGTGTTTGGCTGCCCCTGCAGCCTGATTAATTGCATTGGCACATACTTCCGAAAAGTCGGTTGGTACCAGGATAACCTTTTTTAACAAGCTTTCCATGTGACGTTGGTTTAATTTTGTGCTTTCTTATTTATTCAGACAAATATAGAAATTTTTTTTCTTTACCTGCTGTATTGCTTTGCTTAATTAATAATAGAACGTTTTCAACAGATGTTTTTATTCCTGTTCTCTCATGAAATAAACAAGTTCCCGCACTTGTTGAAGGTTGTCGGCTTTTTTTTCGTTTCTAAGCTTTTTGGCTGATGCCGTAAAAAACTCGTGGTTTTCCAGAAAAATGATCTGTAATTCGTACCACTCCCGCAGTGTAGTGTGCTTGATGTTCAGAATGTTCCATTCGTACTTTAGTTTGTGTGCGACCATGAAAAAATCTTCGCGGCCGAGATAGTCGAGGTCGGCATCGCAAAGGATCTTTTCAAGAAAATTGTCTGCGCGCTGAGGCAGTTGCGTTGTGATGATCATATTACAAATGGTATCCACTTCTTCAGCCTGATAGCCAAAATCAGGTAAATATTGCCTGACCAGCTCCGCACTGGCTTGTTCATGTCCCTGATATGTTTTAAGCATTCCTGAATCATGAAAAAGTGCGGCAGTTTCAAGTAAAAGCCTGTTGTGCTCATCAATGCCTTCAAGGCTGGCTAAATTGCTTGCTGCCTGTAAAACATCCAGTGTGTGATCGATGTTATGATAGCTGAGGTCAGGATCAAGTTCTTCAGTAAGCTTTTTGATTATGAAATCTCTTGCTTTTTCGTATCTCATGTGTATTATTTTGCTGCTTTTTTATAATGACTATATAGTTAAATATGATATTGTTTGATTAATCTATTCGAAGCGTTCAATTCCGTCCCAGTCGTTTGGGAAGCCATGGTCGATATATTTTTGGCATCGTCCGGTATACAGCAGGGCTGCATGGTCGTAAGGGTTGATTGATACAACATTCTTAAATTTTTCCATGGCAATTTTAAATTCTTTGTTCTTATAATGCTGAAGTGCCTGTACAAACAGATCTTTTGATTTGCTCTTCATTTCTCTGATATCTTCCGGATCGCCGTCGATAATTTCAAATATGTATACGGCTTCTTTTTTTCCTTTTACCTGCACAATGTCCAGAAAGCGGTAATTGTAGTTGGTCGGATCAGTGATCTTAATGAGTGTTTCTTCGGTGATGATGATTGCTGCTCCATATATTTTTGTAAGTCCTTCGAGCCGTGATGCAAGGTTTACCGCATCAGAGATTACCGTGCCTTCCATCCGGCCTTCACCGCCTACAATGCCAAGCATAAGCGATCCTGCATGAATGCCGATACCGCTGTCGATAGGCTGCTGCCCAAACTGGTTTATAATATGGTTGAATTCAACCAGCTTGATCCTCATTTCAATGGCGGCGTTGATTGCATCTTCTGTTTTCTCAGGAAAGAGTGCCATAATCGAATCACCGATGAATTTATCCACAAATCCATGATTGTTTCTGATCACCGGCTCCATATAGCCGAGGTAATTATTCAGGAAATTGAAGTTCTCCTTCGGGGTCATCTGTTCTGAAATGCTTGTAAAATCGCGAATATCAGTAAAAAGAACGGTCATCTCTTTCTGTATCTGGTCGCCAAGCTCAATATCGGCAATACTATCCTTTCCGAGGTATTCAAGAAATTGTTTAGGCACAAATCGGGCATTGGCTTCATTTATCATCGAAATATTTTCGATATATACTTTCAGCCGGCGGCTCATCTCATTATAACCTTCAGTAAGCTTCCCGATTTCATCGTTGGTGCGTACCAGACTATACGAGTCCATTTCCCCGCGGCCGGTGCGCTGCATGTTGAGTAGTAATTCCTGAACGGGATAAACGATGTCTCTGGTTGTCCACCTGATAAATAAAAGGAGGTAGAGAAACGAGATGGTGATCCCGGTAAAGGTCCCTATGAGCATGATATAGGTGTCGAAGAGGTTGATATATATAATTCCGTTATCTGCCTGAAAGTTTGTTTCACCGAATAATCCATAATATTTGCCGATGATGATGCGCATCTGGTCTTCGTTGGGGGGGGCGTCGAGCAGTTCGTTGATATTGGAAATACTCACGAGCATGTAAAACAATACGATGATCAATGGCAGGAAGGTTGTCATTGCGCTGGAGATCCACAAGCGGTTTCTGATCCGGCCTACCTTGATATTAAATATTCTTTTTCGCAGTTCTTTGGCTGTAAAAAAGAATTCGATATAACGGATATGAACCCTGTGTTTCTGCCAGAAGTAAACGAACATGATGTTCAGCAGCGACGAGACCACCATAATAAAAAAGAACTGCTTGAAGAAGTTAAGCGTGATCTCATTAAAGTCGTTGTTGAACAACAACTGGTAAAGCATGAAACCTGAAGTGATGCTATATGTGATAAACAATATGCCCGCGTTAATGATGGGTGTTTTCAGGATAAATTTCTTACAAAAATTATGTAAACCTTCCTTAATGGGTTTATTTTTTCGTTTTTTGTTCAGATATCTTTTGAATGGCAGGTTAAATGCCAGTCCAAGAACAAAGCTGATGATCAACAGCCTCACCCAAAGCCTGGTTACTGTAAGAAAATGTCCTGTCATCCCGTCTTTAACGTTCAGCGGCTTTTCTTCGGCCATGGAGGTGCTGTCTTGCACCTGACTTTGTAAACCGGCCGTTGCAGTATCTTCCTTTATGTTCGTGAGGGTCGAATCAACCCTTGAGGCAGCCTCGTTTTGAGTCGTATCATTATCAGGCGAAATAAAAATGAATTCCTGCTCACCCTCGTCCGAAAAATCAAACATGTAATCTCCCGTCCGGTATTTCTGCA
This sequence comes from Bacteroidales bacterium, assembly GCA_032250805.1. Lineage (GTDB taxonomy): Bacteria > Bacteroidota > Bacteroidia > Bacteroidales > B18-G4 > B18-G4. Next base: position 8,382 of record JAVVEM010000043.1, read on the forward strand.
GATCGGGGGCATGTTTTATCAGCAGCATTCCGGTGATCGGAAAAACCAGAAACATGAAAAGTAAAGTAGATATTGCATAAATGCGAAATCCGTAATAGCGTGGTACGATCCGGTATTTTTTTTTAGCCATATTCCTGTATTCTGCAGCACCCTGCTTTTCAGGATGTAAAGGTAGGATTTGTTTTTATATGATGTTTGATCCTGTCAGACAGAAATGTTAAATTTTTTTTTGATCAGCATTACAGCCAATCCTTCCATCCGGATGAAAACCGTGTGAATGAGAGGAAAAAAAAGACTTATTCAACCGGATTAATGATCTCCATACCCCTCATGATCGCTTTTTCATTGTCGGGGATCATATGGTGATATCTTTCCGGAAGTGATTTCTTCAGTCCTTTGATCACATTTTCCAGTTCCACTACCGGATTAACTTTAAGATATCCTCCCAGCACGATCATGTTAAAGATCTTTGTCAGGCCCATTTTTGCTGCTTCATCGGCGGCATCAATTCTGAATATCCGTATATCCTTGCGTTCGGGATGCCTGGTAATGCCATTGCCGTCGTATATCAGCAATCCGTTGGGTTTAACGGCTTTTTCAAACTTATCCATCGATTGCTGGTTAAGGATGATGGCTGTATCATATTCGGCCAGGATGGGCGAGCTGATGCGTTCATCGCTGAGTATTACGGTAACGTTGGCCGTGCCACCACGCATTTCGGGGCCGTAAGAGGGCATCCAGCTAACTTCCTGATCCTGCATGATCCCTGAATAAGCCAAAATTTTGCCCATTGATAAAACTCCTTGTCCGCCAAATCCGGCTATAATGATTTCTTCGGTCATGATAATCTGATTTTACTTGTTAAGCAATTCGTGGTCAACTTTAATATCGCCCAGCGGGAAGAACGGAAACATATTGTCTTCCATCCACTTATTGGCATTCACGGGGGTCATTTTCCATCCGGAGTTACAGTTGGAAACGATTTCCACGAAGTTAACCCCTTCTTTATATTTTATTTGGTTTTCGAAGGCTTTTTTGATAGCTCTTTTCGTTTTTCTTGCATTTCCTGGTGTATGCACCGCTTGCCTGGTGACAAATCTTGTTCCGGGGAGTTGCGCAATCAGTTCAGTGATCTTAAGGGGATTGCCCATAATGCTAACATCTCTTCCGAAAGGAGAAGTTGATGATTTCATCCCTGGAAGGGTAGTTGGCGCCATTTGTCCTCCGGTCATTCCATAGATGCCATTATTAATAAAAATGATCACGATGTTTTCGCCACGGTTACAGGCATGGATGGTTTCGGCTGTTCCGATGGCTGCCAGGTCACCATCGCCTTGATAGGTGAATACGATCTTATCGGGCCAGGTGCGTTTGATGCCTGTAGCGAGGGCCGGTGCACGGCCATGAGCAGCCTGCTGCATGTCGATATTCATAAACTCGTATGCCAGCACAGAACAACCTACCGGAGCAATACCAATGGTTTTATCACCGATACCCAGTTCCTCGAGCACTTCCATGGTAATGCGGTGGGCAGTACCATGCCCGCAGCCGGGGCAATAGCTGAGGATATTGTCGGTCATAAGAGGGGTTTTCTTATAAACCAGGTTTTTCTCATTCACTATATCTGATAATATCTCGTCTTTCATCGTTTATCCTCCAATTATTTTTTCTTCAAGGGCTTGTAATGCTTCGGATGGTGAGTGGATTACACCGCCCATCCGGCCGAAGTGTTCTATTTTGGTGTTACAGCCGGCAGCCAGCCTGATGTCTTCAACCATTTGCCCGGCACTAAGCTCGAGCGAAAGGATGCCTTTCACCTGTGTGCTGAGTTTTTGAATGGCTTCGGTGGGGAAGGGGAAGAGTGTGATCGGCCTGAGTAATCCGGCTTTTATGCCTTTGTCGCGTGCCATCCTGATCGCTTTTTGAGCGATACGTGCACTGGATCCGTAGGCAACAAAGAGGTATTCGGCGTCTTCACACATGATCTCCTCATACTCAACCTCATTTTTCTGTATCTCTTTATATTTTTTCTGCAGGTGGATGTTATGCTGTTCCTGCCTTCCCGAATCAAGGTCGAGAGAGGTGATGATGTTCCGTTCCCTGTTTGCCGGTTTTCCGGTGGTTGCCCAGGGGGTATTTTTCTTGATCTCTTCTTCTGTAAGGCGGGGAGTATGTTCCGGCATGGTTACCTTTTCCATCATTTGCCCGATCAGTCCGTCACTGAGGATCATTACCGGCATACGGTACTTAAAGGCCAGTTCAAAACCTTTGCCTACGAAGTCGGCCATTTCCTGTACGGATGCAGGGGCAAGAACGAACATTTTATAATCGCCGTGCCCACCACCTTTTACTGCCTGGAAATAGTCGGCCTGCGAGGGCTGGATAGTCCCCAGTCCGGGGCCGCCGCGCACTACATTTACCACAACACAGGGAAGCTCGGCACCTGCCATATAAGAGATCCCTTCCTGTTTCAGGCTGATGCCCGGGCTGGAAGATGATGTCATAACCTTTTTACCTGTTCCGGCTGCCCCGTAAACCATGTTGATGGCTGCTACTTCACTTTCTGCCTGAAGTACTACCATACCTGTGGTTTCATAAGGTTTTTCTGCCATCAGATATTCGATCACTTCCGATTGCGGGGTGATGGGATATCCGAAATAGGCATCCACTCCGGCGCGGATAGCCGCTTCAGCTATCGCTTCATTGCCTTTCATTAACTTTAATTCGCCCATTCTGTTCTTATTTTGACTGAATTATTGATCTAATCTTTTTCGGTAAACCGTGATAACACCATCAGGACAGACAACAGCACAGTTGGCGCAGCCTATACAGGCTTCGGGGTTCACCATGTATGCATAGTGGTAGCCCTTTATGTTTACCTCACTGGCCATGCCGATCACATCCTCCGGACAGGCACCAATACATACTTCGCAACCCTTGCAACGGTCAGTGTCGACCACGATTGCTCCCTTGAATTTTGCCATAATTATTGTTTATTATTGATAATAAAACCTAACTCATACGAGCGCTACGAAAGTACAATTTTTAGTCAAATCCCCCCAAGATATGTGATTTAATTTGATGAGATGGCTTGTAATTTATACCGAGTTTAAATTGTTCGGGCTGCGCGGGATTTTGTTTGCATAAGGGCCCGGTAAAATCCAAAACATCATAAAGTTAAAATTCTTTGATTTCGTTTTTTCGCGGGGATAAACGGTCCGGAACAACGCAATCACCTTTACCTGATTTATAGCATATTAAACGGGATGGTCCTCGCGGAACTTCTTCAGCCTTTCTTCCAGGTCGGGGAATTGTTCTTTTCGTACCAGGCTGGTGCAGGCCCTGATGCCCTCGAGGCGTTCACTGCCGGTGATGGCCAGCGATATGGCGCTGATACCATAATAGATCAATTCATTGAGCAGTTCCTCACCGCTAAACCCGGGGTAGGCAAAGGTGAAATAAAAGCCGTCGGCGATGGGCTGGTCCTCATCCTTATCATACACGATGTGGAAGCCATTTTCGATGAACATCTTTTTCATGACAACCGCTTTTTCACCATATTCCTTTACTACTTCAATGAAATTATATTCGCCGTCGTTAACAGCTTTTAAAATGGCGGCAAGACCGTACTGGGGTGTATGTGCCGTGCCTGACGAAAGCGCGTACATCGATCCAAAAACCATGGCATAGCCAAACTGATCGGAAACATAAAATCGTTTCAGGTCGGGAAAACGGCTGTTGAAGAGTTTATCGGAAATTACCATCATGCCAATACGCTGACCTGCGTAGCTGAAGGCTTTGGAGCTGGATATCAGCAAGATGTAATTATCCGTGAACTGTGATACCGAAGGCTGGTAAGGGGGTTCGCCCGGGATGGAATAATCTTTCCTGAAATCCATGGCGATGTAGGCCAGGTCTTCGAGCACGATGACATCATATTTTTCGGCAAGTTCGGCTATGATCTTCAATTCCTTTTCGGTAAAGCATATCCATGAAGGATTGTTCGGGTTGCTGTAGAGGATACATGAAATATCACCTTTCTCAAGGAATGATTCAAGTTTGGGTCGTAACTTATCACCCCGGTAATTATAAACATCGAAACTTTCGAACTGGATCCCCAGCACGCGATGCTGCTGCTTATGCACCGGAAAGCCCGGATCAATGAACAGCGTTTTATTTTTTTCCTTTCTCAGCCTGTTTACCGTCATGAAGGCTGCAAAGCCTCCCTGCATGGATCCTACTGTAGGCACACAACCTTCCGGATCGACATCAATGTTCAGGAAAAGCTTGACAAACCTGGAGATCTCCTTTTTTAACGGGGCGATACCGAAAATGTCGGGGTATATTGCCGGAATACCCTTTCTGAGGGCTTCAATTTCAGCTTCAATGCCAATCTGCGTGGGTGGCAGCCCCGGAATTCCCATTTCCATGCGAATATACTTCTGGCCGGTGGCGGCTTCAATCTGGTCGACGAGCTTTTTGATATCCCTGATAGAAGCTTTTCCAACGCTTTCTATCGGGCTTTCAGCAATTTTCTGTGTTACAATTGCGTAGTTAATGGGGGTTTCTTTCATTTTATCCGTCTATAAAAAATCAAATATAGAAATTATTCTTAAAAGAAATAGAAGGCTGCTGCCAGGATGCGCAAATTTCCGTATGTTTCTGCATCTTCAACAATGCCGTTCATATTGCTTTGCCCGTAAGCAGCTGCCGTATATTCAAGTTCCAGTCCGAGCATAAATTTTCCTGAGTACCATTCTATACGGGGCGATATCCGCCAGAGCCAGCCAATGTCCTGCCCCAATCCGTAATAAGCACCTTCGACAGGCCCGTTATAACCCAGGTTGGCGGCATAACCGGCAAGCATGCCGGCCCTGATCCGCTTACCTTTGGTAGAGGCATCCATCCATATCGAAAGCTGGGAGGAAGGTGTATATATAATGGTATGTGCAAGGGTATCAATGTCCTTTTCTGCATATCCTCCGATCATGATGAATTCAGTCAGGTTCTGGCCCCAGATGATCTGGCTTTTCAGCAATACATGCCGAAAGTCGAGCTTTGTAAATGCCGTTATTGCAAAGGATGATACTTTTTCAACTGTTTTATATTCCCCGAAGGGGGGAAATTCGGCCGAAAGCCTGGGTTGTATCAGTTTGTAATCTATTCCTGCTCCTGCAATGTGTTGTTTATTTTTATACTGAAACTGAAGGTCGAGGTTGGGGAGTACTGCATTGCGCAAATATTCGGATGAACGTCCGTTAGGGCCATCATTGGCATAATCGCGCTGTGATGCTGCAACAGCAATGAACTCAACCATCCCCACCCGGTATGTGAACCTTAGCTGTGGATGCCTGGCAAAAGGATGAAAAGGGGCACCCAGGTTGAGGCCGAGGGTTTTAGGATAGATCCCGGCGACATATAACGGATGCCAGTATTGCCCGATCAGCAGGTCGGCACGTTTCCAGTGCAGTTTTACCCATACCTCTCTGAGGCGCAGGCCATTGTTATCTGAATTTGATGATCCGGTAAAATCCGTTTCGATCACTCCCATGGTTTCTGCCCCGAGGGCATCAGGGCCTGTAATAAGCCCCCTGAGCCTGGTGGTCATGGCCGCCTGGTTGAAACCCGCCCTGGCATTATTATCATTGCCGGCAGGGTCGTATTCCGCATTTTTTGGGAACAGGCTCACCATCCCGGCCCTGGATTCGACAATACGGCGTGTATCGTAAAAAGCCTGGGCATTTACGAAACCTGAAAATTTTATGCCGGGCTTTTCTGCAGCATTATCCTGGGCATATGCTGTGATCGTGCCCATAAGGATCAATAAACAACTGCTATGCCATGCCCTCAAATTAATCATGTGTAATAGCCGTTGGAAAAATTAAGCTGATCAGGGGGTTTAATGCCAGCGAAGTGATCATGCCTATGGTGCCCGCCGAGGGTGACGACATGCCTGCGGCATAAAGCGCGAGGCATACAGTGAGTCCAAGAACCCCCGAAGTGATCGCTCCTGCCTTCCCTGCTTTTTTCATCAGCATACCCCAGATAAAGGGCCCGAGGAAAAACGATCCCAGCGCTCCCCATGAGATACCAAGGATAGAAACAATGGTGTCGAGGTCGAGCCAGGCAAGCATCACCGATAAGAAGACAAAGAATGCACTTGCATAACGCATCAGCCTGGTGAGTTGTTTATCTGATGCATTGCGGTTGACAAAGCCGTGGTAAAAATCCTTGGCCAGTGATGAGCTGGATATCAGCACCAGTGCAGCCAGGGTCGACATGGAAGCCGACAGGATCAGCAGCAGGATAATAACCGAAAGCGATTCGGGAATTACTTTGGCCAGCAATTCGGGCATCAGGCGGTCGTAAATGGGTTCGCCGGCAGTAAAGACGTGAGCGAAGGCCTGATCGTCAGGTGAAATAAAGATACGTGTGGTTGCGCCGATATAATAGGCCACACCCCCGATCAGCAAGGCAAAAAATGTTGAGGCGATCATGCCGGTACGTATCGACCTGCGGTCGCGAATGGCATAGAACTTCTGCACAAGCTGCGGCATGGCGAAAGGAGCTACACTCGTAAGGAAGATGAGGCTGAACAGTGGCCAGAATCCGGGCGGTCCTACGGATTGGGTAAGCCTGGGTTCGATTGCCTTGAGGGTATTGGTGATCATGTTCATCCCACCTCCTGCATCAAGGGTGGAAAAATAAAGAACGATCACACCACCGGTCATGATGATGCCGAAGATCATGTCGATCATGGCCATCGACTTATAACCTCCCAATACGATGTATGAAGCCGTAAATATGCCAATAAACATCAGGGCATGCCAGTATTCCATATTAAAGTTTGATGTAAACAGATAGGACAGGCCCATAAATACTGCAGCCGAGTAGGGGATCATAAATATAAAAATGACCAGGGCTCCGAAAAATTTCAGGAAAGGACTGTCGTAGCGTTTTTCGAGGTATTCCGACATGGTGCTCACATTGTATTTGGCGGGGAGCTGCCTGATACGCCATCCGAAGATGCCCCACACAAGCAATACGCCTACCAGAGCATTGAAAAGGGCGATCCACAGGCCTGAATAACCAAAGTTCCATCCGATCTTTCCTGCAAAACCAATAAACAGCACTGCACTGAAATATGCTGTGCCATATGAAAAGGCCGTCATCCAGGGACCAATTTTTCCTCCACCCAGAAAAAAGTCATTGAACGAACGTGTTCTCCGCAGTCCAACAATGCCAATCGTGATGATCATGGCAGCGTAGAGGGCAAGTACAATTATTTTGGTGAGCATAAACGTGTAAGCTTAAGATTTTTTAATGTTTATGCGGGCATCAACGGCCACGATCGTTTCCCCGTTCCCGATGAGGGGGTTCAAATCCATTTCGGTGATCTCAGGTGCTGTGATCAATAAGGCCGACAGGCGGGTGATAATCTCAGCAAACTTAAATTCATCTACCCCTTTTTGTCCCCGTATTCCTTCAATGATCTTATATCCGCGCAGGTGCCTGATCATTTGCAATGCTTCGTCTTTTGAGAGCGGGCACAGGCCTGCTTTTACATCCCTGATGCTTTCAATAAATATTCCCCCCAGGCCACAAAGGAGCAATTGGCCGAACTTATCTTCATGTTTCGATCCGGCAAACAACTCTGTACCGCTTATCATGGGCTGGATAAGGACTGCGTGTGTGCCCGGAATATTCATGATCTTTCTGAATGCTTCGCGCACTTCGGCATCACTTTTTATATTTAACCTTACACCGCCGACATCTGATTTATGCACGGGGCCAACGGCTTTCATCACCACCGGCAGGCCAAGTTTTTGTGCCTGTTCTGCAGCCATCCCGATATCATTTACTACTGCTTCGGCAATCCGGGGTATGCCTGCCGCATCGAGAAGTGCCGTAATTTTATCAGGTTCAGCATATCCTTCGCTGCAACTGTCGATGATCTCGCGGATCCTGACCGTATCCACTTCCGGAAGATCGGGGTGCTGTGCAGCAGGTGGGTTTGATTTCATTATTTTGGTGATGGCTCTGCCGAAAACCACTTCGTCGGAAAAGATCACCCTTCCTTTGTCAATAAACGACTTTATCTCGTCAGTAGCGGTTAATGTTGATGGCAGTATTGGGTAGATTGGCTTGCCTGCCGACTTCATTTTTTCGTCGAGCAGCTCGTACACATCATAGATGGGAAACAAGCCTGGCGTGCCAAAGATCACTGCAATTCCGTCGATCTCATCAAATTTTGTATCGCAATAGTCGAGGATGATGCCCAGTTGCTCAGCGGTTCCCGTTGCAAGAAAGTCGATGGGATTGGATACTGAGGAGCCCGGGAATAACTGTTCGAGCAGGGCATCGCTGTGGTCATTGTCGATTCGCGGAACCTTCATCCCATTGTGCGAGAGTGCATCAGTGAGCATAACTGCCGGCCCTCCGGCATGTGTTACGATCGCGATCCGGTCGCCATTCAGGGCAGGATACATAAATATGCTGGCTACTGAGATCAGTTCTTCCCTGCCATAACATCGCACTATACCTGCTTTTTTAAATAAAGCATTCACTGCAACATCTGAGCTTGCCAGTGCCCCTGTATGTGATGATGCTGCCCTGCTGCCTGCTTCCGACGAACCCGCTTTAATGGCTGCAATACGGCATCCTTTGCGGATGAGCGATGAAGCATGCTTGAGCAGTAAGCCCGGCTTGTCGATATTTTCAATGTACAGCAGCTTTATTTTCGGGCTCTGGCCGTCGACATAGGTTTCGTCCATATATTGCAGGATCTCTTCAACGCCAAGCTGGGCGCTGTTGCCAACGCTGAAGACCCGTGCAAATGGTAAACCAATCGGAATGCCGGCTTCCATAATAAAACATGCCGTAGCCCCCGATCCGCTGATGAAATCACAACCGCGCTTGTCGAGTTTAGGAATGGGAAGCGTAAAAACACCATGGTATTTCGGAGTCATCATTCCAATGCAGTTGGGCCCGATAATGCTGGCCTGGTATTTATTTGCTGTTTCAACAATTTGTTTTTCCAGCGCACGTCCTTCTTCGCTTTCTTCGCTGAAGCCGGCTGATAAAATAATAAATGCACGGGTGTTCTTTTCTTTCGCGAGAAATTCGAGGGTCTCAGGAATATATTTTGCAGCAATGGCCATAATGGCGAGGTCGGCATCGGGGAGTTGTGTAAGATCCCTATACGATCGTATGCCCAATACTTCATTTTCTTTGGGGTTGCTCACATACAGCTTTCCTTCGAAACCTCCGTCCATGATGTTCTTTAGTACTTTGCCACCCGGTTTGCGAATATCATTTGAGCCGCCAACCACGACAATGCTTTTGGGATCAATCAACGCTTGCGTAACCATATATCCGTGTTTTGATGTTACCGGAGCAACAGAATTTATTGGCTTTTGAAATTTATTGAATGTTGCAGCAATGCATTTTCAGGCTGCTAATTTAGAAAAAAATGTACGAACCGGAGCTTGTCATCACAGCAAAGCCCGGGCTTCTTATGAAGCTGGTCAATGCGAGCAACTTAACTTTGAACTTTTTGAAAAAATTTTCAGGCCTGATTATTTCAGTTTGTTGCATTTGCCGAGCCCGTTTTCCAGAATAAGGGCATTGAGCTCCCTGACCTCATTTTTGAATTTCTGGCGTTTGCCGCAATTGTACATCACCAACAGGGGATCATCATCAATGATCATGTCCATGAGATCCTCTGCAGCGGGTGTTGCATCAAGGGCCATGTATTCACCGTAGGTGATGTTGAGGAAGGCAACATGCTGGTTAATGCCACGATTGTCGAGCAGAAAGCTGTCGGCAAGTAAGGTGGGCAGCGCGGGTTTACCTTTATATAAAAGGTCGCCGGGAGCCGGAAATGAAACAATTTTTGTCTTTTCTTCGTTAAGGATCACAGGAACAAGGGTATTGTAGTTGGCTTTGGTCTTGTAAATGATGGCATCAGGGCCGCTGGCCGCGATGGCTGTGCTTGTTTCGGTTTTATCGCCCGAAGATCTTTTTTGTTGCGAGCATGCCGAAAACACCACGGAAACGACAATGAAATAAATAAATACCTGGTTTTTCATGATTGATCATATAAATTGGAACAAATTTTGCTTAAGAATTCATAAAAATATCACAAAAATTAATTCAAATACAATATTTATTAATTTTGCAGTTATCTTAATATAATCATAAAAAATTAAATGCGATGAAAAAAACACTAACCCTTTTTGTAATTAGTCTCTTCGCAGCATTTCAACTTACTGCCCAGAACGGTGAACAAACGGAAGAAAATCCCAACGCACCGAAAATTAATTTTGATAAAGTTGTTCATGATTACGGCACTATCCTGAAGGATTCCGACGGTTCATGCGAATTTGCTTTCACCAATGACGGAAAAGAGCCCCTTATCCTGTCGCGTCCGAAATCGAGTTGTGGATGTACGGTGCCCACATGGCCAAAGCAGCCCATCCTCCCCGGAAAGAGCGATGCGATCAAGGTAACTTATTCCACAAACCGTGTGGGGCCGTTCAATAAAACTGTTACCGTATACAGTAACGCCTCCAACAGCCCCATCAGGCTGAGGATAAAGGGAAAGGTTGTAGCCCAGCCCGAGGAAGTCATGCCTGAAAAAGAAACTGCCGGCTCACCGGTGAATAAATAATACGATGATCCCGGTAGCGATATCGGGATTTTTTTATTCCAATCCTGAAAATTATGCCTGAGATTTCAAAAAAGGGGCAAAATATGCCCGAATCACCTATCCGTAAGCTTGTACCTTACGCCGATGCCGCAAAGAAAAAAGGACGCAAGGTATATCACCTGAACATTGGCCAACCCGATATTGAAACACCTGAGGGAGCGCTGAATGCAATCAGGAATTTTGATCAAAAAGTTGTTGCTTACAGTCATTCGGCCGGTATTTTGTCCTATCGTAAGAAACTCTGCGAATATTACAGCAGGTTCGACATCAACATCACTCCCGACGAGATCATTGTTGGCGCGGGAGCTTCCGAAGCCATATTGTTTGCCATGAACTCCTGTCTCGACAATGAGGATGAGATCATCATTCCCGAGCCCTTTTATGCCAATTACAATGGCTTTGCCATTAATGCCGGCGTAAAGGTGGTGCCGATATTTTCTGATATCGAATCGGGCTTTGCACTTCCGCCTATTGCGGAATTTGAAAAATCAATCAGCGATCGCACCAAAGCCATCCTGATCTGCAATCCCAATAACCCAACCGGGTATCTGTATTCGCAGGAAGAATTGGAAACATTGCGCGATATTGTGAAGAAATACGATTTGTTTCTGATCACTGACGAAGTGTACCGCGAATTTTGCTACGACGGCCATACGCATTATTCGGCCATGCATCTGAAGGGCATCGAAGAAAATGTGATCATGATCGACTCGGTAAGCAAACGATACAGTGCCTGCGGATTCAGGATCGGCTGTATAATCTCAAAAAATAAAAAGGTGATGAGCACAGCCCTGAAGTTTGCCCAGGCCCGGCTGAGTCCGCCCACCTTCGGACAAGTTGCCGCCGAAGCAGCTGTCGATACTCCTGATAGCTATTTTGAGGCTGTGAATAAAGAATACATTGCCCGCCGTAATGTGGTTGTTCAATCCATCAACAATATCCCGGGCGCATACTGCCCCGAACCGAAAGGCGCTTTCTACGTGGTGGCCAGCCTTCCGATCGACGACTCTGACGTGTTTTGCCGCTGGTTGCTGGAAGATTTCGAATATGAGAATGCTACGGTGATGCTTGCACCTGCATCTGGCTTCTATTCCACCCCGGGCAGGGGCAAGGATGAGGTCAGGATCAGCTATGTGCTGAATGTTGAGGATCTGAAAGGATCAATGAAATGCCTGGAAGAAGCCCTGAAAGTATATCCGGGAAAGACGAACTGATCTTTCCTTAGCGGTAAATATTACTCGAAATCTTCGTAAAGAAGGTATTTTTTCCTTGTTTTTTTAAACGAATCCAGGCCGGCCGACCAGCCTGCCCTGATCTCCTCCTGCGACATGCCTTGCATGATCTGTTCTCTGAGATCTGAGGTGCCGCTGAGCTTCTCGAAATATGGCATAAAAAATGCTTCACCTTTATCCAGAACCTGATATGCACTGATAAGCCATTGCAGATTGAAGAAATATGGTGTATGCTCATAATTGTTGGCATACTTCATCAGGTTATGGCCTGTGCATCGTTCTCCCTCAAATTTGGGATGTTTGGCTTCAGGCCGCGATTCGGGGACGAAAGTAAAGCTTCCGATCGCAAATTCGGGGTGGCCATAAACCGTAAACGGATGATCGGTTCCGCGGCCAACGCTTACTATGGTTCCTTCAAATAAACAAAGCGACGGATACAGGAATACCGACTGCCAGTTGGGAAGGTTGGGACTGGGTTTTACCTGTAAAGCATAGAGTTTTGTGCGATCATAGTTTTTTAGGGGGATCACCTTTAAATCGCATTGCAGGCTGTCGCCAAGCCATTTTTCGCCATTTACCATAAGGGCGTATTCCCCGATGGTCATGCCGTATACCACCGGAACGGGATGAAGCCCGACAAAGGAAGTGTGTGGTGCCTCCATCAGCGGACCGTCGATATAAAACCCGTTAGGATTGGGCCTGTCGAGCACGATCATGGGGATATTCGCCTCTGCGGCAGCCTCCATGATATAGCTCATGCTTGAAATATAGGTGTAAAAGCGAACACCGACATCCTGCAGGTCGAAAAGGATAATATCGACCCCTTCCAGCATTTCGGCTGTTGGTTTTTTTGACGATCCGTAAAGAGATACGACGGGCAAACCTGATCTTATGTCGGTATCATCCTTAATCTGCTCGCCTGCCGACGCCAGGCCGCGAAAACCATGTTCAGGGGCAAACACTTTTATAAGATTAACGCCCCTGCTCAACAGGGTGTCGACGAGATGCGTATGGCCGATCAGTGAACTGTGATTTGCTGTAAGGGCTACCTTCCGTCCTTCCAGCAATGGCAGATACAGCGACATCTGTTCAGCAGCTGTAATGAGTTGCCCTTCCCGGGGGGGATGATTATATTCTGAATTCTGGAGGCATGCCGAAAGCGTGAAAAACAACAGGGGTAAAAAGATGATCGCTTTAAATCGAAGCATGATAAAATGAATAATAGAATGTAATGCAAAGCGTTATTTTTCAGATATCCGCTGTGCAGGGCTTAAAATTAATAAATTTGTGAAGAAATCAGCAGCAAAATTGAATTTCGAACTTTTTATAACGCGCCATATTCTCGGACGGAGCAAAGAAAACCTTTCTGCTCCCGCCATCAGGATTGCCATTGTGAGCATCGCCCTCGGACTGTCGGTGATGATACTTGCCATATCTATTTTAACAGGGTTTCAGCGCGAGATCAGGGATAAGGTATCGGGCTTTGCCGCGCATATTACCATCACAAGCTACGATTTTAATCAATCGCTGGAGACGACGCCTGTGTTGATAAACCAGCCTTTTTACCCGCATCTTGATACCCTGAAAGGCATCAGGCATATTCAGGTTTTTGCCAACAAGGGAGGCATCATAAAAACCGAGGATCAGATGGAGGGTGTGATCCTTAAAGGTGTAGGCTTTGATTATGACTGGAGTTCGCTCGAAAAATGGATCACGGAAGGAAACCTGCCCGTTTTTGAGATGGATAAACGTTCAACCGATATCCTTATTTCATCAACGATAGCCGATAAGCTTCATTTTGAGTTGGGCGATGATATCCGCATGTATTTTGTAACTGAAGGACAAACGCAACCCCGTGGCCGTAAGTTCCGGGTTACCGGTATCTACAACTCAGGCCTCGAAGATTTTGATGCACATTTTGTATATGGGGATATCAGGCAGATCCAGCGACTGAATAACTGGACGGAGGATATGGTGAGTGGTTTTGAGGTGCTTGTCGACGATTTTGATAATCTTGAAACCATCAGCGAACAAATCAAAACACGGATTGGTTACCACCTGAAATCGGAAACTGTTAAACAGTCGGAGGAACAGATATTCAGCTGGCTCGGGCTTCAGGATATGAATGTTATAGTGATCATTGTGCTGATGGTTGTGGTGGCAGGTTTCTCGATGATCTCGGCACTACTGATACTCATCCTCGAAAAAACCAATATGATTGGCATACTTAAAGCACTCGGAACGAGGGATATCAGCATTCGCAAAATCTTTATCTACAATGCCATCTATATTATCGGTATCGGGCTTATATGGGGCAATATCATTGGCATCGGACTTGCCTTCCTGCAGCAACAATTCAGCATTGTTCCCCTGCAGGTTGAGTCGTATTATGTGTCTACTGTCCCAATACAACTTTCGGCCGCCTACCTCTTCATGCTGAATGCGGGTACACTGGTGTTCTGCACCCTCATGCTCATCATACCATCCTATGTGATTACCCGTATCACCCCGGTTAAGGCAATAAGGTTCAAGTAAAAGGTTTCCTGTTTGCGATATTATTCAATACCCTTATGCTCCGGGTATTCATTGCCGAGAGCAAAGCGTACTGCCGCTTCTGCATGAATATCGGTGGTGTTAAAAAGCGGTATTTCAAAATCTTTTTGGTCCAGTAGGAGGGGGATCTCCGTACAGCCAAGAATAATTCCCTCCGCTCCATCTTTTACTAGTTTATCAATGATCGACCTGTACTTTTGCCGGGTCTCTTCACTGAATATTTCCTTGCTGAATTCATCGAAGATTGTGCTATTGATGTAATCTCTGTCGGTTTCACCGGGGGTGATGGACGAAATTCCGAAGCCTGAAAGTTTCTGGCGGTAAAATTCCCTTTCCATGGTGATTTTTGTTCCCAGCAGGGCTACTTTTTTCATATTGTGATTTTCAATGACCCTGGCTGTTTCTTCGGCAATATGGATGAGCGGAATGCTGATCCTGTCGGCAATAAAACCGGCCATCATATGCATGGTGTTGGCTCCGAGCAAAAGGCAGTCGGCACCGGCATAATCCACAGCATTGGAAGCTTCGAGCATCATTTTTCTTAAAGCATCATCCCTGCCTTCTGCCTTGAAACGTAATACATCTTCAAAGTCAACAGAGTAAAGGATCACCCGTGCAGAGTGGTTTTTGCCCAGGAATTTATGTGTTTTCTGGTTGAACAATTTGTAGTATTCCAGGGTAGATACCCAGGTTGTTCCTCCGATCAGTCCGATGGTTTTCATGGAATTTAAATTTTTTCAGAATTCAATGGATATGGTTTTTCTGCTGTACTCTTTCAAAATTGCCGGAAAATCAACTTCCAGTACCAGTGTATTTCCGTCTTCTGTAAAAGCCGCACCCTCAACAGATGCGGGTGTGCCGAAATAATTGATCATTTGTAGCTCGTACCGCTTTGCTGCGGCTCCTTCCAGTGTGATGGTGAAGGTGTTATCGTGCCAGTTGGTATTGATGATGCGCAACCCTTCTGATGCTTGTCCCTCGCTTGCCTTGCTGATTGGTGGAATAAGGCCGAAGCCTTTTTTATGAAAAATCCTTATCTCCGTATCTCCTTCCGGCCGGAGAAACAACTTCAGGGTGATGCCCTGGCAAGCGGTGCACACGTTGATCTCTTGAGAGGCATTGTTCATAAGGATGCTGTCGATCACCGTTCCTTCAGGCATTACCGGTTCAAAGTAAATATCCATTCCGCTAGCATCGCCCGAAAAATAATAGGAAGTAGTGTTGGCTTCACGCTTCATCTTCCAATGGATAAGACGTTGCCCGACTTTGATATTTCTAACGGTGACAGCATCCCATTGCGGGGGCAGGGCAGGCCCGAATTTTAGTTTTTCGTTTGTGGCATCCGGCTCCAGGCCCAGCATGCCTTCAATGATGGGTTGAATCACCATGGTTTCCGACCAGCACTGGTGCGGGCATACCCCTGAGGGGATGTATTTTTCGCCATGCAGCACTTCTTCGAGGTAAGCCAGCGAAAAATCCCTGTAAATATTCAGGTTTGCCATGATATGGCCGAAACCCTGAATATGCCTTTTCTCTTTATATTCGGCCAGGGCAACCCATCCGGTGAATAATGGCCAGACACTGCCCGAGTGGTATGCCTGCGGATGATAATGAGAGGCTGAACGGCTGGTAATCCTTACCCCCCAGTCGGTGGTGTATTCGCTCGATGCAAAAGCATCCAGCATCGTGGCTGATTGCAGGCTGGGCAATTGTCCGAAATATATGGGTATGGATGGCAGGATGGATTCTCCCTTATGGTAGGTACCATCTTTAAATATTCCCTGGTAGAGAAAATCATTTGATGGATTATAAAAATCGGCGCTGATCTTGCTTCTCAGGCGCATGCTCTCTTTGATGTATGCTCCTGAGAGCTTTTCTTCGCCCCCAAATTCAGCCATAATGGCTGCCGACCTGAGGGCTTCGATCCAGCATGATGCCAGGTAAAGGGATGTATGCGAACCGAAAAGGGGCCCGCCCTCTACCCAGCCATGGCCAACATTTGTATTCTCTATGAGGCCGTCGCCATCAGTATCGGTCGATTTGCAGTATTCAACGGCCTTTTTTATTGCCGGCCAGTTTTGCCTGATGTAGGCGGTATCGCCGCTATGCTGCAGGTAACGGCCTGCAAGGATGATAAACAGTGGTGTGGCATCGGAAGCATCGTAATGCACAAAGCCTGATGTGCTGAGCTCATGGAAGATCTTTCCCGAAAGGTCCTGGTATTTGATCAGCATGTCGAGTACATCGCGCACGCCGGCATGGTCACCATAGTCAAGCACCGCCAGGGCACTCCAAACGGCGTCGCGGCCGAAATACCACGCATAGCCGGGCCTGCCGTTCACTGCATGGCCGCCATCCCAGCCTCGATCGGTGCCGTTATAACCGGCTACGAGCGAAGTTCCGAGTCCGGGCGTTTCCACAAAGAAACGGTCGGTGGCAGCCAGTGCCCAGGCATAGCCTTTGTTAAAGTTATCGTCGGGAGTGTGGATGCTGAGCAGTTCGCTGTTAAAGCTGTTATAGTAGCCTGTAGCCTGCAGGTAGAGCTTATATGCATCCTGCATGGTATTCATGAAAGAAGCGATAAGGCTGTCCCTGCCTTCACTGCCGGCTGCAAAAATAATGTCGAGGGCTTCATTGTTTTTAAGGCTGTATTGCTGCATGACATCGACACTGAAAACAGAATCGCCGCTGTTATGATCGTGTTCGGTGAACTGTTTGCTGACGGGAATCCTGCTGGCGCCAACGAAGGTGCTGAGGCCGGCTTCGGGAGCTGTTATCTCAACTGCATTGAACGTGGGCTGGTAGCCGTATTCGATCGTTTTTAATACATTTTCTGAGTAAGGCCACATCAGCCGCATGTTACTGCTGAACGAAACAGTGAGCTTTGTTTCAGGGCCCCGGTACTCATAATGTACCACGCCAACCGGCCCGGAGGGAGAAACCGTCATGATCTCTTTCAGCCTGATTTGATCACTTATATGATATGTTCTGGTGATCGCTGCAGCCGTAATGCGTATTGAAGGCTTTAGCTTGCTGAGGTGAACCTCTTCTCCATCAATAAGCAAGCTGGCATGGTAGTTTTTCAGGGCCATGAAAGGGTGTGCCCACACCTCAAAAATGCCTCCCGGCTCATATGCTGCCACCAGAAGGCGTTTGCCGGCCACTTCGCAATACTCACTAGCGGCTGCATCGCGAAACATGACCAGTGAGGATGTATCGTCATGCCAGGGCTGTGCTGCCGGCGGAAGCAACTGCCGTTCCAGAATATTCTCGATGGGCTTTGCCTGCTGTTTACCGTATAACCAGTAATGTTCATCATTATCAGCTCCGCTGCCAGTAAGGTAATTGAAGACGTTTTGATAAAAGAGGTCGAAATGGGCCCTGTTGAGGTTGGGCCCGGAAAGGTTAAAATAAGCTCCTATGCCAAGGATTTTTCCTTTGCCTACATTGTATTCAACGATGAGCCTGGCATCTTCCCTGACAAAGATATAATCCCAGTCGACGGCGATCACCTTTCCGTTTTCCGGAACATTTTGGCCGAAGAACCCGCATTGTGTAACAGTAGTATCGTAAGGAGGTTTCCACACATAAGCTCCACCGTTCAGGGAATGGAAAAGGGGATGACCAAGGAAGGCATGGAACCCAAGCATCCGGCCGTAACCATTGTCTGTACTCTGCTTTTTCCTGTGCTGTACCTCCAAAGGCTCCAACCCACTTGTATTAAGAAAGCCAAGGGCATGCTGTGTGAGCAATATATTCCCGCCCTCGTTCAGGTATTCTGTCAGGGCCTTATTGAAAGCCTTGCTATGCTCCGTGCTGCCTTTTGTGCTGTCATGCTCATGCAGCCAGATAATGTCGTATGCGCGCAGATCTGCGGTTTTCCAGTTTGTTTTTTCTGTGTCGATCCATGAAAAGATATACTTCTCTGATCCGAAATAGTCAGGTATTTCTTTTTTATGTGCCGACGACCATGCTTCTCCTTCACCCGGAATCAGGATATTTAGTTTCTTGTCGCCGGCGCGAAGCAGAAAAGGAAACATAAGAATACAAAGAAGGAAGGATACTTTTATGTTCATAATCATAGTTTTCTGATTGGCTCACCAAATTAATCAAAAAAGCCATGGCGCGGCTGATTGTGCATAAAAAAGCGATGAAAATCTTGTTTT
>JAVVEM010000084.1:0-4356 GCA_032250805.1 Bacteroidales bacterium
TCCCCTTCTCCTTGGAGGAGAAGGGGTTGGGGGATGAGGTGCATTGCACATATTGGCAGGATTAACTCGCTGCGCTCGTTGATCCTGAATGGGGGTGGGTACCAAAGCCAAAACCTCATTCCTACGGAACCCGGGCTTTTTTATTTGGTATTTCGGATTGAAAGCAAGCTTTCAACGATACCAAATAAAAAACCCCACACTGTCGTGTGAGGTTTTGGCTTTGTAGCGGGGGCAGGATTCGAACCTACGACCTTCGGGTTATGAGCCCGACGAGCTACCACTGCTCCACCCCGCAATATGTGTTAAAAAGGACTGCAAAGATAATTTTTTGTAACTTCCCCACCAAATCTTTTTACATTAATATTTTAAAATGAGTCATAAAGCGGGTTTTGTGAATATTATCGGGAAGCCGAATGTGGGAAAATCCACATTAATGAACGAATTGGTGGGTGAAAAGCTGTCGATCATCACCGCAAAAAAGCAAACCACCCGCCACCGTATTCTCGGTATTGTGAATGAAGATGATTACCAGGTCATTTTTTCCGATACGCCGGGTTATCTTAAGCCTGGATATAAACTGCAGGAATCGATGATGAAGTTTGTGAATGATGCTTTGCTCGATGCTGACATCTTCCTCTATATTACTGCTGCCGATGAAAGGGATGAGGATGATGAAGTGGTGGAAAAGCTTCAACGAACCGAAGTGCCTGTGATCGTTGTGATCAATAAGATCGACCTTTCAAACCAGGAAAGGCTGGAGGCCCTCGTCGCGGGCTGGAGGCAAAAATTGCCGGCGGCTGAGATCATACCACTATCTGCCCTTCATAAATTCAATATTGACACGCTTTTTCACCTTATCCTGCAAAAACTGCCCGAAAATCCTCCCTATTACCCTAAGGATGAACTTACCAATAAAACCATGCGTTTTTTTGTGTCAGAGATCATCCGCGAAAAGATTTTCCTTTATTACCACCAGGAGCTTCCATATTCAGCAGAAGTGATCGTTGATGCCTTTAAGGAAGAAGAAAATATCATAAAAATTATGGCCTGGATATTCGTGCTGCGCGAATCACAAAAAGGGATCATCCTGGGCAAGGAAGGTAAAGCCATCAAAAAAATGGCTACTGAAGCCCGCAAGGATATTGAGGAGTTTGTTGACAAGAAAGTGTTTCTGGAGCTTCGCGTGAAAGTGAATAAAGACTGGCGTGATGATGAAAATAAACTGAAACATTTTGGTTATGACTGATCATACCCCTGCCTGATGCAGTCCCATGCCAGGTGATTCGTGATGATTGACAGTAAAAACGTTATGAGTCTGGAAAAAAAAGTATCAAAGAATAATTTTCGTTCCCTGCTCTGGCATGCCGGCTTCCTGGCCCTGGCACAGAACTTTATCGATATCGATACCGTCATCCCGGCCATGATGGTGGAATCGGGGGGTACGGCCATGCATATCGGAATACTCACGGCCATAATGCTCGGGGGATCAAGCTTTACCCAGCTCATCTTTGCTCCTTTTATCAGCAATTATTCCTTTAAGAAAAAATTCCTGCTCCTGGGCATCAATTCACGCATACTGGCCCTGCTGGCCATCGGGCTTATGCTGTTCTTTAATGCATACCTGAAGGATGATTACCGGATCCTGCTCATCTTTGTTTTTATCACCATATTTTCACTGGGCGGAGCCTTTGCCAATATCAGCTATACCGATATTATGGGCAAATCGATCACGCAGGAATTCCGTAAACCCTTCTTTTCCATACGGCAAGTCGTTAACGGGGCCATCCTCCTGGGATCGGTCTTCATTGCCCGCTGGGTGCTGACTTCCAGTCCCTATCCGCTAAACTATGCCTATATGTTCTTCATTGGTTTCGGGGCACTTTCCATTGCCTCGCTCGGTTTCTGGAATTTGAAGGAAACCGTGCCCTCAAAGTTTAGCGTGAAAAGCCCGGGGCATTTCCTGCAACTGATAAGGACAGAATTGAAGGAGAATCCAAAACTGGGGAATTTTCTCGGTTTTATCAACACCATGGGGATCAGCATCGGCCTCATGCCTTTTATCGTGCTTTATGCTAAAGATATGTTCGGAACTGCCAGCAGCGATACGGCCAACTTCCTGCTGTATAAGGTGATTGGGAGCGTATTCACAGGCTTGCTGCTTTTTGCTTTTGCCAGATTGTTTCGCTACCGATATCTCTTGTATATCAATGCGGTGATCGCCTTTCTGTTACCCCTTCTGATTATGCTGGTGCCCGGGCAACCACCCTTCGGCCTGTTGTTTTTTATTGGCGGGATCATCTTTGCCACTTATACCATCAGCATGAATGGTGTTTTGCTCGAGGTGTCGGCCATAAGCAACCGTGCCCTGTATACCGGGATAGCGGGGGCAGGAAATATTCTTCCTGCACTTTTTCCCCTTTTTGGGGGATGGGTGATCACCCAACTGGGGTTTAACCTTTTCTTCATCCTGTATATGATCTCCATCGCTTCTTCGATATTTTTCATCTACCGCCTAAAATGTGAACGATAAATAATGTAACTTTATGGGGAAGTGCTGTGAACGCAGCGATAAGAAATAACTGGTATTAAAATGACAGGAAAAGTACAGGGGTATACCGGTAATGGAAAAGGAAAGACTACCGCGGCCCTGGGCCTGGCGTTGAGGGCCAGCGGAGCTGGGCTGAAGGTCTTTATCGGACAGTTTGTAAAGGGTATGCACTACCATGAGCCGGATACGCTCGAACATCTGCCCAATATATCCCTAAAACAGTATGGACTGGACTGCTTCATCGTGAATGAACCCATGCAAAATGACATTGATGCGGCGAAGAAAGGGTTCACGGAAATGTTGCGTATCGTTATGGAGGGCAAATACGATCTGGTGATCTTCGATGAGATCAACATCGCCCTCTACTATAAGCTTATTGAAATCGATGAGTTGCTTGACCTGATAAACAGACGGCCAGCCCATGTGGAACTCGTCTTAACGGGTAGGTATGCTCCGGGTGAACTGCTGGATTTGGCTGACCTTGTTACCGAAATAAGAGAGGTTAAGCATTATTACCAGGATGGGGTTGAAGCCAGAAAGGGCATAGAATACTAGAATAATGATTTGTTAATTTTAAATCAAGATACCATGAAAAAGACCAATATCGGCATTATTATCTGCGACAGGTACAGGGGTTGTGCCGGAGGAAAATGTTTCAGGGCGCTGCAACAACGCGATGGAGCCTTCGATATTTACAGTACCGGTGAAGAGGTGAACATTGTGGGCTATACGAGCTGTGGCGGCTGCCCGGGTGGTAACATCGAATATGCCTGCGGGGAAATGAAAAAGAACGGTGCCGGCGTGATCCACCTGGCCACAGGTTTCCTGGTGGGATATCCGCCCTGTCCTTATATCGACCACTTTATGCGCTTCATACCTGAAAAGTTTGGGCTGAAAGTAGTATTGGGAACGCATCCCATACCTGAAAAATATCTGATCACCCATACCGCACTGGATACCTGGCGTGCTCCGGAGTGGAAAGAATGGCTCAGGCCTGCTATGGCGTATGAGGAGGTTAGGCTGGCGTATGATTGATGCATTCCCGATGATAATTTATTAGGCAGGTTAATGATTAGAACAGATAACGGTCTTCGTACTTGATGCCATTATTTTGTAATAATTTCTCATATTCCGCTTTGAAAGATGTTTTTTTATGATGTTCGGCCTGTTTTTCGATATATCTTTCCAAGATTTCTTTCTGTTTGATATTGTACGTGAAGGCCCCGTATCCCTGAGCCCATCCAATAAAATCGGGAAACAAGTGGTTCTGCTTTATCCAAACAGAAGAGGACACTTTTATATCTTTTAGAAGTGATGAGAGTGCAACATCAGGATGTATATGAGTTGCAATGTGTAAATGGTTTTCTATTCCATTTATCTTGTAAGCGATACATTTCTTGTTCTTCAACACTCCCCAGATGTATTTGTATAATTTCAGACGGTTTTCATCACCTTTGAGAGTAAAATGCCTGTGCTTTGTTGAGAAGACGAACTGGTAGATGATTTGTGTGTGAGTAGACATAGTAGTGTGAACCCCTTCAGGGTTCTGGTTTACAGATTGGAGCTATCTTTAGCTTGTGGTGTGCGTTGGTATGTGGAGTGTATATTCTTTTGTTGTCCATGTGGCCATGGGTTGCACCCATATCCATGGGTTGCACCCATATCCATGGGTTTCACCCATGGTTATTATAGTTTGATCCCTCCGGGATCGGTTTGATTGGGCCGTGCTTCGCAGCAGGCTGTTTTTGTCGTTCATGGGTTGCACCCATATCCATGGGTTTCACCCATGGTTATTATAGTTTGATCCC
>JAVVEM010000085.1:0-4211 GCA_032250805.1 Bacteroidales bacterium
CAGGAAGGCAAATGTGGTGAAGGTAAATGTGGAATGTAAAAAAACGCTGTTATAATTGATTGATAACATGACTGCCTGGCCGAAAGCGTTTCCCTGAACCAGGGATAATGGCCGGGCAGTTTTTAAAACAAATTAAAATGATAGGAATAGGATTCAGAAGGGATTTTTCGGAAGAGCTCATCAAAGGGGATCTACTGAGGCCCGATTTTATTGAGTTTGCACCCGAAAACTGGATGGACGTAGGCGGATACTGGGGCCGGATTGCCCGTAAGGCTGTTGAGCGCTACCCGGTACATGCACATGGCTTATCACTTTCAATTGGAAGCCCCGAAGAACTCGACTGGGATTTCCTGGCCGGGATTAAACGTTTTTTAAACGAATTCAAGGTGGATGTGTATTCGGAACACCTTTCATTTGCCAAAGCGGCAAACGCACATCTTTACGACCTTCTTCCGGTGCCCTTCAGGGATGATGCAGTAAAGCATGTTGCAAACAGGATACGCCAGGTGCAGGATTTCCTTGAAAGGAAGATCGCCATCGAAAATGTATCCTATTATACTCCGGTGGCTGCCGAAATGGATGAGGCAACATTCATCAGCATGGTTTTGGAAGAAGCCGACTGCAACTTGTTGCTCGACGTAAACAATGTTTATGTCAATGCCTTTAACCATAAGTACGACGCAAAACAATTTATTGAAAAGCTTCCCCTCGAAAGGGTGGCGTATATTCATATGGCCGGCCACGAACAGGTTGAAGAAGATCTGATCATAGATACGCACGGACAGCCCATAATTGACCCGGTATATGAGCTTTTTGAATGGACAGTTCAACGGATCAGGCCGGTTCCTGTATTGCTCGAAAGGGATTTTAATTATGAAGACCTTGACCAGATGCAGGAAGAGTTAACGAACCTCAGAAACATAACCAAAAAATACTGGGAGGCCGCATATGCTCAAGCATGAAACAAGTTTGATACAGCAAGACCTGGCGCGATATATCCGTTCCGGTAATGATATGGATATTCCGGGTGTCACACAGGGGCGCTTGCCGCATTACCGCAGGCTGGTGCTGAATGTGGTGTATGGTGCAATCGCACAGGCTTACCCCATCACCCGCAAGGTGCTGTCGGAAGATGAATGGAAATATTTGTTCGACAGCTTCTTTACAGGGCATGACGCGCAAACACCTATATTATGGAAACTCCCTCATGAATTCTATCTATATGTAAAGAATGGCAATTATGCCGCACAATTAAACAAACCCTGGCTGAATGAACTGCTGTGGTTTGAATGGCTGGAAATTGAGGTCCATATGATGCCCGACTACGATCATGGTCACTATTTCAGAACCAATGAAATACCGGGATCTGCACTGGTCATTAACCGCGACAGCAGACTCATACAGCTGGAATACCCTCTGCACCTCTATGCTATCAGTGAAGCAGCGAAGAAGAAGGGCAGCTATTTTGTCTTCATTTTCCGCGAGCCGCAAAGTGGTTCAGTTCACTTTATAAACCTCTCTGTGCTGCATGCCCGTTTACTGGATACCATGATGCAGTCGCCCCCTGTTCCGCTGATCAGACATCTTGAAGACATTGCCAGTGACTTTGACCTCGGCAACGCACAACAACTTGAATTAAAATTACAAGCATTTACCCAAGAAATGCTGAAAAAAGGCGCTTTTCTGGGTTATAAAACGAATTAAACATACAATAAACAACTTAATTATGAAAGCAATCATTAAAACATACGACCGCTTTGCGGACACTATTTCTAACTTATCCGATCTGCCCCTGTTATTTTTGAGGCTTATACTGGCATATGGATTTTATAATCCTGCCATGATGAAACTCAAGGATGTAAATGCCATTGGCGGCTGGTTTGAGAGCATGGGATATCCGCTGCCCTACCTGAATGCTTACCTGGCCACGATCACCGAAGGACTGGGAGTAGTATTACTTTTTGTTGGCCTGGGAACGAGGATCATCGCTGTTCCACTGATGATCGTGATGCTGGTGGCCATATTTACGGTACATTATGCCAATGGATTCAATGCCGGCGATAACGGATATGAGATCCCGCTCTATTACCTGCTGATGCTTTTCACTCTGTTCGTATTGGGACCAGGCAAGATCAGCGTGGATCACTTTTTGGGTCGCCTGCGCAAATAAAATCCTCAACCACCCGTGAACGGTGTATGCATTTTTTACGGTTCCTCATATCCCCACCCCGCCATTTGCGGGGTTTTTTTATGTCTTTCAATGTTATAGTAAGCAGGTTGTGTGTTGCTGAAGTTTGAATATTGGGGATGAAATTAAGAATGATAACATGTCTGGTGCCCGAAATGTCAGTGCTCAGCCTTTTCCACCTGCATTTTTGCTGTCCCTTCGTAAAAATTGAAGGTAATGGCTATGCCGCGCGCCACTTCCATGTTGATGGGCAACTTTGCCTCGATTTTTTTCCAGTGATCTTTTCCCCGCCATATTTCATTTAGCTGTTATAGGCCTGCACCGGGTCGTTCATCCGGCTCATCATGCCTTCGGTTTTTGTGTAGTGAACTTTTTTATCGTCGACTGATTTTTTCATGGTTAGGGTTAAATTAGTATTGAGTATTGAGTATTGAGTAATGAGATGATGTTGTTTTTTCAAATATAGCAAAAGAAGATATTAAATCAAAATCTATTGTTGGGAAATAATTCATTATGAGTCAATTGATTGTTATTCTTTTTGGCAAAGGCTTTATGCTTATGAACCCGGAAACCAGTGACCAAAAGCCAGAAGCAGATTAAATGGATAAATAATTTTTCAATAAAAACTATTGCATAGTTCAGGATTATATCTATCTTTGCACTCGCTTTTTAAGGCAAAATTCCTCATTAGCTCAGTTGGTTAGAGCATCTGACTGTTAATCAGAGGGTCCTTGGTTCGAGTCCAAGATGAGGAGCGGCAAAAAAGGGAGCACAGCGGAGCTGGCTCCCTTTTTTGATTGGCTTCGCCGAGCTCCGCTTCGCTCCGGTTGTCGATTGTCAATTCTACATTTTTCATTTTACATTTAATGCTATGCTAGTTAAGTGCTAATGGTCATCCCGAACGAGCGGAGCGAGGAGGGACCCCCTGGCTGTTTGCGGGAGGTCAATTTAATGCACCTCCCGGCGTTGTGCAGTACATTGGCAAAACCATCATGCCTAATAGCCTATCCTTTTTCTGTTTCGCTGATCATTTTGTTTCTGATCTTTCTCAAGAAGGTATCTTAGGGCCTCAAATACATCTTTGAATTGTTTATCGTACTGCAATTCAAGTTTTTTGAGCCTGGATATGATAGCGTCAACATTAGAAGAGAAAGTTCTGAGGGTAATAAAAGCATCGACAATGGCAATATTTACCTGAATGGCTTTATCGCTCTTTAATACACTGGCAAGCATGGTTACTCCATGTTCAGTAAAGGCAATAGGTAAGGCTGATACGTTTCTCTTACGCTGATCGGATGCGGTCACAATTTGTGACCGCATCCGATCCCATTCCGCTTCGTTAAGTCGGAACATAAACTTATCAGGAAAGCGTTTGGGATTCCTTTTTACAGCCTGGTTGAGCACTTTTGTTTCTACTTCGTATAATTCTGCCAGGTCGAAATCAAGCATCACCTTTATACCCCTGATTTCATGGATCCTGGATTCGATTTTTTGAATATGCTTCATTTTATACTCTACCGCCCCCCTGATTATTAGTACCCAAAACAGCAAAATGTCACACCATTCTTCAATATATTTTGTGAGTTAACGATGTAGCGATGTTCGATTTTCGATGTTCGAAATATTCTGCTCCGCTGGTTAAGATCTACCGGTCATCTCGATGCTGTGGAGCGAAGCGATGCGGCGGAGAGACCCCCATCGTATTGCACCTTGCTTTGTAAAATTGCTGATTTTGTGGTGAGTTGCAGCTTTTTTTAATGGATTGACGCTAAAAAGCCCCGGGCAAAGAATTATTGAATGATATTTGAATCCAGTAATTTCCAAACACGATTAGTGGTATCACCTCTTTCACGAAGCATTATTATTCCATTATTTTTTGCCAGATAATATTCGAAATTCAGCCCCATCAAATGATCTTTTACAAGTATTTTTCTAACGTTATCAAAGGTTTTCCCATTTACTGTAAGTAAATCAAAGTATTCCAAATAAGTCGTGGAGCTTATAATTTCATTTTCCAGATTAT
>JAVVEM010000086.1:0-4152 GCA_032250805.1 Bacteroidales bacterium
CGGGATGGGGGGATGGGGAGAGCCCTCTCGGGTAAACGACTTCACGAGCACACGAGCACATGACGGCACGAAGGGAAATAACAAATAAATAACAAATAACGAATAACAAATAACAAATGACAAATACGTGTTCTGGTTACGACTCAACGACTAAACAAAAACTTCGAACATCGAAAATCGAACATCGCTACATCGTTAAATCACAAAAGCTTTTCCATCCTTTGCTGAAGCTTCGGAAGGCGATGGGTGCAGTCATTATTACCAATTGAATTCTTTTATCTTTGCGTAAACAACATATTTAAAACAGCCTAAATTGCAATAGCTGTTTTGAAGATGCATAATAATTTATTTCATGAAAAATAATTTCCTTTTGTATATCTCCCTGCTGGCAATAAGTATGTTTAGCATACCCATTTTTGTGAATGCCCAGGTATTTATCGATATAGAGCCGGGGGTGGTTTTTACCGGATATAATGATGTGCAAATTCCCGGTGATACAGGAACTGCATTTTCATTAAAAGATGACCTTAATGCCGAACCATCCGCCTTTGTCCGCCTGAGAGCCGGAATTACATTGGGATCGCGACACACAATATCTGTATTGTATGCTCCTTTAAAAGTAAAATCAGAAGGATTATCAGATAAAGAGATTGATTTTAACGGTATACGATTCCCTGTCAATACACAGCTGAATGCAATATATAAGTTTAATTCATACAGGATAACCTATCGGTATGATATTGTAAAAAGGCCAAAATTTGAGTTTGGATTGGGGTTTACAGCTAAAATAAGAGATGCAGAAATTGAACTCAGTGGCCAGGGGTTATCTTCCTCCAAAAAGAACGTGGGATTTGTTCCCATCATTAATTTCAGGTTATACTGGAAAATGAATGAAAAAATTGGTATTCTGCTCGAAGGTGATGCCTTAGCTGCTCCGCAAGGCAGGGCTGAAGACGTGTTACTTGCCGCGACCTATAAATTCTCAGATCATTTCCTGTTCCGGATTGGTTATCGCATACTTGAAGGGGGTGCCGATAATGATGAAGTATATAATTTTGCTTTATTTCATTACGCTTCATTGGGTATCTCATATACTTTTTAAAGTGCATATTTCTGTTAAACAGTTGCTTGAAGCTTTCTTTACAAGCCCAGCAATTTGCCGGGAGCTGCTATTTGCCAATGTTCTGCCTTCCACCTGGGGGACCTTCGTCGCTCTCATCCACTCTGCTAACATCAAAATGAGTAAGCACCACTACTGTTGTCTCATGTGCAGGTTCATTACGAGCAGGTGTTCATGGCTGTATTTTTATATTGTTATATTTGTCATAATAGTGTGAGCACTATAAAAGGGAGAAATTTAAACAATAAATTATGAACGCTAAGTTTAAACATTGTTTCAGGCATCTTATCATTATCCTTTTAGTGTCTCCTATAGCTTTGTTTGCGCAAGTCGATGATGAGTTTTGGTTTGTAGCACCTGATATTGCAGCAAGCCATGGTGATAGTCCAATTTTCATGCGAATATCTGCCATGGAGGATGAAACCGAAATAAATCTTAGAATGCCCGCCAATCCTACATTTACACCTATTATACAAACCATTGCGCCAAATACCACATTTAGCATTAATCTCACGCCGTGGCTTAATATAATTGAAAATACACCTGCTGATCAGGTTCTTAACAGAGGCTTGCTATTGGTCTCAAATAATGATGTGACAGCATATTATGAATGTGCCCATACAAATAATCCGGGAATTTTCGCATTGAAAGGGAAAAATGCGCTTGGGAACGAGTTTTATATTGTTTCACAGAATAATTACCACAATCAGGTCGGACAAGAATCTTTCGAAATTGTTGCCACTGAAGACAATACAACGATTACGATTACGCCAGGTGATGATATTATCGGACACAAGGCCGGAGAATCTTTTGTTATAACACTTAACAGAGGTGAAACATACTCTTGCAGGGCAATCAGTACATTAGCCGGAAACACCCTCAATGGCTCATATATCACATCCGACAAACCTATTGCTGTTACATGGCAGGATGATAGTATATATCAGAGTGGAGCATATGACATTGTTTGTGATCAGAGTATTCCGACAAATATTCTTGGAATGGAGTATATTGCCATTAGCGGATGGGCTAATGCTAATGAACATATATATGTGTGTGGTACAGAAGATAATACGGATATATATTTGAATGGAAGTACTACTCCTGCAGCAACTATCAATTCTTCTGGCTTATTTTCATATCAGATTCCGACTACCGACAATACTGTATACCTGGAGGCTTCGAAACCTGTTTACGTGATGCATCTTTCAGGTTTCAATAACGAATTTGGAGCATCAATTTTGCCACAGGATTCCTGTACCGGTTCCGAACAAATCGGATTTAATCGCACTAATAACAACACTTTCGCACTATTGATCCTTACCCGAAATGGCAATCAGGACAGCTTTGTTTTGAACGGGTCCACAACTGTTCTAACCGGGGCAGGCTTTGATGTTGTTCCTGGCACCAATGATGAGTGGGTTTATTCTAAAAGACAGTTTACTACCACGGAAATACCTGTTGGTCCGAATACAATTTCAAATACTACAGGAAAATTCCATTTGGGTGTTTTACATCAAACCGGAGCCAGTGCCGAATATGGTTTCTTTTCTGATTACAGCAGCCTGTATCTTGGTGCTGATGCAAATATATGTCCAGGTGATAGTATGATACTTGATGGTGGTTCCAACATGACATCTTACGAATGGTATAAATTGATTAGCAACTCATGGACTCTTGTAGATACCAACCGTTACTATACAGTGGTGGACAGTGGTTATTACTCATGCGTGGTTAATGGGAATTATTGCACACTTATGGATACTATACATATAGAACTGTATCCTATGGCTACTGTTGATTTAGGGCCTGATACAAGCATTTGCGAAGGCAATACCGTTATTTTAGATCCCGGAACATATGTTTCATATCTCTGGAATACCGGTGCAACTACTTCTACCATTACTGTGAATAATACAGGTGAATACTGGGTAGAGGTATCCAATAACAATGGTTGTATCGCAACTGACACAGTAAATGTTATTGTCAATCCCTTGCCTGTGCCAACAATTATTGGTAGCGATAGTGCATGCTCCAACAATTCAGAATATTTATATACAACCCAAGCTGGCATGACCGCTTATACATGGGGCATTTCTTCAGGAGGTACCATAATTTCAGGATTAGGAACCGATACTGTTTCAGTGATTTGGAATGATTTTGGATCACATAGTATAAGTGTCAATTACATGAATGAAAATGGTTGTACAGCTGATAATCCAACACTATTTAATGTAATAGTAATACCACAGGCCTATTCCGAGGCAGGCTCCAACGAGACTGTCTGCCAGAATCATGATTGGGACTTCACCAATTCAGCCGTGTTGCCCGATACTACTTATGCGGATTCCCTGCTCTGGTTTGGCGGGACCGGGACATTTAATTATGATACTGCGTTACTCCCTGTTTACACCCCTGCACCCGGAGAACTGGGTATAGTAAGGCTATGGCTTGTCGCCTATGGCATGCAACCATGTAACAATGATACGTCCTATATGGACTTGACCATATTCGACAGCCCCGGGGCCGGCTTCACTATCACACCAGGGGATTCACTCTGTGCCATGGAAGCCATCGCCTTCCAGGATACCTCAACGACGACCATCGTCGACTGGCAATGGGACTTCGGAGATGGTAATACATCAACTTTATCTGCTCCATCACATTTTTATACCACATCCGGTATATATACTGTTAACCTTCTTGTTGAAAATACAGATGGATGCATGGACTCTATCCAACAGGCAATTGAAGTCTTTCCCCTACCTGTAGCAGGCTTTGAGATCACACCCGGGAATGCGGTATGCGACGGCACCATCCTTACATTCACCGATACTACAGATCAGGGTACCGGTGCTATTCAGGAAAGATACTGGGATCTGGGCGATGGAACCACTACCAACGAAACATCCTTTACGCATACTTATTCCGGTCCGGGAACATACATTGTGAGTATGCATGTGTATAATGAGAACAGCTGCCGCGATACAATCACCCAGAGCGTGACCATCTACGAGCTGCCCACCTGCGAT
>JAVVEM010000087.1:0-4112 GCA_032250805.1 Bacteroidales bacterium
CGTAGCTTCGGCGGAGCAAGGCCGGTTTACCCGCCGGATGAGGGCTGGCAGGAAATGATGAACATGGAAGTTTTAAAATTTTCACTTTACAATTTACATTTTACATTTTACAGTTTACAATAATTCGGAGGGTAAACCCAGGAACCAGGAACCAGAAACCAGTTTGTGATTTATTATTCTTTTCGTGTGCTCGTGTATTCGTGCTGTCGGTAATAGACTTCCTGCAGCAAACCAAAGAAGTATCAGCTTCCCGATGCCAGGGCCATTGCACATTTAATCCCATCAGCTGCGCTGGAAACAATACCACCTGCAAAACCGCTTCCTTCGCCAATACAATAAAGGTTATCAAAACCTGTGCA
Organism: Bacteroidales bacterium; assembly: GCA_032250805.1. GTDB lineage: Bacteria > Bacteroidota > Bacteroidia > Bacteroidales > B18-G4 > B18-G4. Next base: position 360 of record JAVVEM010000087.1, read on the forward strand.
CCTTCCGTTGGTTTCTCTGGCCACCTGTAAAGGTGAAGAGGTCTTGCTTTCAAGGCCCATCAGGATTCCCTGTTCGAAGCCTTTTATCTTCCTGCTAAAATCTTTAAGTCCTTCGGCAATCGCCTTGCTGACCATTTCCGGAACCATTTCAGAGAGCTTTGCGGGGATCAAACCACGCGAATAACTGCCACTCAAGGCCGTTGATGTGGCCTTTTGTTTCAAATAATCAGAAACGTGTGTTGCAGGGACTGCCAGCCCGTCCGAAAAAGCATAGAACTTCTCTTCCATCGCATCCATCCAGTCCAGGATCTCCGTTGCGGTGCATTTTCTTCCTGTGAGCGCTTCAGGATCTACTCCGGCCACAATGCCGGCATTGGCATATTGGCCATCGCGGGCAAAGTAACTCATCCCATTTACAACACTCCTGCTTTCAAAGGCAGCCGAGGGCACAACAAATCCCCCCGGGCACATACAAAAGGAATAAACCACGGTTCCGTTTGCCGTTTTGGTCGCCAAACGATATTCTGCTGCTTTTACACCCGGCAACTGCCTTCTGCCCCACTGGGCAAGGTTTATGATTTCCTGCTTATGTTCGATGCGGTGCCCGATGGCAAAGTTCTTTGTATTAAATTGAACTCCTTTTCGAATAAGCAAACGGCAGGTATCGTATGCCGAGTGTCCGGTTGCGATCAGCACATGATCGGCCTGCAGCTCACCTGAACTGCAAATTACTGATCCTACCCTTTTTCCTTTTACAACAATATCCTCCAGCAGTGTTTCGAAAAGGAATTTTCCGCCCATTGACTTGAACTTCTCTCTGAGCCTGGGTACGACAATCTTCAGATTATCGGTACCAACATGAGGATGAGCCATATACAATATTTCTTCAGGAGCTCCGGCATCCACGTATTCAGAAAGGAAAAACTGCCTTTCGGCAGAAATATGTTTGGAACGCGAGGTAAGCTTGCCGTCGGAAAAAGTGCCTGCTCCACCCTCTCCGAAAGCATAGTTGTTATCGTTTGAAAATTGCCCCGACCCTTCAAGCAGATCAATGGCCTCGCTGCGCCTGTCAACTTCCGATCCCCGTTCAAGGATTGTTACATCAAATCCGCTCATCTGTAACACATAGGCCGCAAAAAAACCTGCCGGGCCACTGCCCGCAACCACCACCTTCTCATTACGCTTTTTGTATGTAATTTCAAGCTTTTTACTTCCGCTATATTCTTCTCCCTTAAACAGCGGGGATGTGACCACAATATTCAGCAACCAGTGAATATTATCTTTCTTTCGTGCATCCAGACTTTTTCTATCAATCGCAAAGGTAAACTCCCCTGCCCCAAGCTTTTTGCGGATCGCACTTTTTATATCCTCCTTCGTATAATTGGTCGGGAGTTTTAGCTGAATACTTTTGTATCCCATGATTATGCCTTCAAATGGTATGTATTTGGTTTGCTTTGATCCAAATTTACAAAAGGATCTGAAAGTTTTATCATTTTTCTGTCGTAAGTGTGATATTTTTCAGCATCCGGAAGGCGCCGCTGGTGGGTACATATCATACACATTCTGTTTTGTAATTAGCTGAAGTTGGAGGAAGGTGAGGATTTTATTCTACAAATACAGAAACATATATTTCCGTGGCTGACTTATTTAAAAGGTTATTATTGAGGGTTTTATAAGAATTTAATTATTTATGGCAAAGTGATTGCGCATATAAGGTCAACATCAACCCTAAAAAATATTTATGAAAGGGAACATCGCCATCCTGCATTATCATTTACATCCCGGTGGTGTGACAAGCATCATCAAGTCGCAGGTTAAATCCCTGAGCAATAACGGCATGTTTGACATCAGGGTTCTAAGCGGCGATTGCCAGAACCATAAATTTTTATTTCACTAAGAGTAAATCAATTAAGAAATGGAAAAACATATAGAAAGAGTTATAGACACAGGTTTTGTGAACCATGATGTTAAATTTTTTCGTCTTGAAAAACCAGAAAATTACGATTTCAGCCCGGGGCAGGCTACTGAAGTTTCAATTAATAACAGTGACTGGTCGGATGAAAAGCGTCCCTTTACTTTTACAAGCCTTCCTGATGAAGAATACCTTGAATTTACAATTAAGATATATTCATCACATGAGGGTGTTACAAATGAACTTGCCGGAATTGACAGGGGCGACGAATTGATATTACACGAAGTTTTCGGGGCGATCCAGTATAAAGGAAAAGGGGTTTTCATTGCCGGCGGTGCCGGAGTTACCCCTTTTATAGCAATCTTCAGAAAACTTCATAAGGACGGCAACATTGATGGGAACAAACTCATATTTGGCAACAAAACGGAAAAAGATATTATCCTGAAAAATGAATTCGAAAAAATGCTGGGTGATCATTTCATCAATATTCTTTCGGATGAAGATATAAAGCCTTACGACCATGGTTTTATAGACAGGGAATATATTGAAAAGCTGGGAGTAAAAAAGGATCAATACTTCTATGTCTGCGGCCCTCCGCCGATGATGGAACAGGTCTTAAAAGCTCTTGAAGAGATCGGAGTAGACGAAAAGTATATCGTAAAAGAGGATTTGTAAGATTATACAAAACAACTATTATGAGGTTACTATCATTAATTCAAGTGGTATTGATTATTCTTTTGGCAGTCGAACCAACGTGTCAACATTTACAAATGATATTCCGGAATACATTGAGAATTTATTTATAAACTATCCTGTTATCAGTATGATGGCCGGAAACATGTGTTTTATCCGGAAGATCACGAAAACCAAGGTATCGGGAAGGACAGCTTACTACTGCCCTTCCTGCCAAAAAAAGTAGTTATGCCCGTTAGCAATAAAACAATAGCAAGGATATTGAATGAGGTAGCCGATCTGCTTGATATCAAAGGTGCAAATGAGTTCAGGGTGCGATCATACCGTGAAGCAGCACAGACGATATCAGGAATATCGGAGAACATTACAAAGCTGGCCGAAAACAAGGAGGAGCTTAAATCATTCCCAGGTATTGGCGACAGTATGGCCGGAAAGATAGTTGAGATCGCTGAAACCGGTAAACTCTCACAACTGAAAAAACTCAGAAAAAAAATACCGGAGTCATTGCTTGAGGTGATGAACCTCGGACAAATGGGTCCTCGCCGGACAAAGATACTGTACGATAATCTGAACATCGAATCGATCGATGACTTAAAAGAAGCGCTGGATGAAGGCAAGGTAAAGAAAATAAAGGGTTTTGGAAAGAAAAGTGTTGAAAACCTCATAAAAGAAATTGAAGAATATGAGAAAAAAGATGACCTTGACAGGTTCAGGTTAGCAGATGCAGAAGAAATTGGCAAGGCATTAACCGATTATCTGATTAGGGAGATCGATAGTGTGACAATTGCCGGAAGCTATCGAAGGAAAAAAGAAACTGTGGGCGATCTGGATATCCTCGGCACTTCGAAGGATCCTGAAAAGGTGATCAAGCATTTCGTGAATTATGAGGATGTGTCGGGAGTATTGTCGAAAGGCGACACCAGGTCATCAGTCATACTGGAATCAGGCATACATGTTGATTTCAGGATAGTGAAGAAAAAGTCTTTTGGATCTGCCCTGCTATATTTTACAGGATCGAAATCACATACAATTGCATTGAGAAAGATCGGGCAGGGAAAAGGATACAAAGTGAACGAGTACGGTATCTTCAAAGGGAAAAAGAAAATGGTTTCAGAGACTGAGAAAGCCATGTACGACAAACTGGGACT
>JAVVEM010000088.1:0-4106 GCA_032250805.1 Bacteroidales bacterium
GAGATAACCTGCATTTCTCCTCTGTTTTTTTGAAGTTTATGAATTTTTCAGGTTATATTATTTCCTTGTTCTTCATTCCTTGTTCAGTGTTCATCATTCATTTCTCCCCATCCCCCCTCTCCTCTTCTCCCCATCTCATGCTCAATATAATGTAAATTACAAATGGAGATTGACAAAATGCTGCATGGCGCATGTATCGGATCCTGGATACAACTAAACAACTCAACGACAAAACTACTAAACGACTAAACAAATCAACAACCAACGACTAAACAAGCTCAGAATATTTAAGATAAAATGTAATTTTGCCGCATGGATAAAAGCGGTGGCAAGACGGACAAAACCATTTTTCAATCCGGTAATGTGATCCTGGTTTCGCTGGCCCACCTCGTACACGACATTTATTCATCCTTTTTCGCCCCTCTCCTCCCCTTGCTCATCGAAAAGCTCAGCCTCAACTATACCATGGTGGGCGTACTTTCGCTGGTGCAGCGATTGCCCTCCTTGCTGAACCCATTTGTAGGACTGATGGCCGACCGCATCGCCCTGCGCTACCTGGTGATCATTACACCGGCCATTACGGCTGTTTCCATGGGGCTGATCGGCCTCGCACCCAATGCGGCCATCCTGGGCATTCTGCTGTTTACCATGGGTTTCAGCTCCATGCTATTTCATGTGCCTGCACCGGTAATGGTTAAAAAGCTGAGTGGAAACCGTACCGGCAGGGGAATGAGCTTTTATATGTTCGGTGGCGAAATGGCCCGCACCCTCGGCCCACTGATCGTTGTAGGAGCAGTCACGGCCTGGGGACTTGAAGGCACCTGGAAGCTGATCCCTTTCGGACTGCTGGCCACTTTTATCCTGTTTATCAAATTTAAAAATGTAAAGATTTCCAAAGAATTCCAGGGCAGGGAAAAGGAAGCCGGGATATGGAAAAGTCTGCACAAAATGGCGCCATTCCTTATCATCATTAGCGGCATAACCTTTTTCAGGGCAGTCACAAAATCAGCCCTGACCACCTTCCTGCCAACCTATATGAATATCGATCTGGGCGAAAGTCTCTGGATGAGCGGCGGCGCCCTGGCCATCCTTGAGCTGGCCGGTGCCGGAGGCGCTTTGTTGTCGGGAACCATCTCCGACCGGATAGGTCAAAGAAATACCCTGCTTATCATCACCATCACAACCCCTGTCCTTATGCTTCTGTTCGTTCATCTGAGCAGCTTCTGGACCATCCCCGTACTTATCCTCATGGGGATATCACTTTTTGGCAGCACCCCCGTGCTGCTGGCCATGATACAGGACCGTGCCAACGACCGTCCCGCCTTCTTTAACAGCATCTATATGTTGATCAGTTTCTTTGCCAGCGCCGTACTGGTGATCGGCATAGGCGCCCTTGCCGATGCTATCGGCCTGCGCAACACCTATAACATCTGCGGCTGGGTAGCCTTCGGAGCAGTGCCCTTCGTGCTGGCACTGAAGAAGTAAGTAAATAAATAACAAATAACAAATAACAAATAACAAATAACAAATAACAAATAACGAATCTGCGGGATGCTGGATACTGGATATTTACCCGCCGAAGCTTTTCGGCCTTCGCAAAAGATTTGGCTGATGAGAAGCGAAGGCGGGCTGGATGCTGGATGCTGGCCTTGCCCTCCGGAGTCCGAAGGACGGAGGAGGGATACTGGATGCTTGATACTGGATTGCTGTCGTAGCCGGTCGCTGCTGGTTACTGTATATTGGATACTTGATAAATTTCAGAATTTTTTATTTGATAGCTTTTTGTACCCTCCCCCTCTTTCCCCCTCCCTGCCAGTTTACCCGCCGAAGGAGGGCAGGGAGGGGGAAGGCACACATGAATATTTTATGTTTGCTCCTGCTTTCTGTTCTCAGAAAATCCATGGTCCGGAAAAATATTAGAAGGATTTACATCTTTCTGTTTGCCAAGCTATTCTCCCCCTCCCTGCCAGCAGGGAGGGGGCCGGGGGTGGGTACTGAATGCTGGATGCAACTAAACAACTCAACGACTAAACGAATTAACAAATAAACAGTACTGAGGCCAATGTATAAAACCAAAACTATTCTTTCGTACATTTGTTATATAGTAAAGCATGGAACGCGAAATACTTAACACCAACCGTAAAGCCCTGCGCATTAACCTGAATCCTTTGATATATGGCAGCTTTGCCGAGATCGGGGGGGGGCAGGAAGTGGCACGTCATTTTTTTCAGGCTGGCGGTGCTTCCGGTACCGTGGCAAAAACCGTTTCGGCCTACGATAAAGCGTTCAGCGACAAGCTTTACAACATGAACCGCAAAGGGCGCTATGTTTCGGAAGGCAGGCTGAAAAAGATGCTCGACACGGAATATAAGGAACTTACCGGCCTGCTCTCCGGACTCCGAAAAGATAAACCCAATTTTTTCTCTTTTGCCAACACGGTCGAAATCCTTAACTTTAATAAAACCAATGATGCACACGGCTGGATGGGCTTAAAATTTCAGCTCAGGAATGACGCCGGACCCAACGAGGTGATCGTGCATATCAACTTCAAAGAAAATGACACCCTGCTGCAGCAACAAACACTGGGCGTGATCGGTGTCAATCTTATTTTTGCCTGCTTTTATCATTACGACAGGCCGGGCGAGTTTCTGCGCTCCCTGCTCGATAACCTTTCGCGCGACCGCGTAGAGATTACCATGGTACGTATGTCGGGACCCGACGTTGAATATGTTGATAACCGGTTGCTGGCCGTGCAGCTCGTAAAAAATGGCATGACCAATGCCGTAATGTTCGACAGGGAAGGAAATGTGCAGCAACCCTCTGACATGTTGTACAAAAAAAATGTACTTGCCTTCCGTGGCAGCTTCCGTCCCATAACATATGTTCTGTTCGATATGCTGAAGTCGAGCTTCAGCATCTTTAAAAAAGACCGCCACTACAAACGCGATAACACCATAACCGTATGCGAGATGACCCTGAACAACCTTCTGGAAGAGGGCGACCTTGATGAGCGCGATTTCCTCGACAGGGTAGATATCCTCAATGGCATGGGACAACATGTGATGGTATCCACTTTCAGGGAATACTACAAACTGGTTACGTATTTCTCTCGTTTTAAAATTGAACGACTGCGCATTGTCATTGGAATTCCTACATTCTTAAACGTTCTCGAAGAAAAATATTACAGACATCTCCGTGGTGGAATTCTGGAAGCCCTGGGCAGGCTTTTTCCCGAAAATGTGCGCTTTTACGTCTACCCGACCATTTCGGCCATTTCAATCGATAAACGTAAACCCGCAGGCAAACTGCTGACTTCCAAAAATATTGAAATCCCCAAAAAATTAAAACCCCTCTACCAGTACCTCATCAACAACCGTAAGATCATCGACATTACCGATGTGAAGAAAGAATGGCTGTATATCAGCTCACCCCATGTATTGAAAATGATCAGGGAAAATACGCCAGGCTGGGAAGAGATGGTTCCGAATTATATCGAAGAAGCGATCAAAACAAAAAAATTGTTCGGGTATGCAGGCGACGGAAAACTCTATAAACACTCAGAAGCTTTTAAAAATTCGTGCAAGTGAGTATCCGGGTGCCTGCATGTCGAGATCGAGAAAATAACCAAAGGGCGTCGTAAAGGTTTCATATTCTGCATTCTGCATCCGCTCAATCGCATTTCTAAACAATTCGGCCGTGAATGCCGCATCGGCCTTGCTGTCTGAAAGGTGGGCAAAAGAATGCAGCATCACCTTACGGGTATTGTTCTTTCCGGCAGCCCATTTGAGATTTTTCACCAGTTTCTTTTCCACCCCTTTCAGGTCGTCCTCATCTTCGGCCTCAGCCTGAATAAAGGCAGTGAGGATATGTTCATGTTCGCCAGCCTGAGCACCCTCCTCTGCATCATCAAGGACTTTCACCGTTGGTGTCCAGGCAAAACGTGTGCAATAGATCATTAAAAGTTTCATGGGATTGACGTTTTGACAAAGATAAGGATTCTGAAAAAGTGAACTAAAGTGAATAGCATGATTACACACAGGCACGAAAGAAATAACAAATAACGAATAACAAATAACAAATCTGGATGCTGGATACTGGACTCTGGT
>JAVVEM010000044.1:0-23014 GCA_032250805.1 Bacteroidales bacterium
AATTACCTGTTTGCCGGATCGCATGAAGCAGCCAGGCGTGCTGCCATGTTCTACTCCTTCTTCGGTACCTGCAAACGCCATGACATCAATCCATATGAATGGCTGAAGGATGTGCTGGAGAGTATCCCGCAGCATAAAGCCAATAAACTTGATGAGCTCTTACCCCAGAACTGGCAGAAGCTAAAAGACAACATCTCCCCTAAATAAGCAAAATTATTTCAACTCCTGAAATTTTTCAAGACCTGCTTGGTAGAAGGGATACCGCTATACAGTATTTGGTTTTGAGTAAACAGAAACAAGGGCCAAGGGACCCTCCTCCGTCCTTCGGACTCCGGCGGGCAGGCAAGGGACAGGGGACAAGGGACAGGGGCGAAATATTCATGTTTCATTCGGCATTGAGCATTTTGCATTTTACATGTTCTATTTAATTCAAATGGTATATGATACATGACAAATGGTGCATGGTGCCTGAGATGGGGAGAAAGGGAGAAAGGAAAGATGAACACTAATCACGCAATCCATCCAAATCTTGCTTCAATTGATAGGTTGTATGCTTTTCACCAATGTTCATCCTGATTATATCCAGTAAAATAAAATTAACCAATATCTTTTCTGCTATAAACTTTGGTATACGGGCAATTTTACAGAACTGAGATAGACTTATGCTGTTATGTTCCATTAAATATTTAAAAAGGATCTCTTCCTGTTCGAGGTACCTCACTTGTACGGCGGTTTTATTTTTACGGTGTTTCCAAACCTGCAGCAATACTTTATTGGCAACCAGGTTCTGATCGCCCACCCGCACAAAAACCTTCCATTTGTCATCCTTGTCGGGGGCATAATGGGGTTTGTGAGGGCTTTTGCCGATAATGATCTCCATCACTAAACGGCCATCAACCTTATATTCTTTTGAGCGGAATTCAATTTCGGGCCTGCAATGAATTTTTGCAGCACCATCGATCATATAGTATTCTTCGTCGCTACGCACACCGGCAATGGCACCATTATCTTTCACGCCAACAAGCAGCCGGCCACCATCGGTATTGGCAAAAGCTACCAGCGAGCGCGCAATTTTTTTCGAATCCGAGACTTCAAACTTGAAATCAAGTTGCTGGTGTTCGCCTTCGGCGATCAGGTCTTTGATATAATTGCTCACAGGGAAAAATCTCCTTTGCTTGCATATTTATGAAGGTCGGCAATTTATAAAAATGTAAAATTGTCTTTCGCGGTGGTCTTTTCGCAGTAGTGGCATTGCAACTTAACATCCACCTTGTCGATCACACTAAATTTTGTTACAACATTATCGTGATTGGTAATGCAGTTGGGATTAACACATTTTACAAAATGGCTGACCGTTTCAGGAATGGTAACTACTTTTTTTGTTGTTACCTTAAAGTCTTTAATTTCTATAAGTGTGGCTTTCGGCGCGATAATCGCAATTTTGTTCACATCATCTGATTCAAAATAGCGGTTGCTTACTTTTATGATCCCTTTTTTGCCATATTTTTTGCTGTCGAGGTTGGTGCCAAACAGGATCTGGTTCTCGCATTCATTGAGGTTAAGCATATTGATGACCTGGAAAACACTCCTGGGCGGAATATGATCGATGACCGTTCCATTTTCAATGGCATTGACCTTCAGTTCTTTTCTTTCTTCCATAATATTTTTCTTTTTTTTATTTAACAACTCCCAGGATTGATGCCAGCAAAGCCATTCTGACATAAACGCCGTTCCGGGCCTGCTGGAAATAATATGCGTACTGACTGCTGTCGACATCCTCGCTGATCTCATTAACCCTTGGCAAAGGATGAAGCACCTTCATATTTTGCTTTGCGCTTGCGAGCATTGAATTTTTAAGAATGTATGCATCTTTTACACGTTCGTATTCAATAGGGTCGGAAAAACGTTCGCGCTGGATCCTTGTCATGTAGAGGATATCAAGGTGGGGCAGTACCTCACTCATTTCCGTATACTGATGATAGCTCAGGTTATTGTCTTTAATGTACTGCTTAACATAGCTTGGTAATTTAAGCTCAGTGGGCGATATCAGGTGAAATGTGGTGTTGAACTGGCAGAGTGCCATTACGAGCGAATGTACGGTACGGCCATATTTCAGGTCTCCCACAAAAGCAATATTCAGCTTGTCGAGCCTGCCCTGCGTTTTTAATATTGAGTACAAATCGAGCAGGGTTTGGGTGGGGTGCTGATGCGCTCCGTCGCCTGCATTGATAATGGGTATGGGCGCCACCTCGTCGGCGTATTTGGCACTACCTTCGCGGGGATGCCGCATAACGATAATGTCTGAATAATTGCTTACGGTTAAAATGGTATCTTTAAGCGATTCTCCCTTGGAGACACTCGAAGACCCTGCTTCGCTGAAACCAACAATTTTTGCGCTGAGTTGCGAGGCGGCACTCTCAAAGCTAAGCCTGGTGCGTGTGGAGGGTTCAAAAAACAGTGAGGCCACCACATATTTTTCGAGGATCTTTTGCCGGGGATTTTTTTCAAATTCAGCGGCAATTTCTAAAATTTTCAATTGCTCTTCAAGCGTGTAATCACTTATGGATACGAGACTTCGGTTTTTCATATGTATATTGGTTTGTTTAGTCAAAAGTAAAGATTAATCTTCCATGCAGGTATAGTTTCCCGCTAAAAGCTATCCAAAATTATTAACAATGCAGGGTGTCGTCATATTTGCTTACGTAATGGTGTATTCGTTCCAGCTTTTTATCGTAATATCTTCAAGCGTATACCTGCTGATGGCAATGATGAAGGCACTGGCCAGCCTTGCATTTGTTATCAAAGGGATATTGTGGTCAACCGCTGCCCGCCTGATATGATAATCATTATAAAGTTCACCTGTGGTGAGGTCTTTGGGGATGTTTATCACAAGGTCGACTTTATGTTGCCTGATATAGTCAAGCGTATTGGGTTGCCTGCCTGAATCAGGCCAGTGAAGTATGGTTGACTGAATGCCGTGTTCTTCCAGAAATTTTGCTGTCCCCCTGGTTGCGAAAAGATTGTACCCTTGTTCCTTGAGTAAGTGCGCACCGCTTAGCAGTTCGGTCTTTGATCTTACCGGACCGGTGCTCAGGAGGATGTTCTTTTTGGGTATCTCGTATCCTACTGAGAGCATCGACTTTAGAATGGCTTCGTAATAATCTTCACCAATACAACCCACTTCACCGGTCGACGACATATCGACACCCAGCACGGGATCGGCTTTTGCCAGGCGCGAGAAAGAAAACTGCGGTGCTTTAACGCCAATATATTCGAGGTCGAAGAGCGACTTATCCGGTTTTTCGACAGGTATTCCGAGCATTATCTTTGTTGCCAGATCGATGAAATTGGTTTTCAATACCTTTGAAACGAACGGAAAACTTCGCGATGCCCTGAGGTTGCACTCAATTACTTTGATATCATTGTCGCGGGCCAGATACTGTATGTTAAAGGGCCCTGATATTTTTAGTTCTTCAGCAATTTTTGCTGTGATCTTTTTAATCCTTCTGATGGTTTCCACGTATACTTTTTGCGGGGGGAACATCATGGTTGCATCTCCTGAATGAACTCCCGCAAACTCGATGTGCTCCGATATGGCATAAGCGATAACCTTTCCGTTATCCGCTACGGCGTCCATTTCTATCTCCTTGGTATTTTCCATAAACCGGCTCACAACAACAGGGTATTTTTTTGAAACCATGGCCGCCAACCCGAGAAAATGTTCCAGCTCTTCGGCATTGGATACAATGTTCATCGCCGCACCGGAAAGCACGTACGAGGGTCGTATGATAACCGGAAATCCAGCTTTTTCAGTAAAAGCAAAAATATCCTGAACACTGCTCAGTTCCTTCCATTCGGGTTGGTCTACGTGCAGGCTGTCGAGCATTTTTGAAAACTTAAACCTGTTTTCGGCACGGTCGATGGAAACGGGAGAAGTGCCCAGTACCGTGACATCCTGTTTGTGCAGGCGCATCGACAAATTGTTGGGTATCTGTCCTCCAACAGAGACGATCACTCCGCCCGGATGCTCCATTTCAATAATGTCGAGAACACGTTCGAACGAAAGCTCATCGAAATACAGGCGGTCGCAGATGTCATAATCGGTACTTACCGTTTCGGGATTATAGTTGATCATGACTGAGCGGTACCCTTCCTGCTTCACGGTTTCGAGTGCATTTACGCTGCACCAGTCGAACTCAACGCTGCTTCCGATGCGGTATGCGCCGGACCCCAGTACAATGATCGATCTCCGGTCATCTTCAAAGCTGATGTCGTTGGCTTGTCCGTTATAGGTCAGGTAGAGGTAATTGGTAACTGCAGGATATTCTGCAGCAAGTGTGTCGATTTGCTTGACGACCGGGACGATGTTATTCGCCTTTCGGTAGTCTCGTATCTTAAGGATCTCGTCATCGGTTCCTGTAAAGGAGTCTTTGTAGACCGCACGGGCCAGCTGAAAATCAGAAAAGCCTGCTTTCTTGGCCTTACTTAGTAGCGGAAGGGGTACGATGTCTATTTTATCATAGTTTTCCAGTTCTTTGTTCAGTTTGAAAATATTTGATAATTTTTCGAGAAACCAGCGATCGATTTTTGTTTTATTGAAAATTTCCTCCACATCCCATCCATTTTCCATGGCCTGGCTGATAACGAATATCCTTGAATCGGTGGGGCGCGATAGTTCCTTTTCAAAATCAATGATGTTAATTTCCTTATTTCCTACAAAGCCATGCATGGCCTGACCGATCATGCGGAGCCCTTTTTGAATGGCTTCCTCAAAGGTGCGGCCGATAGCCATCACCTCACCAACACTTTTCATGCTGCTGCCGATCTCTTTCGAAACGCCCAGGAACTTGTTCAGGTCCCAGCGTGGAATTTTACATACAATATAATCGAGTGAGGGCTCAAAAAATGCTGATGTGGTCTTTGTTACTGCATTTTTAATTTCGGGCAGGGCGAAGCCCAGGGCCAGTTTCGCTGCAACGAATGCGAGCGGATATCCTGTGGCTTTGGAAGCGAGCGCACTTGATCGCGACAGCCTGGCATTGACTTCGATAACCCTGTAATCTTCAGAGTTTGGGTCGAGTGCATACTGAACGTTGCATTCACCAATAACGCCAATGTGCCTGACAATTTTGATCGATAACCGGCGCAATTTGTGATATTCAGAATTGGTGAGTGTTTGTGACGGTGCCACCACGATGCTTTCACCTGTATGGATACCCAGCGGATCAAAGTTTTCCATATTGCATACGGTAATGCAATTATCAAATTCGTCGCGGACAACCTCATATTCAACCTCTTTCCAGCCCTTAAGCGATTCTTCCACCAAAATTTGGTTTGAATACGAAAAGGCTTTTTCGGAGAGGGCTTTCAGTTCTTCATTATTATAACAGAAGCCACTGCCCTGGCCGCCGAGGGTATAGGCCGCCCTGATGATTACCGGGTAACCAAGTTTTTCGGCCGCACCCAGCGCAGCAGAAGTTGATCCAACTGCAATGCTTGCAGGTGTTTTTACATTAATTTCGAGAAGTTTATTGACGAACTTTTCACGGTCTTCGGTATCAATGATCGACTGAATTGGTGTTCCAAGCACCTCCACATTATATTTTTCAAAAATGTTATTCTTGTGCAGTGCGATGCCGCAATTCAGTGCTGTCTGCCCGCCAAATGAAAGCAGCACCCCATCGGGTTTTTCTTTTGCAATAACTTTTTCGACGAAATAGGGCGTAACGGGCAGAAAGTATATATTATCGGCAATTTTTTCTGATGTTTGTACAGTGGCAATGTTGGGATTGATCAATACCGTTTCGATATTTTCTTCCTTCAGTGCCTTGAGTGCCTGTGAGCCTGAGTAGTCGAATTCGCCTGCTTCTCCGATCTTCAGGGCACCGGATCCCAATACAAGTATTTTTTTGATATTTTTTTTCATGTGTCCTTATAAGATCTTGATAAATTCGTCGAACAGAAAGTCGGTATCTGTTGGCCCGCTTGATGCTTCCGGGTGAAACTGTACAGAGAAAAAAGGCTTGCTGCGATGCTTAATTCCTTCGTTGGTGTTGTCGTTGATGTTCGTAAACCATGATTCCCAGCTGTCGGGCAGTGAACTGTCGTTAACAGCAAATCCATGATTTTGTGAAGTGATGTATGCTTTTTTTGTGCCGTTAAGAATAACGGGCTGGTTATGCCCCCTGTGACCGTACTTAAGCTTATAGGTTTCGCCTCCCGATGCCAGGGCCATGAGCTGATGTCCCAGGCAAATACCAAAAACAGCTTTGTCGCTTTGCATGGCCTTTGCAAGGTGCCGGATGGTAACATCGCACATTTCGGGGTTTCCGGGGCCGTTTGAGATAAATAATCCGTCGTAGGTTTCATCAAGAAAATTATAATCCCATGGCACCCTGATCACCGTAGTGTCTTTTTGAAGGAAATAACGGATAATGTTGTTCTTCACCCCACAGTCGACAAGCAAGATCTTGTATTTGCCATTTCCATATATCTTTTTCTCCCTGAGGCTCACTTCCTGAACCAGGTTTGTTGTGTTGGGATCGGTAAAATCACAATCCTGATGATCAATGATCACTTTTCCAGGCAAAGAACCTTTTTCCCTGATGATCTTGGTGAGCTCTCTGGTATCGATCCCGTATATCCCCGGAACTTTATTATCTCTGAGCCATTCATCAAGGCTTTTTTCGGCGTTCCAGTGATTGTAATTAAATGAATAGTCGGAAATGATCAATGCGTTGACGTGCACTTTATCTGATTCGAAATACCTGAGCATTTTGTTCTCTTCGGCCGAACCAGGTACGCCATAATTTCCCACAAGCGGATATGTAAGTGTTAATATCTGGCCTTTATATGATGGATCGGTTAAACTTTCGGGGTATCCTGTCATGGCAGTATTAAATACTACTTCGCCAGCGACGGATGCCCTGTAGCCGAACGAAAACCCGCTGAATATTGTGCCATCTTGCAGTACCAGGCGGGCATCGGGGGCTTGTTTCATTATGGTTATGTAGATAAAAAATTAAAAAAAAAGCGGCTCCGTGAAGCCGCTTGATAAATTATTTAAGGTTATGTTTTTTGACAAAGTCATCAATCAGACCTTTAAGGTCGGGGAATCCGATCTCCTGCAGGTCGTAATAAACCCTTGTATTGGGTTTGTTTATCTTTATGATCCTGTTAAGGTCGATGGGTGTACCGATCACTACGGCATCACAATCAACATTGTTAATGGTAGTTTCGAGGTCTTTTAACTGCTCCTCACCATATCCCATTGCCGGAAGCAATGTGCCGATATTTGGATAAATGCGGAATGTTTCGCTAAGCTTTCCAACAGTGTAAGGGCGGGGGTCGACCAGTTCGCTTGCACCGAATTTCTGTGCAGCCACAACGCCGGCTCCGAGCTTCATTTCACCATGGGTAAGGGTTGGGCCGTCTTCAACAACGAGTACCCTTTTGCCTTTGATCAGTGAGGGGTCGTCGACCTTGATCGGCGATGCACCATCAATCACAATAGCTTTTGGGTTTACTTTGTTTATACTTTCCCTGACTTGTTGAATGCCTTCCGGTGCTGCACTATCCATCTTGTTAATTACCACTGCATCAGCCAGCCTGAGGGTTACCTCGCCGGGATAGTAGGTTAACTCATGTCCCGGGCGGTGCGGATCAACAACAGTAATGTTAAGGTCGGGTGTGTAAAAGGGGAAGTCGTTATTTCCGCCATCCCATATCACAACATCGCAACCATCAGGGTCCTGTTCGGCAGCGCGCAGGATGGCCTCATAATCAACGCCGGCATAGATTACATTGCCACGCACAACATGAGGTTCGTATTCTTCCATTTCCTCGACCGTGCATTTGTGTTTTGCAAGATCTTCGACGGTGGCAAAGCGTTGTACTTTTTGTGCTACCAGATCGCCGTATGGCATGGGGTGGCGAATAGCTACTACTTTAAGTCCTTGGTCCATGAGGAGCTCAATGATCCTCCTTGATGTTTGGCTTTTTCCACAGCCTGTTCTGACAGCACCTACAGCAATTAAGGGCTTGGTCGATTTTACCATGGTGTCTTTTGGTCCGAGGAGCATAAAGTTTGCGCCTGCAGCATTTACAATAGCGCTTACACTCATCACTTTCTGATAGGTGACATCGCTGTATGAGAATACGCAATCGTCAACTTTCAGTTCTTTAATAAGTTTTGGGAGGTCTTCTTCTGCAAAGATCGGGATACCATCAGGGTAGAGCTCGCCTGCCAGTTGAGCAGGATATTTTCTACCATCGATATCGGGAATTTGTGCGGCAGTGAAGGCGACAACATTGAAGTCTTCATTGCCACGGAAATACGTGTTGAAATTGTGAAAATCTCTTCCCGCAGCACCGATAATGATCACGTTACGTTTCATATCGAATTCCTCTTTTAATAAATTTGGTTACAAACCAGGTTAGTAAAAATTTTTTGCAAAATTAGGGTTTTAAGTTGAAAAATTTGTGTGAAAGTTGAATATTTTTTTTACGGAAGATGTGTATATTCATATTATGTGTTGAACAGGGGAATAATACCGGCCTGGAAACCCGAGTGCTTTTTTGATTAATTTTGCCATGAAAACAAAGAAAGAATGATCCAGGACAAATTGCAAAAACACATCGCCGAAGCACTGCTTGCATTATACTCAACCAATGTTAAGCAGGAAAATATTATCATCCAGCAAACAAGAAAAGACTTTGAAGGTGACTACACCTTTAATGTTTTTCCTTACCTCAAATTTGCAGGTGAGAAACCTGAAGCATGTGCTGAAAAGATTGGCGGGTATTTGTTGAAAAATGTCGATAGTGTTGCATCATTCAATGTAATAAAAGGATTTTTGAATATCGTGATCGCTGATCATTTCTGGGCGGGATTTCTGGCAGATCATGTGAATAGTAAAAATTTTGGAAATCAGGTTGCCGGCGATGGAAAACCTGTTGTTATTGAATTTTCGTCGCCCAATACAAACAAACCCCTGCATCTTGGACATGTACGGAATAACCTGCTCGGATGGTCGGTTGCCGAGATCCTCAAATTTGCCGGACATAAGGTTGTAAAAGTAAACCTTGTTAATGACAGGGGTATCCATATATGCAAATCGATGCTGGCATGGAAGAAATGGTTTGAGGGCAAAAGCCCTGAATCGGAAAATATTAAAGGCGATAAACTTGTTGGCGATTGTTATGTGAGGTTCGACAGGGAAATGAAAAAAGAAGTTGAAAGCCTTGTTGCTGCCGGAAAAAGCAAAGAAGAAGCCGAAAAACAGTCGCCACTGATCAGTGAAGCCCGCCAGATGCTAAAGGATTGGGAAAATGGCGATGCTGAGGTGCTCAGGCTCTGGACTGAAATGAACGGATGGGTATATAATGGTTTCGATAAAACCTATGAGCGGATGGGGATCGATTTTGATAAGATTTATTATGAATCCGATACTTTTCTTCTGGGTAAGGCCATTGTGGAAGATGGCTTAAGGCAGGGTATTCTTTTTAAGAAGGATGATGGCTCGGTATGGGCCGACCTTTCGGACGAAGGCCTCGACGAAAAACTCCTGCTTCGTGCCGACGGCACTTCTGTATACATAACCCAGGATCTGGGAACGGCCCAGCTCAGGCACGACGATTTTGATCCTTCAAAGCTTCTTTATGTTGTAGGCAATGAACAGAATTATCATTTTGACGTGCTCAGGATCATTTTGCAAAAACTGGGGAGGAAATGGGCTAGGGATATTTTTCATATCTCTTACGGTATGGTTGAACTTCCTGAAGGAAAGATGAAGTCGAGGGAAGGAACAGTGGTGGATGCCGACGACCTCATGGAACAGATGCATCAAACCGCCGAAGCCATGGCAAGAGAACTGGGTAAAGTTGAAGGATTAACGGATGCAGAGGCATATGATCTGTTTGAAATGATCAGCCAGGGAGCCCTTAAGTTTTTTATTCTGAGGGTTGATCCTAAAAAGAATATGCTTTTTAACCCCGAAGAATCGATCGACTTTAACGGGCATACAGGTCCGTTTATTCAGTATACGCATGCCAGGATCCAATCGCTCCTGAAAAAGGCTGCCGAAAAGAATATTGAACATACGGAACAATTATATAAGGGTGAGATGCATCTCAAGGAAAGGGAGATCATTAAGCTGCTATATGTATATCAGGGAGTTGTGGCAGATGCTGCCGAAAGCTACAGCCCTGCCCTGATCGCAAACTATGTTTATGAGCTTGCAAAGGAATACAACCAGTTTTATCAGGAAGTGAACATCCTGAAAGAACAGAATATTGAAAAAGTAAGGTTCAGGCTTTCCCTGTCAAGGTTAACAGCAAATGTGATCCGTTCCGCAATGCATTTGCTGGGCATCAGCGTTCCCGACAAAATGTAATATAATGTTAAGCTCAACCCCCGCCTGGACTTCGCTACCTGATCACTACCTTTGATGAATGCGTTCCATTATCTGTTTTTATTTCAATAAGATACATGCCTGAGGGCAGATGCTCCACATCAATTTTATGGCCATTGCGAAAAAGCTGATCATCATAATGAATGCTCCCGTCCATTCCATATAGCCTGACCCTCATGATCTTTTCGCCGGAGCTGAAAAATATATGGGCGTGAGCCGGATTTGGAAAGATCTTCGGTGCATTTTTATTGATCTCTTCAATTCCAAAGTAATACGCGAAAGTGGCTGTGGGCGAAAAGGCCGATTCTCCTTCATCATAAACCGCCGTTACATTGTAATCATAGTCGCCGTAACCCGGCAAAATGTCGGTGGCATTCGTGCTTGAAATGATCTCAGTATTTATCTTATCTCCGTTCCGGTAAAGATTGTATCCAAGGATGCCCGTCAAATTATAAAACTGGTTTTGAATGGGTTCGGCTGAAATATTTCCATAATCACTGGCATGCAGGCGGGGAATGATCTCAGCATGAGCAGGTGCATTGATCTTATGTGCTGGTTCGGAGAAAGCAAGTTCATCAGTGGTTCCATCGCCATAGCGCACCACTGCCCTGATCATATAGGCTTCATTCCAGCTTGACCATGTTCCGGTGTTTTCGTCGAGGTCCCACGACCTGCCATTATCAAAATTGGCATCATATCCGAGATAGGCATCTTCGGTGGTACTTCCAAAACCAACAACGAAATCACCGTTAAAATACAGTCCTTCCGGTTCAACATCAATCTCAACCCATCCGTCATTTACTGAATTCTCATTCTTGCTGTAAAGCAGTGTTGTGCCGGGTTGTGATCCGTTCCAGTTATATATTTTTGTCTGAAATTCCTTCTGGTTGCTATTGTTGGTTGTATAATACTTAATGCTTAACACCTGGCATGGTTCTGAGGGCGACATATGGGTCGACATGGTGTATCCGAGGAAACTGTATGAACCCGTATATTCGTTGTTATCGTATATAAGTTCTTCCTGCGTGCCACCGCCGCCAGGTGCAAACCAGCTAAGATGTACGTCGTTGCCCGAGACTGTTGCCTGCAGGTTAGTGGGGGGCTCGGGGCCTGCAAAGCTTGTTGATGCCTCAGTGGAATGAATGTTTTGTGTATGGCTGCTTATACATGCCAGCAGCAGAAAGGGAAGGATTGTTCGTTTCATGATCGTTGTTTTTAATGATATCAAACCTACATAATTCCTTCATCTGATACAAGGACTTTGCCAAAATAATATGATTCTTGCCGATGGAGCCCTGTCGTCTGAACGCATTGAAATTTTGATTAATTTTGCGGCATTAAAATACAATTAAAATGTTTGAAGGATTAAGTGACAGACTGGAACGGTCGTTTAAGATACTTAAAGGACAGGGACAAATAACCGAGATCAATGTTGCAGAAACATTGAAAGATGTTAGAAAAGCATTGCTTGACGCGGATGTCAGCTATAATATTGCAAAGCAATTTACCGATGATGTAAAAGAAAAGGCGCTGGGTGCGGATGTATTGAATGCCGTTTCTCCGGGCCAGCTCATGGTAAAAATTGTCAGGGATGAGATGGCTGCGCTGATGGGCGGTCAGATGCAGGAGCTTGACGATAAGGGAAGCCCTGCAATTATTCTTATTGCCGGGCTTCAGGGTTCGGGGAAGACCACTTTTTCGGCAAAGCTGGCCAACTACTTAAAAAATAAGAAAGGCCGCAAGCCATTGCTCGTGGCAGGTGATGTTTACCGCCCTGCTGCTATCGAACAGTTAAAGGTGCTGGGTGAGCAGATTGGTGTTGAGGTATTTACCGAAGAAGGCAGCAAGGAACCGGTAAAGATTGCAGGCAATGCCATTACACATGCAAAAAATTATGGCTATAATGTAGTGATCGTGGATACTGCGGGCCGCCTGGCTATCGACGAGCAGATGATGAAGGAGATCTCTGCGATAAAGAAAAAGATCAATCCTCAGGAAACCCTGTTCGTTGTCGACTCCATGACCGGACAGGATGCGGTGAATACTGCCAAAGCATTTAATGACCAGCTCGATTATGAAGGAGTGGTGCTTACCAAGCTGGATGGTGATACACGCGGTGGAGCGGCACTTACCATCAAGGCGGTGGTGAATAAACCAATAAAATTTGTCGGGATTGGCGAAAAAATTGATGCAATAGATGTTTTTTATCCCGACAGGATGGCCGACCGTATCCTTGGGATGGGCGATATTGTTAGTTTGGTTGAAAAAGCCCAGGATCAGTTTGATGAAAAGGAAGCGCAGAAACTTCAAAAGAAGATTGCCCGCAATGAATTTAATTTCAACGATTTCCTCTCCCAGATCAAACAGATCAAGAAAATGGGGAATATCAAGGACCTCATGGGCATGATCCCCGGCATGGGAAAAGCCATTCGTAACCTTGATGTTGATGACGACGCTTTTAAGGGTATTGAAGCCATCATCTATTCCATGACAAACGAAGAAAGAGAAAACCCAAAACTGCTGAATGGGAGCCGTCGCCGGCGCATTGCAAATGGCAGTGGTACCGACATACAGGAAGTTAACAGGCTGATCAAGCAATTCAGCGAAACCAGTAAAATGATGCGCATGATGACCAAGGGTGGTGGAAAGAACATGATGCAGATGATGAAAAATATGAAAAGCGCTCCCGGTATGCGCCGGTAATGATAATAAATTTCGGCAAAATGCAAATAATTGATGGCAAAAAGATCGCGGAAGACATCCGTATGGAGATCAAAGCAGAAGTTGCACGCCTGATTGATGATGAGGACAAGGCCCCGCACCTGGCGGCGGTCATCGTTGGCGATGATCCGGCAAGCCAGACCTATGTGGCCGGTAAGGAAAAGGCATGTAAATCGGTCGGAATAATGTCATCATTATATAAATTGCCCGATAATACTTCTGAAAAGGAACTTCTTGAACTGATCGATTTTCTTAACCATGATCCCGAAGTTGATGGATTTATTGTTCAGCTTCCGCTGCCCGGGCATATTTCAGCCGGTAAGATCATTGAAAGCATCGACCCGGCCAAGGATGTAGATGGATTCCATCCTGTAAATCTCGGACGAATGATTTCAGGCCTGCCCTCATATCTCCCGGCAACACCATATGGCATCATGCAGTTGCTGGAACGATCATCGATCGAAACAGAAGGTAAACATTGTGTGGTGCTCGGAAGAAGTAATATTGTCGGCACACCGGTCAGCATCCTTCTGTCGCGGAAGGCAGATCCCGGAAATTGTACGGTTACCCTTTGCCACAGCCTGACAAAAAATATAAAGGAAATTGCAGCTTCAGCTGATATCCTGATCGCCGCTATCGGCAAGATGGAATTTGTTACCGCCGATATGGTGAAAAAGGATGCCGTGGTTATTGATGTAGGGATACACAGGATACCTTCTACCGAAACAAAGTCGGGCTTTAAACTCAAAGGAGATGTGAAGTTTGATGAAGTTGCGAAAAAATGCAGCTATATTACCCCGGTGCCGGGTGGCGTCGGGCCAATGACCATTACCGGCTTGCTGCAAAATACCCTTTTGGCACATAAAAAAGCCTTTTACGGCTAGGTGGCAGCCATCAAAAAAATTGCATTTGGATAAAGCACAGCAAATACTACTGAATGAAGGGAAACTTCTTCCTGTTATGGAGGAGTTTTACAGCATTCAGGGCGAAGGTTACAATACCGGGCAGGCTGCTTATTTTATCCGTATTGGCGGTTGCGATGTGGGATGCTACTGGTGTGATGTTAAAGAGTCGTGGAATGCCAGCCTGCACCCACTCACCGATGTGGATGGAATTGCGGCAAGGGCTGCTTCATTTCCGGCAAAGGCAGTCGTGCTTACCGGCGGTGAACCGGGAATGTATAATCTTGCTTACCTTTGTGATAAACTTAAAGAGAACGAATTAGACATTTTTTTGGAAACTTCAGGGGCTTATGAACTCAGTGGTAAATTTGACTGGGTATGCCTCTCACCAAAGAAAAAAAGCCGGCCGGAGGATTCTGTTTACGGCATAGCCGATGAAATGAAGGTTATTATCGGAGATAAGAACGATCTTGCCTGGGCAGAAGAACAGGCTGAAAAAGTCAGGCCGCAGTGTATTTTATATCTGCAGGCCGAATGGAGTGTAAGTGACAGGATCATGCCCGTGATTGTTGACTATATTCTTGAAAACCCTCAGTGGCAGGTTTCCTTGCAAAGCCATAAGTATATGCGTATTCCCTGAGCAAAAATATGAAGCCATGCTGCTACCACCAAAAAAAACAGTTGTTATCGTGTTCCTGCTTGCTGCTGCTTTAAATATGTTTTCGCAGCAACATGAACCCGCGCTCAAGGCAAAAAAATCCTTCAATAATGCCCTTGAATTCTATTATGATAATGAAACCGAAAAGGCTGTAAGAGAGCTTCACAAGGCCATGCGTTTTGATTCGCTCTTTGTTGATCCGTACATTTTACTGGGTGATATATTTTACGACAGAGAAATGCTTTCTGAGGCGATAAGCTATTATGAGCAGGCCATTGCCGTTGACCCCGATTATTCTCCCGACATTTATTTTCTTGCAGGCAAGGCCTGCCTGGAGAACATGGATTTTTCTGCTTCGGCGGTATATTTAAAAAAATGTCTTGGTATGGAGGAGCTAAATCAGGGCAAACGATTGCAGGCTGAGAAAATGCTGAAACTTGCGCTATTCAGAGAAGAGGCCGTTGAGAACCCGGTCGATTTCCAGCCCGTCAATCTTGGACCTTCAGTAAATTCGGTCCATGATGAATATGTGAACTCCATCACCCTCGATAACACAAAGATGGTATTCACGTTAACACAGCCGGATACAATGGTAAAGGGACGCCTTACCGAAGGATTTATGATGGCGTTGAAAGAAGACAGCCTTTGGAAGACAACAGGAAAGGCTTTGCCTGATCTCTATGAGTTGGGGAATATCGGTGCGATGAGCCTGACTCCCGACGGACGGTTTTTATTTTTTACTTCCTGTGGTTCGGGCATAGGTTATGGCAGTTGCGACCTTTTTGTTTGTGGTAAAGAAGGTGATTCATGGAGCGAACCGCAAAATCTGGGCAATAAGGTGAATACTCCGCACTGGGAGTCACAACCCTGCTTTTCTGCCGACGGACAGACCTTATATTTTTCTTCGGCCAGGCCCGGGGGTTATGGCGGAGCCGATATCTGGAAAACCATTTTTACACAGGGCAGGGGCTGGTCGGAGCCGGTCAACGCCGGAGGCAATATCAATACTGCCCAGGAAGAAATGGCTCCATATATCCATCCCGACGGCCAAACCATGTATTTTTCATCGAAAGGGCACCCCGGAATGGGCGGTTTCGACCTGTTTATCACCCGCCTCGACAGCAGTGGGAGGTGGACCGAAGCAGTCAATCTTGGCTGGCCGATAAATACTGCTGCCGATGAGATCATTATGCTGGTATCTACCGATGGTAAAATGGCGTATATCTCGTCCGACCTTGAAGGGGGCGAAGGCGGCTACGACATCTATAGTTTCGGACTGCCTCCCAAATTTGCGCCGATGAAGGTGAGTTATCTTGAGGGGACAGTGTATGATGCCGAAACCAATAAGCCCCTGCCTGCCGAGATCCAGCTGATCGACCTGCAGACCGGTAAGCTAATTGTGCGTTGCGAATCAGAACCCGTGAGTGGCAGGTATATGGCAGCCTTGCCCGGAGGAAAAAACTATGCACTCAATGTGTCAAAACCTACCTATATATTTTATTCTGAAAATGTGAATCTTGCCGTTCGTGAACTCGACCGGGTGGCCGTCAGGAAGGATATTTATCTCAAGCCCATCAGGGCAGGGCATTCTTTTGTGCTTAAAAACGTATTTTACGAAACGGATATGTACAGCCTCAGCGAATTATCGCGCGTGGAACTTTACAAGTTAAACACCATGCTGGTACTTAATCCTGAGATTAAGATCATGATTTGCGGACATACCGATGATGTTGGTTCCGACGAATACAATCAAACACTTTCCGAAAACCGGGCCAGGGCCGTTTACGATTTTCTGGTGGACACGGGTATTGATCCTTCCCGCCTGAGCTACAAAGGATTTGGAAAAACACAACCGGTTTCGGATAATGATACAGAAGAGGGAAGAGCTCAGAACCGGAGAACAGAGATCATGATTTTGTAGTTAAAGGCTTCAGGGCCATCGGTCAAAACCGGAATTTACCATTCTTCAATCGTCAATCATCTTTTTTTGTATCCGTTGAGTATTCACAGTATGCATGCTCTTTTATTATGTTAAAAGGTGTAAAGGTTTATTTTCACATTTATGGATTCTGTATGTTTTTTAATTATATTTACAATCCCAGAGAGGGAGGATGTTCTTCGAAAGAACATGAGATATTACTACAACCAAACATATGATGTATTGAGGACATCATTATATCGGCGATATTAACGTTAGTAAATAATCATATAATATGAAACAAAAAGACACGAAGCATTACACAACTAAGTTGATTTTTTTATGTGGTTTTTTTCTTTTACACCAACTTGCAATATCCCAGTCTGTTGAAAACATTTCGCTTCCTTCCAATTCAAATTTTAATTATGATGGAGCAATGACATTTGATGTAATTTCAGCGAATAATTTCACGTTTCTATATTCATTTGAAAAATTGATTGTATACAATGCAAACGAACAATTTTGCGGGGAGATATTTTTTCCGGAGCAACAAAGCCTCCAGGTTTGGTTCGGAAAGTATAATCCTGTATTTTATAATTCAAGATTATATGTAGGGTCGGCAAATTTAATGGCTTATCACGATTCAAAAAAAATACTTTACATTGTAACTCCAAGCTTGAATCTTGTATATCTAAATGTTAACTTCCAAAATAGTCATATTTTTTCCAATGAGGATATTATCAATAGTAATAATCTGTATAACCCTCTTGATGATAATCAGATTAGTGATATGGATGCGCCAAGTTTTAAACCTTTAAATGGATTTAATATTATAAAATGCGATGTTGCTAACAACAGGTTGTATTGGATGATACAAGGCCAGAATGATATTGCGAATATAAATTATCCTGGAAGTTTTCATAAAAGAAAACGCTTTCTGGGATTATATAATATCGATCCTTTAAATGGTTATATCTCACATCATTGGAGTGAAGTCATGGCAGCATCAGATAATTATCAAGAGGCCAATATATCAGATATTGTTTTTAATACTTCAAATCCAGATTATTTCTATGTTTCCAAACTAAATCAAATTGAAATTCGAAAATTCTCTAATCCAAATAGTATTGTACATGAATACATTATAGACGGGTCAAATTATTTTACAACAAACGACACCGCTTTCAATCCTTATTATAAGTTTAGTAAATTATTGTATATCAACGAAAATGGGGTTCATAAAATAGTTGCGTTACCGTATAGAATACCCTTTGCAATTCCTATATCAGGAGAACAATCTGATATTTTTATTATCGATGGCAATCATGATAATTACACAAATCCTCAAACTCCTGATCCATATATTACACAACTTGAAAGTCCTTCCCATAGAATAACAGATGCTGTTTTTTTAGCCGGAAATAATGATTTAATCGTAAGTTATGCCCCTGATGAGAATGAAGTTATAAATGACAGCAATCTTGGAACAGACCATGATATTGCAATTTATCACTATGATCCTAATTACCAGCCATTAGGAGGATTCGACCCTCCTGAAATATTTAATACCAATTATGAACCATCAATTCATGATTATGATATCAATGTTTCTATAAATCTCCTTAAAACTGATAATAATAATGTACTGATTAGCAAAAAGGATGAAATTGTAAAATTATCTTTTGGATCAAGTACATATGATCATACCCAATTATTATCTGCTGAAAACAATTTATTCAGGAAGGGTGCATTGCTTGCCGGGAAATCCTTCATTAACAACCCCACTTCAAATGGTTTTGAAATAATTAATAATAATACCAATGAATGTTCGGAAATACATACTGCTTATCCTGCTTATCACATTACAGCTGACTGTGATGGAGATAAGCTTTATTTATACAACCGGCTAAATACTCATGGAGCTGGATTTTATGTTTGTGACCTGGATGTTGAAAATGGTACAGAAATAATAAACTATGTTAATAATGTAGCTGCTAATATTGGCGATTGCATATATAATCCTTTTACAGATCAATTCCTTGTTTCTGAGTTTAGTGAAGCACCCTCAAAAATAATAGTTTATAATAATGATGCTCAGAATTCTATTGGCACACAGATTAATTTACCTACAGGGGTTCACTATCCTGAAAAGATGTTTATTGCCCCTAACAAGCGTTTATATGTTTTTGCAAATATGTTAGTTGGGAATACACCACATATGCTGGTCTATGCGGCTGATGAATTCGCTTCCTATACTAATTACCAGCTTATCGACCATTATGATATATCTGCTTCTTTCGCAAGCGACTATGTTTATTATTCAGGTAATTTCTGCTACAATAAGTATGACCAAAAAGTGTATGCTACAATTCATCCAAAAGTTATCACTTTGGATCCTTACCTGACTGAACATAACAGTATGTATCGTGAAGGTTTGCCATTTGATGTGGGGACAGGTGCATTTTTTTGTGTAGGAGATGATCAGGCTACGAATGTTATTTCTGGACTTTCGCGACCAATGAAGATGAATTCTCCTGATTATGTTGAAAATTCCCAGTATGAAGGGAAAGTATTTATCATAGGTGACGGATTTTATGTATACGATTGTGATGAAGAAACCTTATCATCAGATTATGAAGAAGCTTTTATTGATATTGCATATTCTCCTGTATATGATCAGTTATATGGAATGAAAGATGTTACAGGAAGTACAGGCTATGCTACGGACCGCAAATTTGTTGTCCAAAAAATAAGCTATTCAAATAATGTTCCGGTCTTTGGAAACAATATGGTTGAATATCCCGGTCAGGCTTGTTCCTTTTTCTGGAATAAATACGATGGCCAGATTTATATTCATCAAAAATTTGATGAGTATAAGAAAGCAGGAACACAGGTACGCTTAATTTACTTTGATCCTTCTGATGTGCCAATTCAGCCTGAAGAAATCAATTTGGGACTAAAATGTATTTACCCCGAATTAGATCATAATGGCGATTTACATTATTTTATGCACAACCAGACAAGCCCTTATATTCATCCCGGCAACAACACCATTTACCTCCCAAACGGAGGACATAGCTGTGTAAGCAAGGTATCATTCACAGCCCGTGAAAGCAAATTACTTGAAAATGAAGGCTGGACCTGGCTGTCGTTTCCCAGGATGAACCGTGATAATAATGATCCAGAATTAATACCCACCGTACTGAATGATAATATTGAACCGGAGTCTTTTAATACCGGAAGCACACTGGAAAATCTTCCTATTGGGCAAACGGTGATTAAATATAACTATTACGACTATATTGATAAATGGAACTCTGGCGGAGCCTTAATCGACATTCAAAGTACCCTTGGCTATAAATTATTTCTGGATTATCCGCTTACTCCAGATCAAAGCACCTTGTTTATGGAAGGCAATCTGTACGACCATTTTGCCTCCGGCTGCAATAATTGTACACTTAATCTTACTGGCGCAAACACAAATAAATACTGGGTAGGATACTATTATCCCGTTTCTCAACATATTGCCGATGCCATCCCCGATGAATTTGAACCATTTATCAGTGTTGTAAAAGGACAATATTATAGCTGTTACGGAGCACCACAAAGTGATGGCAGTGTTCAATGGAATTGTGCCATAAATAAACGCCCTCCCGTGATAGTATACGGTGATATGGTAGAAATTATTCTGCTTCCTGAACAAAGTATCAATAATTTCTACTGGTCAATATATAACAATGTGCCTGCAGATCAGGAAAGGTTGGGCACAGAATACTACTCATACACAGAAACATCTGACTATACTCCTGTTTTTATCGAACTCGACACCAGCGATAATCCGGTTGAGATCGGTGCTTTTGTTAATGACAGTTGTATTGGGGGCAGCACAGTATTGCCTGAAGACTCACTGGTGCTTGTCCCTGCCTATACAGAAGGAATGAGCGGTGAAATATACTTTGAGGAATATTATGGATCGCAAAAATCTATCCGGTCACCAATTACCAACTATTATGTAATCAATCAGCAAAGCAGGCACAGAGAAAAACGCATGATCCACACAAGTGAGGGAAAGGACTATTATGTGGTTTCCTTCAATGATAATACGAATAACGAAAAGAAACGATCGCATCAGGATGCCCGGATCAGTTGCCAGCCAAATCCCCTAAGTTCAACAGGCACTGTTAAATGCTATATTCCGCAGGATGGAAATGTGGAGATTAAACTATACAACATGCTGGGATCGGGGCAACTTTTAATATT
This sequence comes from Bacteroidales bacterium, assembly GCA_032250805.1. Taxonomy (GTDB): domain Bacteria; phylum Bacteroidota; class Bacteroidia; order Bacteroidales; family B18-G4; genus B18-G4. Next base: position 20,872 of record JAVVEM010000044.1, read on the forward strand.
CACCGGGTTCCTTAGCGCAGGTAATCACGAATTCATTTTTTCATCAACAGATATAAATGTGAATTCACTTGTAAACGGAACGTATATATTAACCCTGAAATCAACGGAATACCAGGTGCAAACAAAAATAATTGTTATACAATGATCAGGATCATTATATGAACTACAAGAAAACTAAAATACTACTGATTACAATCCTCAGCGTTACGGCCATGGGCAGCCGGGCTCAATCACTGATCACCGTAAAGCAGGATGGAACCGGCAATTTTACCACTATACAAGAGGGCATCGATTTTGCGGCAAACAAGGATACGGTGCTGGTCTGGCCCGGAACCTATGTTGAAAATGTGATCATCAGTGGAAAAAGCATCGTTCTTGGAAGCTTGACCTTAACAACCCTGGACCCTGTTTATACCGGACAAAGCATTATTGACGGAAACCAGGCAGGTTCATGTATTAAGATTGACAATCATAACGACACAACGACGCTTTGTGGATTTACTATAAAAAACGGTAGTGGCACATATACAGGAACAAATATTGGTGGTGGAATCTATGTGAATGAAACCAAGGTGTGCCTGAAACAATGTGTTATAAAAAACAATATGGTAAACGGAATGGGAGGGGGAATTACCATCAGGCAATCCATTGCTTTTTTATCCGGCCTTACAATTAAAAACAATACTGCCTATGAAGGTGGGGGCGGGATAGTTGTTTCTGAAGGTAATATTTTCTTCGACTCAATACATTTATGCAATATCTACTTGAACTATGCTCCAAGTGGCACAGACTTTAAAAAAGCATATAATGTCCCGGATATTCACCTGCGGCTTGATACTTTTACGGTTGCCAATCCTGATTATTATTACATATATTCCTCTCACAGCGGGCAATTATTTGGTGGGATCACATGGGACATTAATGCCGGGAAAATTGACCAAACAAGCCAGGATCTGTATGTAGCTCCTTCAGGAGATAACAACAACAGCGGGCTCAGCCCGCAATCGCCCCTGAAAGACATCTGGTATGCCCTGGTGAAAATGAAATCGGATAGTGTGAGTCCGGATACCATCCATGTAGCTGCCGGAACATATAAAAATTCAACAGGCGAGAAATTCCCGCTAAGTTTAAAGCCCTATGCATCCATTAAAGGGGCATCAAAGGACTCATGTATCCTGGATGCAGAAGATGAAATTCATCAGTTCCAGGGCATCCTTGAATCAAACGATTTTCAGATTAGTGATTTTACCCTGATAAATGGCAATGGAAACAAACACTTATTTGGTGGGGGGAGTGCCTTCAGAATTGATTTGAGCCCCAATGCGTCACTGAAGAACATTATCGTTAAAAATTCCTATGATAAGCATTATCATTTAGGCATTGGTGCTTCACATAACTTCTTGATTTCCAATTGTGATATATTGAATAATACCGGAGGACGAGGATTAACTATATATCATGGACAACCCTTAACGGATACGATCGTGGTTAAAGTAATGAACACCATATTTGAAAACAATATCCCTGATTATACTATTCCTGCGATCGAAGGATATAGTGGCGGAGGAGCCGTGGTCAGTGGTCCTGGTCCATATTCAAGTCCTGATATCTTTAACGTCAGCTTTTACAATTGCCTTTTCTCGAATAATAAGACGAGGCCTCATCCCGAAGGTACAGGACACGGGGACGCTGCTTTAAACATTCATTACGGAGCCAGATGTAATCTGATCAATTGCACCCTGGGCGATAATGCCTATTCCGGCTTACTGGGAGGGAATATCAGTGTTACAAACTCCGCAGAGCTAAATATTTACAATTCAATACTATATAACAATTCCCCTGCAGAATTGTATATGTATGCCACTGGCAATGAAAATTATTTAAATATTTATCACTCACTGGTTGAAGGCGGAGAGGAAGGTATCAGGCTTTATACTCCGGACAACAACCTTTATTATGATCCGTCAAACATCGATACCGACCCCATGTGGGATACTACCAGCATGTACCCTTATAGCCTTGCTGCCGGCTCACCCTGCATCAATGCCGGCACCCTGAACCTACCCCAGGGCATAGAACTCCCCGAAGCCGACCTGGCTGGAAACCCACGCGTGTACAATGGTTATGTTGATATGGGTGCATA
>JAVVEM010000089.1:0-3738 GCA_032250805.1 Bacteroidales bacterium
TAACAAATAACGAATAACAAATAACAAATCTGGATGCTGGATACTGGACTCTGGTTTTGACTGTTGATACAATACCTTATACCTAATACCTGGTACCTGGTACCTAATACCTGCTACCTTGTACCCAATTTTTCATACCTTTACACCTCATTAATCCCCCAGGCATGAATACACCTCAGATACCACTTGCCGAGCGTTTGCGTCCCCAGGAACTGGATGATTACCTCGGGCAGGATCATTTGATCGGCAAGGGGGCTATCTTGCGCAAAGCCATCGAAACGGGCAATATTCCCTCCATGATCCTGTGGGGACCGCCCGGTGTAGGCAAAACTACCCTGGCACATATCATCTCCGTGCGCCTCAACAGGCCATTTTACACGCTCAGCGCTATCAGCTCGGGTGTAAAAGATGTTCGGGAGGTGATCAGCAGGGCCCGGCAATCGGCCAGCCATGCCATCCTCTTCATCGACGAGATCCATCGCTTCAGCAAGTCACAGCAGGACTCATTGCTGGGAGCCGTAGAAAAAGGCATCGTAACACTTATCGGGGCCACAACCGAAAACCCCTCATTCGAGGTGATCTCTCCCCTGCTGTCGCGTTGCCAGGTATACATTTTAAAGTCATTCGAAAAAGATGACCTGCTCACCCTGCTGGGCAAAGCAAAAAAATATCTCGAAGAGCAGCATGGTTTCAGTCTGCAGATAAGAGAAACCGAAGCACTGCTGCGCATATCGGGAGGAGATGCGCGCAAGCTGTTGAATGCCATTGAGCTGATCATCAATGCTTCGCCGGGGGCGAAAAGCATCGACATCACCAACAAGAGCGCCACGGAGGTGATACAGGAAAACCTGGCCATGTACGACAAGGGGGGCGAAATGCATTATGATGTGATCTCGGCCTTTATCAAATCGCTGCGGGGTAGCGACCCCAATGGTGCCGTATACTGGCTGGCGCGCATGGTAGCCGCCGGCGAGGACCCGAAATTCATCGCCCGGCGTATGCTTATCCTGGCCTCCGAAGACATCGGCAATGCCAATCCCAATGCCCTCCTGCTGGCCAATGCATGCTTCGACGCCGTGAACAAGACGGGCTGGCCCGAAAGCAGGATCATCCTCTCGCAAACCGCTGTCTATCTGGCTTCATCGCCCAAAAGCAATGCTTCTTACATGGCCATAAACATGGCCGAAGCGAAAGTTGCACGCACAGGTGACCTGCCAGTGCCGCTGCACCTGCGTAATGCACCTACCGCCCTGATGAAGGATATCGGCTATGGCAAGGCATATAAATATGCCCATGATTACGACAATAATTTCACCGAACAGGAGTTTTTACCGGAAAAGATAGCAGGAACGAAATTTTTTGAACCCGGAAAAAATGTGCGCGAGGAAGAATTGAGGAAACGCCTGAGAAACCTCTGGAAAACCAAATATAAGTATTGATTGTGAATAAATGATAAATGATTTGAACCCCGGGGCGTAAGGTTGAAAGAATTATTTTTGGATTAAATAAAAGTATGATGATCGATTTCATTCCGAATATTAAACATACCAGCCACGGAAATTTTTTCCTGATCGCCGGTCCATGCATTATCGAAAACGAACAAAGCCCTTTCGATATCGCAGAACAACTCGTTGAAGTAACCGATGAACTCCGGATACCCTTCATTTTCAAAGCCTCCTACCGCAAGGCCAACCGTTCCAAACTCAGTTCCTTTACGGGCATCGGCGATGAAAAAGGCCTCAGCATCCTCAAAGCCATAAAAGAAAAATATTCCGTTCCGGTCATCACCGACATCCACACTGCCGAAGAGGCGAAACTGGCAGCCGAATACGTTGATATTTTGCAGATCCCGGCTTTTCTGTGCCGGCAAACCGACCTGCTGGTGGCGGCAGCACGCACGGGTAAGCCTGTCAACATTAAAAAGGGACAGTTCCTCTCGGCCGATGCCATGAAATATGCAGTTGAAAAGGTCAGGGAATCGGGCAACCTTCATGTTTTCCTCACCGAGCGTGGGACGATGTTCGGATATAGTGATCTGGTGGTTGATTTCCGCAATATTCCATGGATGCAGAAATCCGGCGTACCTGTGATCGCCGATATTACGCATTCGCTGCAGCAGCCCAACCAGGCCGGAGGGGTGAGCGGAGGCCGCCCCGAAATGATCGAAACAATAGGAAAAGCCGCCATCGCCGTGGGTGCCGACGGCATCTTTATCGAAACACATCCCAATCCCGCCGAAGCCCTCTCCGACGGCGAAAACATGCTACCCCTCGCACAGCTCAAAGACCTGCTCGAAAAACTTCTCAGAATAAAAAAAGCATTGTAATCTTTGGGGCTTTCGATATCATCCCCTTAGCATCGTAAAAAACTATTGATGCACAATCCTATTCGGCATCAAGCTTTACGGATCTGATCCCACCGGTGTTTTCATCAAACTCCACGTCGTAAGCCACCGAAGGAAGAACAGCGATCTTTCCAAACTGGCTAATGGGAGCATTCATCTGTGCAAGCAATCTGCCGTTGAGCATGATCACGATCTCCGACTGCCCGGGCAAACGATAGTAAAGTCCCTTGCCTGTAGTATTTCCTGTATTCAATAAATCCGTATTCCCCGAAGGTATAATTGTTATCGTGGCCTGTTCTCCACTGCCTCCCTTTGTTATCCCTTTGCTTTCTGAAAAACGGAACAATGGCTCCTCGCTGCCGGCATCCTTTTCCGTGGGCAACCATGAGAAACTGTAGGTAAGCTGTTTTGTGACCGCTACTCCGGTAAACAATCGCAGGTAATCCTGTTCCAGCTCCTGCAATTCATCACTCATAAAGCGTACGGCCCCTTCCGAATAATTCACTTCCTGGTATCCGGTAAGCAGGTTGTAGCGGTCGTTGCGGATCTTCCCGATCAATGCAGCAATTTCCTTCGCTTTCAGTTCAAGCGGCATGGCCGTCATGCTCGTACGAAAGGTATAATCCTCAATCGTGACCGTATCGATATTGATGGTCCGCACAATGGTATCTACGCGCGGGTAGATGTTGAATAAAGCATTTTTCTGAAAGATCTTCATCGCCTCATCCCGGCTGACCTTCAGTGGCAGGTTATTTTCTGTTGCCGCAACATGCTTTCCGCCACCCTCAATGCTGCTGATCAATCCCATTCCATTGAGCCTGAACAATGTTTTCCATGCCTGTTTGGAAGATTTCTCCAGTAATGAAATAAAATAGTATTGTTCGGGGTCGGGCTCAGCAAGTGTTATGATCCTGATATCCTTAATGGCATAACTGGTGGCATCGGCCGCAATATAGTTTTCAATGCCCATATATTCTTTTGCATAGTTCCGCAAAGGCCCGGCCAGCAGCTCTTTCTGCTCCACCATCACCTCTACCCTGACCACGTTACGGGGTAGAGCATACACAATGCCTTCCTTCTCCCCCATTTTAAACCCGGCTTCGATCCGGCTCACATTGATCTGGGCTATTGTCGCAGCAGGAAAAGCCAGCAGCAAAAGCAGCAATACATAAAACATCGTTCTCATGCGCATAGAATCGTTTTTTATCATTATGATGAATATTATTTGTACGCAGTATTGCGCGCAAGGTTGCAGGGGACTGCTGGATACTGGATGCTGGATTCTGGATGCTGGATAAGGTATGAGGGTTTAGAGCTTTGAATCAGTGCTTCAGTGCTTCAGTGCCTGCCCCGAGGACTCGGTGCCTGCCCCGAAGCCTCGGGGGTTAATAACC
>JAVVEM010000045.1:0-21978 GCA_032250805.1 Bacteroidales bacterium
GATTTGGGATGAAAATTGGATTGTTCAACACCAATTCAAAATATTAATAAAAAAATGAAGCTGCCTCTTGATGTTATGAGACAGCCTCATTTTGTACCCGGAGCCGGGGTCGAACCGGCACTCCTGGAAGGAACTGGTTTTTGAGACCAGCGCGTCTACCAATTCCGCCATCCGGGCATTGTTGCCGAAGCTTTCCGCAAGCTGTAAAGCTATTCAGCGGAGGCGGGCAAAATACAAGCTGATCCATACACTGAATCATCGATTGCGGGAGCAAAGATAAGAAAAATTGAGATCAGAAAGCAGATTTCGGAAACATTAGTGTCCGGTAAAAAAGACGTATTTGATACTGTTAGACTGAAAATTGCAGGACCGCTCGGCTTCGCTCGCGATGACAACATCATCCGTGAGAAATGTAATAAGGGCGCGGCGCACAATAACAAATTTCTTTGGAGCGCCGCGCCCTTATTCTTATTTTTAGAATTTTCCAGGACACTACTGTACGTAAATCAGAATCAACCCACAACTTATTCCACTTTGCTGATCTTCAGCAGGCGAACACCATGCAGGGGCACTTCGAAGCCAAAGACTTTGGTAAAGGTTCCTATTTCTTTCTGACGCCAGAGATCGCGGATCCTGTATTCTTCTCCCTCTTCGAGGCCAATCTGATTGGCGCCAACGGTGATGCGAAGCATTTGCTCATCGCCGCTCCAGTTGAAGGCTTCTACAGGGCTTTCTTTGCCAATATTAAAAATACCCACCGCCTTCGAACCGTCGGCCATATCTTTGGCCCAGATCTGGTAGCGGACGCCATCGTATACCTTGGTGGCCTGCCTGCCCAGCGGGTCCTGGTTCACTGCCAGCACCTCATGGTTGGTGAGCAGATTGAGGGTGAAAGCATCAAGCTGTGCCAGGTCGCAACCCAGCAGAAGTGGAGCCGACAAGAGGCACCAGAGACTGATATGGGTATATTGCTCATCAGGCGTGAGGCGGGTGTCGCGCGTTTCAGGTCCCCAGCCCAGCTTTCCAACAACAAGCATATCGGGGTCGTTCCAATGTCCCGGACCGGCATAGGGGGCGAGTTCGTTCTGACCGAACCCAATCCCCGACATACTGCTCCAGGTGTCAGTAATGTCGCCAGTGGTGCGCCATAGGTTTCCGCCCACCTCTTCGCCCCATTTCCATACTTCGCCGCGTCCATACTGGCATATGCTGTAAACAATATCGCGTTTCACCTCGTTAAGCTGCTCGCGGAAATAGATGTAAGGCTTTTTCAGCTCGGGCAAACTGTTGTCTTTCGCAATCTTCTCGTACGAACACCAGTCGTATTTAACGTAATCAACCCCCCAGGCACCCCAGGTTATGGCGTCGGTACGCTCATGCTCATAGCTGCCCGGGTAGCCGCCGCAGGTGGTAGGCCCGGGCGAAGAATAGATCCCAAGCCTGAGGCCCATATTATGCAGATCGTTGGCAAGTTGCTGTATGCCCGGGAACTTTTCGTTGGGCATGAGAAAGCCGGTTTCGGTGCGTTCAGCAGCTTCCCAGCCATCGTCGATGTTTACATACATCCAGCCATAATTGGCCAGGCCGGTAGCTTCCATGGCACGGCCCGCGATCTTTACCTTGGTCTGGTCAACGCTCAGTCCCCAAACATTCCATGAGTTCCATCCCATGGGCGGCGTAAGGGCCAGTCCCTGGCCCACAATGATGCTGAATTGTTTCTCGTCCTTGCCGTGTTCGTTCTCCGCCACCAGGGTAATCTTATAGGTACCATCTTCAGGTGTTCTGCCACGGATAAGACCGGTTTCGGGAAACACCTGCAGGCCTTCGGGCAAGCCTTTGGCATCGAAGGTCATCGGCCGGACACCGGTGGCAGGGATCTTATATAAAAACCTGTTGCCGGCATTGGCACCAAATACTGAAGGACCGTTGATGCGTGGCTCCTTCGGCGGGTTGGGAGTAAGAATGTATGGACGCGACCGATAGGGTTGCACAACTTCGGGTACAGAATCATGGAATGTGATCCGCAGATTTACCCAGTCGGCATGGTCGTAATGTATGCCATCGCCGGCATCGGACACATAGAGCCCGAGTTTCTGTATCCCGCTGATATCAACATCGAATTCGCGGGCTTCATAGCCCTTTTTCATGCGCTTGCTGTCCCAGAGGATATCGCCATCGCCCAGAATATAAAATTCAACACTGGCCAGGTCACCGCTTTCATCGTCAACGCCGCAGGCGCCCTTGATGCGCTCGCCGGTGCCAAACACATTGATCATCACCTTACTCACGGCATGGGTGCCCACGCCACGCTTATAGCGTTTGCCTGCTATCGACAAACGGTTGCTGTCGCAGCTCAGTCCGGCGCGGGCAGTGCCCCAGTCCTGCTCTATGGCTGAGAGGTCGGCCTCATCGAGCCAGAAGGCATTTTCTTTTTCATCGGTGGGAATGCCATCGCCGCAGGAAGCAAGGAATATCAGTACAAGGATGTAAAGGAAGTTTTTTTTCATGGTTTATTAAAATTTTTTTGAGCCCGAAAGATAGTAAAAGTTACCGGATGCTTACCGGATAGAACATGAGAATTTAGAGCTTCGAATCAGGGTTAAATGGTTAAATGGTTTCAGTGTTTCAGTGCTTCAGTGCTTGCTCCGAGAGCTTGGTGGTTTCAGTGATTCTGTGCTTCAGTGTTTTATCAACTTTAGTTCACTTTAGTTCACTATAATTCACTTTAGCTCACTTGTCTCTTGTAAACTGTACAATGTAAAGTGTAAATAATAAACTTCCTTATCCTTATTCTTATTCTTTGTTCGTTATTCTCTATTCAAGGTGTTCATCATTCCTTTCTCCCTTTCATCCCATCCCAATTCCATGCACCATTTATCATGCGGCACCTGTCATATATCATTTGAACAAAATTTAAAATGAAACATGCAAAATGTACAATGCCGAATGGACAATGAATACCTCCCCATCCCGGCTTCTTACTGGTTTGACCGGTAAAAATTAAGTAAAAGCACAACTGCCACCATGATGAGCAGGAGGATGGTCCACACAGACAAGGCGCGGTAGCTGTATGTGCGGGCTTTTTTTTCTTCCCACCAGTATTTTGGCGTTATGCCGGCAAATAAAAAGGTAAAAATACCGGCCAGGTTAACGCATATGGTGTTGGCCATGAACACCAGAAAGGCGTGCATGCTGTGTATCCAAAGACCTCCGCCGGCAAAGAGTCCGGCACGCATCAGGGGTGGCAGCAGGGCTACCGCCACCATAACGCCAACAAGGGCAGCAGATCCTCCGCGAAGGATGGTGATGGCTCCCGCGGCACCACTCATAAAGGCCAGGATAATATCGCTGAGGTTGATGCCGGGATCGGGCATTTCGGAAAGGCGGTTGCCATAAGCCAGTCCCCAGGCAAATGCAATAAACAGCGAGATGGCAGTGGCAACAAGGGCGGTAGTGGCCGATCGCCTTACCAATTCAACATCACCCAGCACTGTACCAAATGCCAGCGAGAGGTTAGGCCCAAGTAGCGGGGCGATCACCATGGCTCCCACCAGTACAGGGATGTTGTCGGTAAGTATGCCGATACCGGCTACCACCGACGAGAGCACCACCATGATAATGAAGTTGCGGCTCAAGGCCGAAAATTCGTTGATGTCGTCGTACAGCTCAGCCCTGGTAATGCGCAGCAGGAAGACCGGTTTTTTCACAGGCTTTTTCTCTTCAGGCGGTTCAGCCACTTCTTCCTCTGCCTGTGGTCTCGGAATAATGGCTTCTACCGGGCTGATGATAATGCGGAATGAATCATTATCGGAAAATTTCTTGTCGAGACGATCAAAAAGATCGTCGGAAGTCTCGGCAATAGTAAGGAATGCCGCCACAACATGTTCGCCGGGCATGCCCGACCACCAGATGTCGGTCATCTCGCTCTTCTCCAGAAAGCTTGCCAACTCATCCTTCAGGGCTTCTTCGATGAATATTTCTACTTTTCGCAGTGCCATTGATCGAATAAAGATAAAAAAACTTTATTGGTTAAATTGTTAAATGGCTAAATGGTTAAATGGTTAAAGTGTTTCAGTGTTTCAGTGTTACAGTGTTACAGGGTTTCAGTGCTTCAGTGTTTCAGGATTTTATCCACTTTAGTTCACTTTAGTCACTTTAGCTCAATTTTCCCTTATTGATACTGGATTCTGGATGCCGGATGCTGGATAACTCTCTTAGCCGGTCGCTGATGGCTGCTGGTGTGACTTGATTTTTTTACCGCAAAGACAGTGTAAATTATAGACTTCCTTATTCTTATTCCTTGTTCTTTATTCTCTATTCAAGGTGTTCATCATTCCTTTTCCCATCCCAGCTTCATGGACAGGGTACGGGCTTCAATAATTTCATGATTACTTCTCAAATCGCTTGGATGATAACGATAAAGGTTTTATTTTTGCACGGATTTTCAGAACCTTAATCCATCGAACCCATGGCAAAGAAAAAACTCGTCAGCATATTTTCCGGACGCGAATCAACTTACCTGGCCGAGAAGATTGCCAGTGAATTTGGCATTGAACTTGGCAAGACGGTCGTGACGGAGTTTTCCGACGGGGAGTTTCAGCCTTCTTTTGAAGAAAATATCAGGGGACGCGATGTGTTTATTATTCAGTCGACCTTTGCTCCTACCGACAATCTTTTCGAACTGCTGATGATGGTTGAGTCGGCCCGGAGGGCATCGGCAAAAAGCATCGTGGCAGTTATTCCTTATTTTGGTTTTGCCCGGCAGGACAGAAAAGACAAACCCCGGGTTTCGATCGCAGCCAAACTGGTAGCCAACCTGCTTGCCGTTGCCGGCGTAAACCGTATCATTACGATCGACCTTCACGCCGACCAGATCCAGGGTTTCTTTGATGTTCCGGTCGACCATTTATATGCTTCATCAATCTTTATCCCTTACCTGAGGGAGCTGAACCTGGAACATCTGACCATGGCATCGCCCGATACGGGTGGAACACGGCGTGCAGCTACCTATGCAAAGATCATGCATACCGATTTTGTGATCTGCTACAAACAAAGAAGCAAGCCCAACGAGGTAGCACGCATGGCACTCGTTGGTGAGGTGAAAGGAAGGGATATTGTTATTGTCGACGACATTATCGATACAGCGGGCAGCATGACCAAAGCGGCACAACTTATGGTTGACAACGGCGCCAAAAGCGTACGCGCCATTTGTACCCATCCTGTCTTCTCGGGAGAGGCCTATGAACGTATCGAAAAATCACCTTTTATGGAGGTTGTCGTAGCCGACACCATCCCGCTTAAACAGGCATCAGAAAAAATTACAGTGCTTTCAACGGCAAAACTCTTTGCCGATGTGATCGGAAGGGTTGAAAGCAACAAATCAATCAGTTCATTGTTTAAATTCTAAATATTTACAAATCCATTAATTAATAAATTATGAAAATAGTATCATTGAGCGGTTCTCCGCGCGAGAACGTAGGGAAAAAAGATGCTAAGCAGCTCAGGCAAAAGGGCCATGTTCCCTGTGTCTTGTATGGTGGAGAAAAACAGATCCACTTTTCCCTCGACGAAAGAGACTTTGCTAAAATAGTCTACACCCCCGAAACATATCTTGTCAAGATCACCCTCGACGGGGAAGAAATCGAAACTTTGCTGCAGGATATCCAGTACCACCCGGTAACGGATAAGATCCTGCATGCTGACTTCCTGGAAGTGTTTACCGATAAACCCATCCGGACAGCTATTCCGGTTCACCCGGTAGGAGACTCTCCGGGAGTGATAAAGGGTGGCTCACTTAACCTGATCCTGAGAAAAGTAAACGTCAGGGGATTTGCAAAAGATATTCCTGATGGGATTGATATCGATATTTCGAAACTGGATATCGGCGATTCCATCACCATCCGCGACCTTGACGTTGAAAAGTTAAAATTCATCGATCACCCGGGCAAAGTGGTCTTGTCAGTGAAAGTTACCCGTATGACGGTCGATGAAGTTACCGACGAGGAAGAAGAAGGTGAAGAAGGTGAAGAAGGTGAAGAAGGCGAAGGCGGTGAAGGTGCCGAAGGTACTGAAAGCAAGGCCGAAGGCGGTGGCGATACTGCTGCAGAATAGGCTTGCTGATAATCCTGTTTCTTAAAATACTTCATAAAATAATTCATAAGTCGTTTCAATCCTGAATTTTCAGGCTTGGAATGACTTTTTTTTATTTCCTAACTTAGCGGCATGAAATATCTTATCGCCGGACTGGGAAACATCGGGGATGAATATGCCAACACACGGCATAACATCGGGTTTATCGTTGCCGATGCCCTTGCGCAGGAAGCCGGAGCAGCTTTCAAAACCGATCGCTACGCGGATGTTAGCCGGATAAAATACCGGGGGAAAACCCTTGTGGTGATCAAACCCTCAACATACATGAACCTTAGCGGCAAAGCCCTGAGGTACTGGATGGATAAGGAAAATATCCCTGCTGAACAAATCCTGGTAGTTACAGACGATATCGCACTGCCCACCGGCACGCTCCGTATGCGCAAAAAAGGTGGCCACGGTGGTCATAATGGCCTCGAAAGTATCATTTTGCTGCTGGGCACAGAAAATTTTCCCCGCCTCAGGGTAGGCATCGGAAACGATTTTGCCAGGGGATACCAGTCGGATTATGTTCTGGGTAAATGGACCCGCGAAGAAGAAGAACTCATGATACCGAAAATAAAATCTGCCATTACAATGGTACAGAGTTTTATTGCCAGAGGGATCGACCAGACTATGACGGATTACAACAACAGATAAGCTGTTACTTAAGGATGTTTCCCTTTATCCGGTCGCTGATAATACCTGATATTTTATCAATTCCGATCCTGTCCTGTTTCATGCTGTCGCGTTCGCGGATGGTAACGGTATTATCTTCAAGTGTTTGATGATCAACGGTGATGCAATAGGGTGTACCAATGGCATCCTGCCTGCGGTACCTGCGTCCAATAGCATCTTTCTCGTCATACTGACACATGTAATCCATTTTAAGGCTATCCATGATCTGACGCGCTTTTTCGGGCATGCCATCTTTTTTTACCAGGGGCAGGATGGCTGCTTTTATTGGCGCCAGCACAGGCGGTATTTTCATCATAATGCGCTCCGATCCGTCATCAAGGGTTTCTTCCGTATAAGCATAACTTAAAACGGCCAGGAAAGTGCGGTCGAGGCCAATAGAGGTTTCCACCACATATGGCACATAACTCTTATTGAGTTCCGGATCAAAATACTGCAGTTTTTTTCCTGAGTGCTCCTGATGGGCGTTCAGGTCGAAATCGGTACGCGAATGGATGCCTTCAAGCTCTTTAAAGCCAATGGGGAACTCAAACTCAATGTCGAAAGCGGCATTGGCATAGTGGGCAAGTTTCTCGTGCTTATGAAAACGGAAAAACTTTTCAGGGATCCCCAAAGAAAGGTGCCAGTTCATACGCTGTTCCTTCCAGTATTTAAACCATTTCATTTCATCACCCGGGCGCACAAAAAACTGCATTTCCATTTGCTCAAATTCACGCATGCGAAAGATAAACTGCCTGGCAACGATCTCATTTCTGAAGGCCTTCCCTATTTGGGCAATCCCGAAGGGTATTTTCATGCGGCCTGATTTCATCACATTCAGAAAATTTACAAATATCCCCTGAGCTGTTTCCGGCCGCAGGTAAATCTGGTTGGCTCCTTCCGACAAGGAACCTATCTGCGTGGCAAACATCAGGTTAAACTGCCGCACCTCGGTCCAGTTTCGTGAACCCGATATCGGGCAGGCGATCTCCAGCTCTTCGATCAGCTCTTTGATGGCTGTTAGATCATTATTGTCCATGGCTTTATACAGGCTGCTTTTGATGGTTTCCATCTTCTCCAGGTATCCTGCCACGCGGGGATTGGTACTGACAAACTGTTCGTGGTCGAAGCTATCGCCAAAACGTTTGGCGGCCTTGCTCACTTCCTTTTCGATCTTTGCTTCAATCTTTGCCAGGTAATCCTCAACCAGAACATCGGCGCGATAACGCTTTTTCGAGTCTTTATTGTCGATCATCGGATCGTTAAAAGCATCGACATGCCCCGAGGCCTTCCAGGTTTTCGGATGCATGAAAATAGCAGCATCAAGGCCGACAATATTGTCATGATACTGCACCATGGCCTTCCACCAGTAGTCTTTAATATTATTTTTCAGCTCAACGCCATATTGCCCGTAATCATATACTGCACTTAACCCGTCGTAGATCTCGCTCGAAGGAAATACAAACCCATACTCCTTGGCATGGGAGATCACCTTTTTAAAAAAGTCTTCATTATTTGCCATCCTGCAAAAATAGTAATTCGTAACAAGTATTTCGTATTAAGTATTCGTAAACGCAATAATTCTGATCACTGCGCTGTCACCCTGAACCGGTAAAGCAGTTCCTGGCCGAAATCACTGGGGAAAACTTTGATGATATTGCCTTCCGTATCGTGAAATTCTATCCTGCCATTTTTCCCAACCAGTTCAGGCCGGTCGCGGTAGTACCACCAGTGGCGGTTCATGCCGTCTTCGGCCCTATCGGTGAGACGGAATTCATAGCAGCCGGGCTCCAGCGACATGCTGTCGGCATACACTGTGTCGGTGGTAAAATCTTCTTTTAAAAATACTGCAGCCCCGCAATCATCAGTCAGGATCAATGCATTATCGCGCTCCCTGCCCAGATTGTTCGGCTCAATATAAATTACAAATTCTGAAGGCATCACTTCCGGTGCCACCACTGTTGAGGAAAGGACATTATTTCCCGGATTTTCATCTTTGGCTTTATTCGGACTGATCAGTTCAATTTCGAAACGAAAGCCGCTTTCGAAACCCATCCAGTCGCAGGGTGGAAGGTAAACAATTTCTTTTCCCAAGAATCCAAGGTTCCCGTTCCACACCCACTCTTGCTTTGGCCCTCCTGCAAGCCCGTAACGCAGTAAAGCCGTTTTCAGTGGCAGCGCACCCAGGTTACGGATCACCACCATTGGTCCGCCACAGATGGGATTTATCCTGCTGTATGGGTCTTTATCGCTGGGAGCGATAATGTCTTCGATGGCAGCATCGATAAAAAAATTAGGCGGGCCATACGAAAACAGCTGGTGCGACATACGAAACTCACCCCCCTTTTCGCCATTATCCCGGTATGGTTCGATGCCATAGTCAACTGTTACCGTATCGCCGGGATGAACAAATGGTGTAAGCTCAAAATCATATTCATCCACCCTGGTTCCCGGACACCATCCCGCACGGTCGAAAGGCCAGGTGCCTCCCTGCGGATAGATTGGATTAAACCCGCAGTCTTTCCATACATTCCACCTGAAATGGTCCCACTCGTTGATGTAATAGGAATGGGTCTTACTGTCCCACTCGCAGCAATTGCGCGGGCCATGATGTCCGTGCCCTGAGATCCTTGCCCGCATCATGTAACCAGCAGCCTTAGGATGAAGTGCAATTTCCGTGGCTTTCAACACCGAATCGTCGGCCAGGTGTTCGTATGTATAAAGGCCCTGTGGGTAGATGTTCTCAACCGAAATTACATCGCGGGGCGGTATCCCTTCAATAAACATGAATTGCATATCGAGCAATTCCTGGTTGTTTCCCGACATGATGTCGACCTGCCCCCTGAGCAGGGGAGCATAGTCAGTTACATCGTAAACCCATGTCCAGCCGGCTTCGCCACCCATTACCAGGCGTTTTCCGTAGGGGGTGATAAAACTTCCGAGTTCAAACCCCTCCACAGTGTCGCCATCAGGCAAATAAACCATGGTATGGGTATGATAATCCCATTCGCCGCATGCATATTCATCGCCTTTTGTGGCGGAATCGCACTTGAGTGAGCGAATCATCAGAATTTTTTCCCAGCTTCGTTCGTCAACCGGGAAGTTAAAAGTGCCCCGGTAGGGTGCATTCCATCCTTCAGGACTGGGATCGTCCCAGCTAAAGGTTTGAACGATAAGGGTATCTCCCTGCCCCAGTAAACTGAGGCTGAATAATGAGATCAGGACGAAGTACAATATTTTTTTCATTTCGGTGGATTGGCTTATGCAGCAAAGATAATGAAAACGCGCTGAGCTTATGGCAACTCACAGCTCGGGAAGATTGTGTAAATTTACTTTGTCAAAAGCAAAGGGTAGACTGGTACTGTAAATACCAGCTGCTCTGGCTTTGTGAAGTATTCTTTAACTTACATTGAACGCCATGATAAAACGAAGCATTCTTCTTATCCTGTTTTTTCTAGCTGGGTTTTTTGTTTATTCTCAGAACTATACTTATCCTTTCAACGATCCCATGGTTCCGCTTGATAAGCGGGTTGATGATCTTATCAGCAAACTCAGTCTGCAGGAAAAAGCCTCGCTGATGCTCTACAACAGTCCTGCGATTGAACGTTTGGGCATCCCGGCATACAACTGGTGGAACGAATGTTTGCATGGTGTGGCACGTGCCGGCAAGGCAACTGTATTTCCGCAGGCCATCGGGCTGGCGGCAAGCTTTGATGAGGCATTGATCCTGGAGGTTGCTGCGGCCATCGCCGATGAAGCCAGGGCCAAGCATCATGAAGCCGTAAGAAAAGGCAATCGCTCACAAT
Source organism: Bacteroidales bacterium (assembly GCA_032250805.1). Classification (GTDB taxonomy): domain Bacteria; phylum Bacteroidota; class Bacteroidia; order Bacteroidales; family B18-G4; genus B18-G4. The sequence goes on from JAVVEM010000045.1 coordinate 10,608, forward strand.
ACCTGGGACTATCATTCTGGACCCCCAACATCAATATTTTTCGCGATCCGCGCTGGGGCCGTGGACAGGAAACCTATGGCGAAGATCCATACCTTAGCGCAAGCATTGGAAGTGCTTTCGTGCGCGGACTTCAGGGCAACGATCCTGATTACCTTAAAGCGGCAGCCTGCGCAAAACATTTTGTCGTTCACAGCGGCCCCGAAGCGCTGCGGCATCATTTCAATGCACTCCCCAACGAAGTTGATTTTCGCGAGACCTACCTCCCTGCTTTCAGGGAATTGGTAAAGGCAGGCGTAGAAGCCGTCATGTGCGCATATAACCGCACTTATGACGAAGCCTGCTGCGGAAGCCCGTATCTTTTGCAGGATATCCTGCGGCAGGAATGGGGATTTGAAGGACATATTGTTTCCGATTGCTGGGCCCTCGACGATATACTGAATACACATAAGCTTGTTGAAACAGAGATGCAGGCCGCCGCCATGGCCGCGAAAGCCGGTGTGAACCTTAATTGCGGATATATTTACAAATTTCTTCCCGAATCCGTAAGGCTGAACATGATCGAAGAGCAGGATATCGACAACATTCTCAGGCCTTTGCTGCGAAGTCGCTTCCGTTTGGGACTTTTCGATCCGGAGGGATATCATCCCTGGTCCCTGATCCCCCCTGAAATAGTAAATTGTGATAAACATAAGGAGCTTGCAAGGACAGTTGCGGAAAAATCCATCGTCCTCCTTAAAAATAATGGCGTACTACCGCTAAATGAAGACAGCATCAAAGGCCTTTTCGTAACGGGGCCGATGGCTGCCGACCTGGCAGCCCTGGCCGGCAATTACAATGGTTACTCAGGCCAAATGGTGAGCATGCTTGAAGGAATCGTTGAACGTGCCGGTCCTGCAATTCCGGTTGACTACACCACAGGTGTATTGCTGAATAACGACAGCATATTCTATGGCTTCTGGCATGCCGGATTTGCTGATGCAGTGATTGCAGTAATGGGAATCAACCGCCTGCTCGAGGGAGAAGAGGGCGATGCCATGCTCAACCTCAAAGGCGGCGACCGGCAAAACATCGAATTCCCTACCAACCAGCTCGAATATCTGAAAAAGCTCAGGGAAAAGATCGGAAGCAAAAAACTGATCGTTGTAGTGACGGGAGGCAGTGCCATCGCTATGCCCGAAGTTGAACGTCTTGCCGACGCCCTCCTCTTTGTCTGGTACCCGGGCGAGCAGGGTGGAAATGCCCTGGCACGGCTGTTGTTTGGCGATGTAAACCCTTCCGGGCACCTGCCCCTGACCTTTTATAAAAGCACCGGCGACCTTCCCCCCTTCGACGATTACAGCATGCAGGGAAGAACCTACCGGTATTTTAAGGGCGAAGCCCAATTCCCTTTTGGTTACGGATTGTCGTACACCACATTTGAATACCTCAATGCACAGCTTGATTATGAAAATAGTCCCGAAGGGATCAACATTTCAATGCGTGTTCTTATAACCAACTCCGGCAAAACAGATGGAGAAGAGGTTGTACAGGTTTATGCCAAACCTCCGGAAACAGGCATCCGCGACCCCATAAAAACCTTAGTGGGTTTCGGACGTGTTTTTATTCCGGCCGGCAATACCAAAGAAATAAATATCCCTGTCTCGGTTGATTTCATAAAAAGATGGGATAGTAGCAGGCAGGATTATATCCTTGTTCCGGGCGAATATGAATTGGAGGTTGGCGCATCCTCAGCCGACATCAGGTTGACAACCACCCTGTAAAAAAAGGCCATAAAAAAACCCCGGAGATCAAGCCGGGGTTTTTCGCCTTATCAAATGGTTATTGCTTAAGAAATCTCTTTGTAATCACTTCATGATCACTGAGAACTTTAACAACATATAACCCGTTTTCAAAATTACTGACGTTGATCACCTGATGATTTTCAAGCCTCTCGCCGTAATACATTTGCTGGCCGGTTATGTTGTAGATAAACACACTCATCTCACCATCATGGTTAGAAGCAATGTTTATGCTATTCACAGCCGGGTTTGGATACAGGTCGATTTGAACACGGTCAGCATCATTACCGGCATTTGCCGGAAGAGGAAGGGCTTTTGTCATCAATGTCAAACCTGCATTCGTTTGTACGGTTTCTGTTGAACCGATAATTTTAATATCATCAATGTATACATCTTTATCATCTTTTCTGGCGGCATTCATAAATCTGATCTTCATGTCGGTGGGGAAGGTATACGCTTCTTCCCTGATGATCACAACGGCTTTGTAATAACTTCCCACCTCAAAATCAATACTGCATGCAAAGGTTGCAACAAGCTGCCACGAAGAGCCATTATAGTATTCTACATTGAATTTGTCATTTTTATTTTTCATGCCCGTAGCGACAAAGAAAAATTCCACATCGAGCTGAACGTATCCGGGCGTATGAACATCAATACCATTGGTAAGATAGAACGATGACGGAATGCCGCTGTCGTCCTGGATATTGGCTGCATTATTTCCGCCCCAGGCATAGGTCCCGCTGGTATGTAATTCACAATCATTGCCGCCATCAGTCCACATACCCCAGCCACTTTCAAAATCTGTAAACAGAAGTTCGGTTTGGGTCAGGGCAGGGTTTACGGTAATATATCCGGTCTTGGTTTCCGTGTCGGTACCATCCGGATTGCTCACTGCCAGGCTTACTGTATATGTTCCGGCAACATTATAGGTTACCGAAGGGTGCTGTGCTGTGCTATTGCTGATATTGGCGCCTTCAAAGCTCCAGTTCCAGCTGCTCGGATTATTTGACGACTGGTCGTTGAACTGAACTGATCCGCCTTCTTCAACCTGCGTCGTATTCGCCGTAAAGTCGGCTACCGGAGGATAGAGCACTTCAATAACGGTAATATAGTCGATCTTTGTTTCCGTATCGGAACCATCGGCATTTGTGGCAGTAAGCTCAACCGTATAAACACCTGGGGTATTGTAGCTTACCATCGGATGCTGAACACTGCTCGTAGCCGGTGTTCCTCCGTTAAAGGTCCACGACCAGCCTGTGGCATCGGTCGAGAGGTCGGTAAACTGAACAAAATCACCCTCGGCAATGGATGTATTGTCGGCTGTAAAATCAGCTACCGGCAACACGGCATTGTCGTTAACGGTAATATATCCATTTTTTATCTCAGTATCTGAGCCCAGGTCATTTGTGGCGATCAGTGTAACTGAGAAGGTACCAACCGTATGATAGGCAACGACCGGGTTCTGGTCAGTGCTTGTAGCAGGGGTACCCCCTTCAAATGTCCATTCGTAGCTGGTCGGATTGTTCTGGCAGAGTTCGGTAAACTGAACATTTTCACCAATATTTACCGATGTTGTTTCAGCAACAAAGTCGGCTAAGGGTGGTTGTGGCGTGGCTGCACCATCAACCTGGATCATATCGAAGGCCATATCGCTGTAATACACGGTGCCTCCGCCATTACCTACAGATCCTCTGAAACGGATCATGATATTATTTTGGCCGCCCCAGGCCGAAAGGTCGACAACGGCTTGTTCGAAAGGATCTGTTTCGGCAGTCTGAAGCTGTCCGCTTGCAAACCATACATCGTTATTCCATGCTGTTCCGTCATACACGTCGACATGCAATGAACCCATTGTTGATCCATACATATGGTAATAGAATGAAAGTTCAGGGTTTTGCAGGGCGGTAAAGTCAAAAGTGGCTTCAATAAATGCTTCATCGCCATTATATCTCGGGCTCGACGATTCGGTATACATGTAATAAATGCCGTCGTGGGCTCCCGACGGGCCGGTATAGCCAGATGGGGTAGTACTGCTGTGCCATGTCCAGTCGAATTCGTCATCGGCCGGCTGCATCCACAGGCCTTCACCATTTTCCCAGCTCTGGCTGTAAGGGAAACTGCTAATGATATAGGCATTTGCATTCACTTCAGCTATCGTAATATCGTCGAAGGTATATCCATCGCTGGAAGTAGTATTCAGTGTTGGGCTTTCATCTTCCTGGCCGAAACGCAACTGGAAGGTGGCTCCCGGAATTTGTCCGTTATCAGCAAGCAACTGGTCAATGTCGATCTGTACAACACTTTTCCATGTTCCTGATGCGGTTTGGTTGGCATATAGGTCGAAAGCTTCTATCCACATATCGGTGTCACTCCCCCTGATCCATACCCGGTCATTATTATGACTCTCTTCGCTATGGTGCATGTACATAAATGAAAGCTCAAGGTTTGTCGACGAAACATAATTTGAAAGATTGAGCGTGGCGATCAGGTAGTTTACCGATACTGTTCCCGAGGGACTGGCATCGAGTGTTGCGGCATAATTGCCTGAATAGCAAAATTCCTGTCCTGCATTGAACCGCAGCCGCCCGTTTTCGGTTTTTTCATATGACAACCCAGGCAGCCCGTCAATAACTGATGTGTTTGAAGAATAGGACGAAAATCCTGCGAAACCTTCAAAGTCCTCAACCCATGGCAGACTTACCGGTTGAATTTCATTTACCGTGATATAGGCTGTCTTGTATTCGTTATCTGATCCGTAGTTGTTGCTCACCGTAAGACTGACATCATAGGTGCCCGGAGCATCGAAGGTTACCTGCGGATAACGCGAACCGGCATCAGTGCCATTAACAAAAGTAACTGTTGAAGGATTAAAACTCCACGACCAGGCTGTAGGTGAATTTTGTGAAAGGTCGTTAAATGTCACCATGGTTCCTGTAAATACAGTAGTAAAATTAGCGGCAAAATCTGCTTGCGGTGCTACAGGAGGAGGTGGTTCAGCACCACTTACAACAAGCGAAAATGCTTGTGCACCGCCATTCAGGCTTCCATCGTGGTCGACCACAATGGTATAATCTGCTCCGGCAACGGGATTGTTGATCAAAACAACTTCAACATTATCGGCATTGTTTTCGCCTGAGCGCGTAGCAGCGGCTGTTGGATTTGTGCCATCAAGCTTCCATGGATAATACACATTGCCTGATTCAGTAATCCTCAGGTCGAGGTCATTTACGAGCATCAGAGCTGTTGGGTCGAGCGAGGCTGCTACCGGTGTGCCGGGCACATCTGTCCAGGCAATTGTAACTTTTAACGGCTCTGTACCCAGGGCTTTCACCGTCCGCTGATAAGTGCCATTATTGAGCAATGCAAGCTCTTCCATTGTATTGAGGGTGGCATCATCAGTAATAAGATCGGCTGCCGATTTGGTATTGAGCAATCCCCATCCAAATTCATAGTCGGGCCCTTCAGTGGTTCCGGCTTCGTCGGCGGTATGGATCACCACAGCTTTGAGGGTGGCAGCACGCATGAAGTTTCCGCTCCCATGGAGGTTTTCGTAATGTTCCTGCAGGAGGAGCATTGAGCCCGCTGCATTAGGCGATGCCATGGAGGTACCGCTCAGTGTATTATATGATGCATTGCTATAATTATCGGAAGAATACAGGCCTGATCCGTTGGCAACGATATCGGGTTTGATACGTCCGTCGTCGGCCGGGCCCCACGAACTGTATGAGGTCATGATCACATCCGAAGGCTGGGTATAACCCCCGGCAATATCAGCTACTGAGCCAACAGTTAAAATATTTTTGGCAATCCCTGAATGTGAAATACAATCGTACGGACCATCCTGGGGATATGGGCCCGAAGCGGGGCCTTCGTTACGGTCATTTCCTGCCGATCTTACAATAAGGTAATAGGGTGCATTATACGCGATGTTATCCCAGCTTTGGGCCTGCGAATCGTAAAAGCCAAAGAGGTAATCCTCAGCCGTGCTGACACTGGTGTTTCCATACCATTGCCAGGTATTGTTAACATAGGCCCATCCACGGATCATTCCGTAAGAGTGGTTCGAAACCAGGGCATTGTTGTTGGCTGCTTCGCTGGCCATTTCCGATTCATCGTTGCTCCAGTCGAAGGCACGCAGTGATGCAGCCGGAGCCATCCCTTTTGCGGATGATACCACTCCAGAGGCGATCATTGTTCCGGCCACGTGCGTAGCATGGTAATGCGTACCCGAAGCGTTATCGGCCTGAACGGCACGCCCTTCGTATTCCTGGTGTGAGGTCAGCACCCCACCGGCATCCCATTCATGAATGGTCATGCCGGCACCATCGAGGCTGTATCCGTAGCCTCCGCCCGAATTTACCTTATCAGTAGAAACAGTTGCTGAGGCATTTACGTTGGTGGTTGAGTAATATTGCGGCTGACCATATGGATCGATATACATCAATTCCATCAATCCTTTTTCACTTTCAATGATAATGGGAATATTATGCCGGTTGGCATAATCAATGGCTTCAGCCTTTTTTGCCTTAAACTCATTCGCTTTTTCCGAAGAAAAACTGTTGAGTTTGCTTTTGTTTGTTGTCAATTGTCCAAATACCTGTGCTAAGGCTAACAGCAGGCAAAACGACAGTACGACTCTTTTCATGGTTATAAAGTTTGTTTTGTTTATTCTTAAGCATTTTAATAAAGCGCGTATTGTAACCGTAACTTTATTGGATTAAGATTTGGCCTTTAAAGATGTTGTGCTCAAATGTATGCATTCGCAAAGCTGTATTTGGTCAGTAAATTCCTGAACTTTCTTAGGGGTTTTTACTGATGCGGATGGGAAAAGGTTACAAATGGCTAAATGGCTAAATGGTTAAATGGTTAAATGGTTTCAGGGGTTTTGCATCCACCGAAGCCTTTCATCCTTCACTAAAGCTTTGGCTAATGAGAGGCGAAGGTGGATAGGGTTTCATGGTTTGAAATCAGAGATCAGATATCAGAAAAGCGAAGTCAGAAATGCCCGGCGGCACGACTTCACGAGGGCACGAAAAGAAATAACAAATAACAAATAACAAATAACGAATAACAAATAACGAATCTACTGGATGACTGGATACTGGTTATGGATACTGGTCACTTGTTTCTGGTCAAACCATCTGTCACATATCATAAACATGGCATATGACGCATGATAAATGGTACATGAGACGAGAGATGGGGAGGTGGTGGGATGGGGAGTTTGGAATTCTGTATTTAAAATCATTAGTGTCTGGTTAATTCACTTGTTTTGTTCTGAGGCGCCTGGCAAAAAGGATGTCTGGTTAAATCTTGATAACCGGGCTTTTATTTCAGGAGAAGGAGATTTGCTCATCAGGAGATGAACCGTTATCTGGCATGGATCAGGAGATCCGCAAGAGCCGGTTGGTAGAAGGGATACGCTTAGTTTTATCGCACGGCAAATAAAACACGTTCAAATGATTATAAATTTTTGTCATGTACAAAGAATGTAATTACAGAATTACTTGGAAAACAATAATTTGGTAATATTTATTCATATTTATAAGCACCATTTAACAATAATTCATTAAAACAATTAATTAGTAATCATTTTTCATGACTTATAATTATTTTTCATAAATTTGATAATATAAATTCATAAGAATGTATGGAAAATAACAATTATTCACAAGAAGTAACTGTTTTTCACAATAGGGTTACTCCAGAACCTGGAGAGTTAGTTGGATATGCTGCAATAATTGAGCATTATCAATTAAAAGTACCAATCCCTTTCAACTTATCACTTATAAGCCAGAAACATAAACGCTATGCCTTGGAAAACTGGAAAGTGTTTACCCCACGCCATAAACCTGAAAGTTCACTATCCGGACATTTAACATTTGCATTAAAATATGAAGGAATAGATCTATTGGTCCTTAAAAAGTTATTTTCAAAATTAAATTCTGAAGAAATAGAACATATTGTTGGATACGATTCTACAAGTCAGTACAGTAGGAAAATCTGGTTTTTATATGAGTGGCTAACTGATAAAAAGCTCACATTCCCAGACCTCAAGAAGGGCAATTATGTAGATTTATTAGATGACAGCCTTCAATATTCTGGTCCATCGATCAATTCTCCCAGACACAGGGTGCGAAATAATTTGCCGGGCGTTAAAGAGTTTTGTCCACTTATTAGTAAAACGAACCTTTTAAAGGAATATCAAGAGAAAGAACTGGACAAAATGGTTGACAAATCATTATCGCCAATTCGAAAGGATATATTAATGCGTGCATCTGCATTTTTATTACTAAAGGATTCAAAGGCTTCATATGCAATTGAAGGAGAAAGCCCCCCTCAAAACAGAATGCAGCGATGGGGGAAGGCAATAGGGCAAGCCGGGACAAAAGAACTCTCTAAAGAAGAATTTTTGCGATTACAAAAAATAGTAATTGAAAATGACAGGTTTATTACAATGGGATGGAGAAAAGAAGAGGGATTTGTGGGAGAACATGACAGAGAGTTTGGAACCCCTGTTCCAGATCACATTTCAGCCAAATGGCAGGATATTGGGTCACTGATGGATGGGTTGATTAAGACGAATCAAAAACTTCAAAATTCTGATTTTGACCCGGTATTAGCCGCCACTATTATAGCATTTGGATTTGTCTTAATTCACCCATTTGCTGATGGAAACGGAAGGATACATAGATATCTTATTCATCATGTATTGGCTAAAATGGGATTTACAAAGCATAATTTGATCTTCCCTGTTGCCGCTGCAATATTGGGAAGAATTCATGATTATAGAAAAGTGCTTGAAGATTATTCCCTGCAAAGATTGGAGTTAATAGATTGGAAACCCACAAACAACAACAATGTAGAGGTTTTAAACGATACTATAGATTTGTATCGATATTTTGATGCCACCCAAATGGCTGAGTTTCTCTATAGCTGCGTTCAAGAAACTATTGACAAAATAATTCCTGAAGAAGTTGATTATCTGCAAAAATATGATCTATTCAAACAAACTATAGATCAACAATTTGATATGCCTGATAAATTGATTGCACTTCTTGTGCGATTTCTCGAGCAAGGAGAGGGAAAATTGTCAAAAAGAGCCAGAGAGATAGAGTTTAATATGCTAGCAAACGAAGAAACTTTGCTGATCGAAAACATTTTTCATGAAATATTTAGCAAGGAAATTTAAATAATTATACACTGTTAATATATGCTGAAGCAAAAAACACAAGAGCAGTTTGAAAGAATCAAAATCTTCATGTGCTTTTATTCTTTGATAAAGAATCGCTGTATGAGGATGAGATTGACTCACTGAACTTGGAGAACATCAGTATTATAAAATATACCAATGATGACAGTATTGTATAAGCGGGTTTTTGTATGTCAAATTGTATGCAAATAAAAAACCACTTACGTTCATTTATAAACATAAGTGGCTGTTTTTCAGTGTTGCCCGACTAGGGTTCGAACCTAGAATCTTCTGATCCAGAGTCAGACGTGTTGCCAATTCCACCATCGGGCAAGTTGAGTGTGAGTGTGGGTGTGGGTGTGAGTGTGGGTTTGGTTATTTTGGACCGCAAATATATAAAATTTTCACATGATAAAAATCCGGAAACGGGAAAAATAGTATTGGGATATGTGATTTGAAACATCATCGGTTTCATTACGCAATACCCAATACGCAATACTTATTTACCCTGCATCCTGGCCCACGAGTCCCTGAGGGGTACCGTACGGTTGAAGACAAGCCCGCCGGCCCGGGAATCCTTCAGGTCAACGCAAAAATAACCCCTGCGCTCGAACTGGTATTTCGATCCCGCCTCGGCACCGGTAAGACCGGGTTCAACAAATCCCCGCCTGATCTCAAGCGATTCCGGGTTGAGGTTGGATTTAAAATCTTTTCCTTCTTCCGCCTCATCGGGGTTTTCTTTCAGGAAAAGCCTGTCGTAAAGCCTGATCTCGGCCGGCACCGCATGTGGCGCCGACACCCAGTGAATGGTGCCCTTTACTTTGCGGCCGGCCGCAGGGCCACCGCTTTTTGTGTCTTTATCGTAGGTGCATCGCAGCTCGACAATGTCCCCGTCGGCATTTCTGACCACTTCCTCGCATTTAATTATATATGCATAACGCAGCCTTACCTCATTGCCGGGCGAAAGACGGAAAAACTTCCGTGGCGGGTCTTCCATAAAATCATCCTGTTCAATATAGATCTCCCGTGAAAACGGGATGATCCTTTTTCCCATACTTTCGTCTTCAGGATTATTCACAGCTTCGAGCTGCTCTGTTTGCCCTTCGGGATAATTGGTGATCACAAGTTTTAAGGGATCTATAACGCCCATTACCCTGGAAGCCTTTTTGTTCAGGTCTTCCCTGATGCTATGTTCAAGCAGGGCCACATCGATCACGTTATCTCTTTTAGCTACACCAATACGGTCAGCAAAGTTGCGGATCGACTCCGGAGTATATCCCCTTCTCCTTAATCCCGAAACCGTAGGCATGCGAGGATCGTCCCAGCCATTCACATACCCTTCCTTTACCAGTTCCAGCAACTTGCGTTTGCTCATTACTGTATAGCTCAGGTTGAGCCTGGCAAATTCGATCTGCCGGGGCCTGTACTCGGTTTCGATGAGATTGTCGAGGAACCAGTCGTATAAGGGCCGGTGAATCTCAAACTCAAGTGTACAGATGGAATGGGTGATGCCCTCGATATAGTCGGACTGCCCGTGGGCATAGTCGTACATGGGATAGATGCACCATTTGTCGCCCGTCCTGTCGTGCGGTGTATGCATGATACGGTACAGCACAGGATCGCGCATGTGCATGTTGGGTGAGGCCATATCGATTTTCGCCCGCAAAACCCTCGACCCGTTGGGGAACTCACCATTTTTCATTCTCCTGAACAATTCGAGGTTGGCTTCGGGGTCGCGGTCGCGGAACGGACTTTCCTTGCCGGGGCGTGTTGGGGTTCCCCGCTGCAGGCTGATCTCTTCCGGCGTCTGATCGTCAACATAAGCCTTTCCTTCACTGATCAGCTTCTCTGCCCACTCATATAATTGGTCGAAATAGTCGGAAGCATAATAAAGCCTGTCTTCCCAGTCGAAGCCAAGCCATTTGATATCTTCAATGATGGAATCGACATATTCCTGCTCTTCCCGCGTGGGGTTGGTATCGTCGAAACGGAGATTTGTCAGCCCCTCGTATTTTTTTCCAAGCCCGAAGTTCAGGCATATCGACTTGGCATGCCCGATATGCAGATAGCCGTTGGGCTCCGGAGGGAACCGGGTATGCACACGGCCCTCATTTTTGTTGTTGCGGATGTCTTCCTCAATGATGGCTTCGATGAAGTTCAATGACTTCACGGGTTCTTTATTATCTTGTTTTATGTTCATTCTGTTCGTTGTATTGGCCAGGTGTGCAAAAGTAATAAAAGTAATTATACTGGATACTGGATACTGGATACTGGATGCTGGGTTCAAATGGTTAAATGGTTAAACTGTTAAATGGTTAGTCACTTAAGCTCACTTGTTCTGTATTAATTTAGTATCTTAACAATAATGTTCGTGTAATATTTGGCAAAAGTTTAATAATTC
>JAVVEM010000046.1:0-21744 GCA_032250805.1 Bacteroidales bacterium
ACGGTCTGGTTTAAGATTGCACTGGAAAAGTTAAAGGAAAAAGATCTGATCTGATTCTGGATTCTGGATACTGGATGCTGGATACTGGATTCAAATGGTTAAATAGCTTGCCCCGAGACCTTGGGGGCTAAATGGTTTCATGGTTTCATGGTTTCAGTGCCTGACCCGAGAACTCGGTGGCTTTATAGTAGGTAAAATGTTGGTTTGAAATCAGATATCAGATATCAGAAAAGCGAAATCAGAAATGAATACAATATTTAGTATTGAGTATCTGGTATTAAGTACCCAGATTTGTTATTCGTTATTTGTTACTTGTTATTTGTTACTTGTTATTTGTTACTTGTTATTTGTTATTTCTAAGTTTTTTTCACCGCAAAGGCCACGAAGTGCTGCGCGAAGAACACGAAGAGTTTGAATAATGGATTAAGTAAACAATTCGAAAATCAAAAATCAAAAATCAAAAATCGCTAAATCATTAAACTTCCATGTTCATTATTCCCTGCCTGCCGGCAGGCAGGTTTATTCAGTGTTCATTATTCCCTGCCCCCTGCCTGCCCGCCGGAGTCCGAAAGACGGAGGAAGGTCCCTTGTCCCTTGCCCCTTGCCCCTTGTCCCCTGTCCCTCTTAATGCCTGTCACTGTTCACTTTAGCTCACTTATTTCCATGCTAATCATCTCTTTGCTTACTTTTCTATGGCTTTGTTCAGCTTTGCAAAATCCTTACCTGAAGGTTGTTGAAAGACGTTCAGGTCGAACTCGGGCAGGACGGCCAGGATATGGTCGAAGATGTCGGCCTGGTTATCTTCATATTTTGCCCATTCCTGATCTTTCGAAAAAACATAAACCTCAATAGGCAGGCCGTCGGCACCGGGCTGTAGTTGCCTTACCAGGAAAGTCATATCGTTGTTCACCACAGGATTGTTTCTCAGATAACCTTTCAGGTATGCTCTGAAAACACCGATATTTGTTTGCCGCCTGCCATTAACAAGGATGTCGTTGTCGATCTTCTTCTTTTTATTGTATTCTGTGATCACTTCTTCCGTATCATTCACATATTTTGAAACGTACTCGAATTTTTTGAAGCGTTCAAGCATCTCCGGTGTGCAGAATTTTATGGTGTTCATATCAATGTTTACCGACCTTTTTATCCTTCTTCCACCGCTTTCTTCCATGCCGCGCCAATTCATAAAATAATCGGTTACCAGTGTATAGGTTGGAATGGTTGTGATGGTCCGGTTCCAGTTTTGCACTTTTACAGTGGTCAGGGAGATGTCGATCACGGTTCCGTCGGCACCGTATTTGGGCATTTCGATCCAGTCGCCAATCCGCACCATGTTGTTGGCCGAAAGCTGTATTCCACCCACAAATCCAAGAATAGGATCTTTGAAAATGAGCATCAGCACCGCTGAGAAAGCTCCGAAACCTGCCAGCCAGCCCAGGTTATTTCTGCCCAGCAACACGGTAATAATGATCACTACGGCAATGATATAGGTAATGATCTTTACTACCTGTATATACCCCTTGATGGGCTTTTCGCGGGCAAACTCGAAGGATTGATATATTTCTTTGAAGGCATTCAGTAAGGCGTTGATGATCTGCACAAAAATGATCACCATGTATAATGACATGGCTACCCCGATGATCCTTGTGAGAAGATCATATTCTGACAATGTATAGCTGGATAAAAAATTGATGATAATGGCCGGGGCGAGATAGGCCAGTTTAACGAAAACCTTTTTTTCTGCCAGTATATCATCCCACTTGGTTTTGGTTTTTCCTACCAGGATGTGCACTGCACGTAAAATGAAAAACTTCGTAATATAAAACCCGATAAAGGCAATAATCAGGATAATGATAAACCATCCAATTTCATTCAGAATAATGGCATTGCCCTCACTTAACCCCAGGCCTGTTAGCCAGTTGTTGATAAAAGTGTCAATTCGATCCAGCATAAGTCTGCATTTATGATTTCAAAGTTACGATCTTTTAAAATTTCTGCAAGCGAATATAAAAAAAGCACCTCACGAAACGAAGGTGCTATAATAATTTTTATCGGGACTTATTCTTGTTTATTTTCGTGAAACTCAAATTTCAAAAAACGCAGTGCATTGAAATTTGTAAGTTGAACGAATCCCGATAGCGAAGCGTATCGGGGTAAATGAGTATAATATTCCGATGATTGCATCGGTAATTAAAAAATTCCGAACCCGATACCCCGCCAGCTTGCTGCGGGGTCGTTCATTTCCCCATAAGTTTTTTGATCTCCTGGGTATATTTTTTCCTGATCAGATTGAGTGTTGCAAGGTCACTGTGCTGATCATTATATATCCGTATGTGATCTTCTATACCTGTTTTCCGGTAGATGGTTGCCATGGCAGCATCCCAGTTATTGTCGTCCATATTGCGTTTTACATGCATGGTAATGGCCTCAAATTCTTCCCACGAAAGTTTTACGGGTACCTGGAAATATTTCATCCACGGAAGTTCAGCGTCCTGTAGTGTGCATTGTGAATCGTTGATGGGATGCAATAAGAAATATTTTGTGATCCTGATCAGTCCTGAGTATGGTTTTACTTTTTTTCCGGTGTGAAAAGCAATGCCTTCCTCTTTAAAGGCTTTAAGAATGTCGGGGATTTTTTCGTAACTGTCGAGGTCTCTGATGCGGATACATTGTGCCATGCTGTTCTGAAAAAATACTTTGCCCGGACTCCCGTCAAATGGATACTTGTGTTTTGCTTTTACCGCTTTTATGGAGCGGATGATGAACTCTTCGGTATATTTGGTTCGTGTAAGAAGGAATAATGATTTGGGGTTGTCCTTATCGGGCACTGTGGTGCCGTGATATCCAGGGTAGGGATGTTCCGATTCCAGAACAAGATCTTCGTAGCCAATGCTTTTTAGTATCTCCTTTTTTTCAACATGGCCGATCGTTTCAATAATGTTTGTTTTCATTGCTTGCGCGATAATTGGTGATCACTCTATTTTTCGTTTACATAATAACAAGCAAGGGGGGAATTTGTTTAATTCAGGCTGCCGGCCACTTCCTGTCGGGGTCAGTTATCCTGACTGTTTAATTCCGGCGATTTCCCGCTGCAAAAGATGAAACAATGATGTTTATCTTATGTTATATGTACTGAATAAGGATTTTCTTCAGTTCTTCATAGTTTTTGCATACGGGGAGTTGCGGAAAATCGGCAATAACATTTGGCGGCGGACAAAACAGTATGCCCACATCAGCCTGCAGCAGCATGCTGGTGTCATTATATGAATCACCAAACGCGATTACCTTGTATTCAAGGCTTTGCAAGGCCTGTGTGACCTTTCTCTTGGGGTCGGGTTGACGTAGTTTATAGCCGGTGATCCTGTCGTCATCATCAACAATGAGGTTATGGCAGAAGAGGGTAGGGCGGTCGAGTTGATCCATGAGGGGTTCTGCGAACTGGGCAAAGGTGTCGGATACAATGATGGCTTGCGTCCGCGTTCTTATCCACCACAGAAAATCAAGGGCACCCTCAAGGGGCTTAATGGTGCCAATCACATCCTGGATATCCTTGAGCCTGAGCCCATGTTCCTCCAGGATCTTTATGCGCTGGTTCATCAATTTATCGTAATCCGGTTCGTCACGTGTGGTCATACGCAAGGCCTCAATACCGGTACGCTCGGCCACATTGATCCAAACTTCCGGTACAAAAACTCCTTCAAGGTCTGAGCAAATAATATACATAGGGGTGGGGTTAGGGTTTCAGTGTTTCAGTGTTTCAGTGTTTCAGTGTTTTTGCATCCACCGAAGCCTTTCATCCTTCGCTAAAACTTCGGCTGATAAGAGGCGAAGGTGGACAGTGTTTCAGTGCTTGCCCCGAGGACTCGGTGGTTTCATGGTTAATGTCAATTTTAGTTAACTTTAGCTCACTCTAGCTCACTTGTTTCGGTATTTGTTTATTCGTTTATTCGATGAGTCGTTTAGTCGTGAAATTTCTGCGTTCTCCGGCTAACGGTCAACGGTTAACGGAATTTAACATTTATCAATCGTCATTCTTCATTTCCATTAGCCTTTAGCCGTTTTCCGTTTTCCATTCTCCGGCTAACGGTAAAAGGCTAACCTGCCGGCAAGCAGGCCTGTTCAGTGTTCATCATTCCTTTCTCCCTTCCTCCCTTTCTCCCTTCAATTTAAATAACCATGCAATCTCAATTGTAATGTTCTGTCAAATAATTTTTAAATGCTTCATAATCGTTGTCGATGCTGTCGTAGCTTTCAGTTTTGTCTTCCAGTCCTTCGAGGCTTGGCGGCAGTTCCGGATCGAATTTCAGCAGCCTGTTGATCTCTTCCGGAAACTTTGCCGGATGGGCGGTTTCGAGCGACACACAGACTTGTTCCGGGCCGCAGTCATTTTTGTGTTTCCTGCAGTATTCTTCCAGCCCGGCCCAGCCCACAGCCCCATGGGGCTCGAGCAGGAGCCTGTGATCTTTCCAGGCCTGCCTGATGGTTTCCCTTGTAAGCTCATCGCTGATGCTTGTCGACCATAATTCGCGTTGCATCAAATCCATGTCGGCGGCTCTGAATATCTTTCCGCTTTCGTCCATCATACCATTATACAGAGCCACCAGCCTGGCGAGGTTGCTGGGATGGCCAACGTTCATGGCGCTGGAGATGCAATTTTTTGATGGTACGATCTTATTGTAATTTCCGCTTTGAAGGTAATTCGGGAATTCGTCGTTTTCATTGGTTGCAATGATAAAACGTTTTACCGGCAGGCCCATTTTCATAGCCAGCACGCCACCCATCATGTCGCCAAAATTTCCTGAGGGAACCGAGAATATGATCCTTTCATCCCCGTGTTTGCATAAGCGCGCATAGGCATAAAAATAATACACGATCTGCGGGATCAGCCTGCCAATATTTATGCTGTTCGCCGACGAAAGGTTCATCTTGTCCAGATCATGATCGGCGAAAGCCTGTTTTACAAGGGCCTGGCAGTCGTCAAACTTGCCTTCCACAGATATGATCTTCACATTTTTTCCCAGCGTTGTCATTTGCTTTCGCTGTCGGTTGGTAACCTCTGTTTTCGGAAAAAGCACGGCCACTTCAATGTTGTTGAGCCCATAAAAGGCATTTGCAATGGCGCTTCCGGTATCTCCCGAAGTGGCTGTAAGAATAAGCAACTTACGCTTGTTTTGTTTAAGGTAGTATTGCATGAGCCGGCCCATCATTCGGGCTGCAAAATCCTTAAATGATGCCGATGGCCCCTGATCGAGCCGCATTACGTAACGGCTCCCGGTAACATGCTCCAGCGGTACCTCAAAATTATAGGCATCCGTGGTGATAAAGCGCAATTCATCATCTCCGATAACGCCTTTCAGAAAAGGATGGCTCACTTCGTAGGCGATGGCGTGATAGTCCATGTCCTTGAACGACCTGATCAGTTTTTTATCGATCAGCGGGATATTTTCGGGCATGTAAAGGCCTTTGTCAGGCGCCAGTCCTTTTAACAGAGCCTGATCGAAAGGCAATGGTGCCGCCATAAGGTTGGTTGAGTAAAACAGGATTGGTTTTTCCATATGCAAATTTTTACCAGCCCAGAGAAGCTGAGGATGCGCCGCCGGCAGAATATTCGGGGGTGGATTTTGTGATCTTTTTTCCGTCCAGCACGGCCAGAGCCTGATCGATATCGGCAATGATATCATCGGGGTGTTCCCCTCCAACGCAGAGCCTGATCAGGGTGGGGGGGATGTCGGCGATCTTCCTGCCTTCTTCTCCCTGTTGCGAATGTGTTGAAATGGCCGGGATGGTGGCCACTGATTTTATGCGGCCCAGGTCGGTGGCGCGCCAAATTCGTTGAAAAGCATCAAATACATCGCGCGTATCCTGCGGGCTGCCTTTGATCCTGAACGACATCAGGTGTCCGTAGCGGTTAACCTTTTTGCCTCCATACTGTTCGTCATATTCGGAATCAACAAGTACGAGATATTTTTTGGCCAGGCTATGCAGTGGATGGCTTTCGAGTCCCAGATAATCAACCTGCTCAACATGCTTGTGTTTTTCCAGGAATTTTGCCACTTTCATTGTACTTCGGCTTAGCCTGTCCATGCGTGGCCTGATGGTGCGAATATCGTTGAGCGCCAGTACGGCATTCATCGGTGAGATATTGGGGCCATTATCCCTGTTCGGCAGTGTTTTAAGATACATGGCAAAATCAGCTTTCATTTGTTCGCTACCCACACGGGCCCTTATGTTTTTGCGTGCAATAATGGCGCCGCCAATCCCAAATCCGCTGGTATTAAGCGATTTGGTGACTGATTGTATGACGATGTCGGCGCCGTGTGCAAGCGGACGCATCAAAGCGGGACTGGCTACTGTGGCATCAATGATCACCGGGAGATTATATTTCTCGCCCAGTTGGCAAAGCTTTTCAAGGTCGAAAAAGGCCTGGCCGGGGTTGCTGGGCATTTCGCCGTAGAGGAAACGGGTATTGTCGTCGATCAGGGCTTCCCATTCATTGATATCGATCGAGCTGATTACCTTGCGCCATTCGATGTTCCGTTCCTGGTCTTTACGTACGGCGAATTGCTGGAAGGTGCCGCCATATACCTGGCAGGTAGCTACGAAATTCATTTTTTGATCGGGATGAAGCGGGTCGATGGTCAGGAGATTGTCGGCAGCGCTGGCAATGGCTGCCATGCCTGAGGCTGTGGCAATGCATGATGCTTCTACGCCGGTGCCGTAACTCTCAATCAGCGCGAGCACACCTTCAAGGTAATATATGGAAGGATTGGCGATTCGTGAATAGCACCAGGTAGGGATCTCGTAGCCAAGGGCAGCCTCCATCTCGTCGGCGTCGCGGTAAGCTTGTGAAGTAGACATATAGATGGGCTCAATGATCGAGCCCTGGTTAAAGTCAAGGGCTTCCTGCATTGAGTAGATACCATGAACTGCAATGGTGTCGAAACGGCAGTTTCTCATTTTATTTAAATTTTCTGCATGCCATTTCATGGCTCTTTTCGCGGCATCAACGTAATGATCTTTTCCTTTTGGGCTCATAAATATTTTCTCCTTTGTTTTTTTCGTGAGAATAAAATTTCAGAATATAATGCTTAAAAATATAAAAAAAATGCTTGCAAAACTTCCGGAGGGCAAACAGCAATACATTTTTCAAAAATATTATATAATTCGCGAATGATAATTGCCATGTACAGGTTTTTTCGAATAAATTTTTGCTTATCAGACATTGAATGAACTTAATCTCCGAAAGAATGTTGAATTTCTGTAATTTTGTAAACAATAAAAAAACACTTGGATATGGATTTTGATGTAATTGTTATTGGAAGCGGCCCGGGCGGATACGTTGCTGCTATAAGGGCCAGCCAGTTGGGCCTGAATACCGCGGTTGTTGAAAAGTCGGAACTTGGTGGCGTATGCCTGAACTGGGGTTGTATCCCAACCAAGGCACTGTTGAAGAGTGCCCAGGTGATGAATTATGTGAAACATGCCGAAAACTACGGGATTGAACTGGAGGGCGATGTAAAGCCTGATTTTGAGGGAATGGTAAAAAGAAGCCGTGATGTGGCCGGAAGCATGAGCAATGGTATACAATTTCTCTTTAAGAAAAATAAGATCAAACATATTGCCGGCTACGGGAAAGTGCTTCCGGGTAAAAAGGTAGAAGTGAAGGATGAGAACGGCGAAACAAAAGAATACAGCGCCGGACATATTATCCTTGCCACTGGTGCACGTTCCAAAGAATTGCCCTTTCTGAAACAGGATGGCAAGAAGGTGATCGGTTACCGCGAAGCCATGACACTTAAGGAACAACCAAAATCTATGGTCGTAGTGGGTTCCGGCGCCATAGGGTCGGAGTTTGCCTATTTCTACAACAGCATCGGTACTTCAGTAACACTTATTGAAGTACTGCCCGAGATCGTCCCGCTTGAAGATGCTGAAGTGTCGAAACAGCTTGGCAGATCCTTTAAAAAAGCAGGGATTAAGGTAATGACAGGAGCATCTGTTGAGGATGTTGATACGAAAGGCAAGTCCTGTAAGGTAAAAGTCAAGACCAAAAAAGGAGAGGAAACCATTGAGTCGGACATTGTGCTCTCGGCAGTTGGTATTTCGCCCAACCTCGAAGGTATCGGCCTTGAAGAAACGGGTATTGAAACAGAAAACGGAAAAGTTAAGGTAGATGATTATTACCGCACAAATGTTGAAGGATATTATGCCATAGGCGATATTGTTCATGGCCCTGCCCTGGCGCATGTTGCTTCGCACGAAGGGATCACCTGTGTTGAAAAGATCGCCGGGCACGATCCTGACCCTGTTGATTATGGCAACATCCCCGCATGTACATACACAAATCCGGAGGTTGCCTCTGTTGGTATGACCGAGAAACAGGCAGAGGAAGCCGGTTATGAGATCAAAGTTGGGAAATTCCCCTTCTCGGCATCAGGCAAAGCCAGTGCCGCCGGATCGAAAGAAGGTTTTGTGAAAGTGATCTTCGATGCCAAATATGGCGAATGGCTCGGATGCCACATGATTGGCGACAATGTCACCGAAATAATCGCCGAAGCCGTGGTAGCACGGAAACTTGAAACTACCGGACAGGAGATCATCAAATCGGTGCACCCGCATCCTACCATGTCGGAAGCTGTAATGGAAGCTGTGGCAGCAGCCTATGGTGAAGTGATCCATATATAGGTGTTGTATATTGCCGGCCAATACAAGTGAGTGTGCCAGGTATGCAATATGAAGCCTGATAAAGAGTTTAATGTATGTTTGGATTTTGATTTAGAGACCATGACGATAACCGAAACAAAACTTCCCGGATTGCTTGTGATCGACCCAAAGGTGTTTGGCGATGAGCGTGGCTATTTTTTCGAATCCTTTAACCGGAGTGCTTTTGAGTTAGCAGGACTGCCGGCAGACTTTTTACAGGATAATGAATCGAAGTCTGCAAAAGGAGTACTTCGTGGGCTTCATTTTCAGCACCCACCTTACGAACAGGGTAAGCTGGTCAGGGTTGCCAGGGGTGCAGCAATGGATGTTTCGGTTGATATTCGCAAAGGTTCCTCTACTTATGGTAAATGGGAAGCCTTCGAACTTACCGGGCAGAACAAGCGCATGATCTGGATCCCACCGGGCTTTGCTCATGGCTTTCTGAGCCTTGAAGATGATACAATATTTATTTATAAATGTACGAACGTCTACAATCGCGAATCGGAAGATGCCATTATATGGAACGACCCTGACCTGAACATCCTCTGGAACACCGACAATCCGAAGGTATCTGAAAAAGACCAGCAGGCGCATTCATTCCGGGATTTGAAAAGCCCATTCTGATAACATATTTGATAATACCGTAAAATGCTCAAACGTTTCGTTGTTTATATATTAATTTTGGCCGGCAGCCTTTCTGTGGCCGGCCTGTTTTACTTTTTTACGCAGGATGAAGGGATCTCCGACCAGCAATACAGAGATGCCTTCCGGCGCAATTACAAGATCTTTGCACCTCCGGTGCCGGAGAGGATCGATTTTGCCGGCGAAGAAGTACCCCTGAACATATTTTATGTGCATGAAGCCCTCGACCGTGAATTGCTCGTGAACATGTACTGGCATAATAAAACGGTTTTGTTGTTCAAACGTGCTCACCGCTGGTTTCCGGTAATTGAGCCCATACTGGAAAAGAACGGTATCCCCGACGATTTTAAATATCTTGCCGTAATCGAGAGCGACCTCTCGAATGCTGTGTCGCCATCCGGCGCTGTTGGATTTTGGCAATTTCTTGAGGGTACTGCAAAAGATTATAAATTAAAGGTGAACAAAAGCGTCGACGAAAGGTATCACGTTGAAAAGAGCACCGAAGCTGCATGCCGTTACCTGAATGGCGCTTATAAAAAGTTCGGGAACTGGACGCTCGTGGCCGCGGCATTTAACGGGGGTAACAGAAGGATTAGTGAAGCAATGGAAGAACAATATGTGCAATCCTATTACGACCTGCTGCTCAGCGAGGAAACCAGCAGGTATGTATACAGAATACTGGCCCTGAAAAGCATTTTCGAAAAACCGACCTATTATGGATTTTATCTGCGGCAAAAAGATTTTTATCCCCCAATACCGGTACGCAAACTTACCATTGATGATGATATTCCTGACCTGGCTGCATTTGCGCAAAAACACGGCATATCATACAGGGTATTGAAAATATTCAACCCCTGGCTCCGGTCCAATACCCTAAAGGTTAAAAGGGGAGAGTCGTACATGATCAGTATCCCTGAACGATCATTTATGAACTATGAAAAACTTATTGATGCGTTTGACGACGATAACATCGTTTTTGGCGATACCCTGAATTTTGATGACATATAACTTTTTTGGTGATGAATAACAATAATCATATGCTGGAGGTATTGGGCGCCAGGGTCCATAACCTGAAGAATATCGACCTGTCGATACCACGCTATAAGCTTATTGTGTTTACCGGTTTGAGCGGCTCGGGAAAATCCTCCCTTGCTTTTGATACCATCTATGCCGAAGGACAGCGTCGTTACATGGAAACCTTCTCTGCCTATGCCAGGCATTTTATTGGCAGTTTGGAGCGGCCCGATGTGGATAAGATCACAGGTCTCAGCCCGGTAGTATCTATTGAGCAGAAATCCGTGAACAAGAACCCGCGCTCAACCGTTGGAACCATTACCGAGGTATATGATTTTTTACGCCTTTTGTTTGCCCGTGTTGCGGATGCTTATTCGCATGTCAGCGGCGAGAAAATGGTGAAATATACTGAAGAGCAAATCCAGGGACTTCTGATCAAAAACTACCTGCAGGAGAACATTATGGTTCTTGCACCGCTTGTTCGCGGACGAAAAGGGCATTATCGCGAAAATTTCGAACAAATGCGCCGGCAAGGCTATCTCAGGGTGAGGGTCGATGGCGTGATCCGCGACCTGGAGTTCGGTATGCAGCTCGACCGCTTTAAGGTACATGATATTGAATTGTTGATCGATACCATCAGGGTGGGAAATGACGAAAAAGCTTACCATAGGCTGAGCAGAGCCATACAAACAGCCATGAAAATGGGCAAAGGCTCGATGATGGTGATCCGCGAAGGCGAAAAAACCCCTCAGCACTACAGTAAGCTACTGATGTGCCCCACATCAGGAATTTCGTACGACGAACCCGAACCCAATACCTTTTCATTTAATTCACCCTATGGTGCATGCCCGCATTGCAGCGGTCTGGGGACGATGACTCAGGTGAATGTCGACAAGATCATCCCCGACAGATCGAAAAGCATTAAAAAGGGAGGGATCGCACCCATCGGCGAGTTCAAGCATAACTGGATATTTAACCAGATAGAAATGATCGGGCAGCGCTATGGTTTTAATCTGAATACACCTATCAGCGAGTTGCCCGACAAAGCCATTAGCACGATCCTGTATGGTTCGAACGAAACCTTTATCGTAAAAAAGGAATTTGCCGGCGTTACCTCGTCGTATACACTCAATTTTGAGGGGATCATTAACTTTATCTCCAATCAGTATGCCGTCGCAAATTCGCGCAGCATACAGAAATGGGCTGGGAGTTTCATGAACCGTATTCCATGCCCGCAATGCAATGGCGACAGGCTGAAAAAAGAATCCCTGCATTTTAGGATAGGCGATAAGAATATTTCTGAGCTGGCCCGGATGGATCTGGTAATGTTCAACACATGGATGGATGGTGTGGAGGATTTGCTCGACGAGAAACGAAAAACCATTGCCCATGAGATTGTGAGGGAGATACAAACACGTACAGGATTTCTGCTTGAAGTGGGTCTCGAATACCTGGCCCTTAACCGTCCGGCCAAAAGTCTTTCAGGAGGAGAGTCGCAGCGGATCAGGCTGGCTACGCAAATAGGATCACGCCTGGTTGATGTATTGTATATCCTCGATGAACCAAGCATTGGGCTGCATCATCGCGATAACCTGCGCCTTATTCGTGCTTTGAAAGACCTGCGCGATATGGGCAATTCGGTGATCGTGGTTGAACACGACAAAGAAATGATCATGTCGGCCGATGAAGTGGTCGATATCGGCCCGGGGGCAGGATTGCACGGAGGCGAGATCGTAGGGCAGGGTTCGCCGGCGCAAATGAAAGATTGCGATACCATTACCTGCGACTACTTATCGGGGAAGAAAAGTATTGTCGTGCCCGCAGAAAGAAGAAAGAGCAATGGAAAGACATTATCGTTGCTGGGTGCCGCCGGCAATAACCTGAAAAATGTTAATCTCCACCTACCACTGGGTACACTGATATGTGTGACCGGCGTTTCGGGCAGCGGCAAGTCGAGCCTGGTAAATGAAACACTTTATCCGATCCTTAGCAACCGCTTTTATCGCTCCGACAAAAAACCGCTGGCTTATGCCTCCATAAAAGGACTGGAACATATCGACAAGGTGATCGAAATCGATCAGTCGCCCATCGGCCGTACGCCGCGATCAAACCCGGTTACTTATACAAAAGCATTTGATGAAATACGGAAACTCTTTGTTCAGTTGCCCGAATCAAAAATACGCGGCTATAAACCCGGCCGCTTTTCATTCAATGTAAAGGGTGGGCGCTGCGAAACATGCAAGGGCGCCGGGCTCAGGCTTATTGAAATGAATTTCCTCCCCGACGTTTATGTGCAGTGCGAACACTGCAATGGCAAACGATACAACCGCGAAACACTGGAGATAAGGTATAAAGGAAAGTCGATAAATGATGTACTCAATATGACCATCAACCAGGCTGTTGATTTTTTTAATCATATCCCTTCCATCCTTCAAAAAATAAAAACGCTGAAGGATGTTGGGCTCGGATACATCACCCTCGGGCAACAGTCAACAACGCTTTCAGGAGGAGAAGCCCAGCGGGTGAAACTCGCAGCTGAACTTGCCAAGCGCGATACAGGCAAAACCCTTTACATTCTTGATGAGCCCACTACAGGACTGCACTTCGAAGATGTTAAGGTTTTGCTCGATGTGCTGAATAAGCTGGTGAACAAGGGAAATACCGTATTAATTATTGAGCATAACATGGATGTGATTAAATTTGCAGATCATATTATCGACCTCGGACCGGAAGGCGGCAACAGGGGAGGGTTTATCATTTGTGAAGGAAGCCCCGAAGAAATAATTATGGATAAAAACAGTTATACTGCAAAATATTTAAAAAAAGAGCTTCAGTAATTGAGGGTTATGGATTATGTATTACAAGCTTAATATATTTACCCACCCGGTACCCTATACCTTATAGCAACCCAAATATACAAGAATCGTTAGCGAACAATATTTTAAGAAATAATACTATCATAAAAATCCCTATGAAAAAATCAGAAGAAGAAAAGATAAGAAAAGCGATAAAAGGCAGAAACTGGAACGAGGTTAAAACATACGATTCCTGGCAGATATTCAAGATCATGGCTGAGTTTGTACAGGGATTTGAACGTATGGCCAGGATCGGGCCCTGTGTATCGGTTTTTGGCTCTGCCCGCACAAAACCTGCAGCCAGACATTATAAAATGGCGGAGGAGGTGGCTTATTTGTTGACCAAAAAAGGCTTCGGTATCATTACAGGTGGAGGACCGGGCATCATGGAAGCAGCCAATAAAGGCGCTCATTTTGCCGGTGGCAAATCGGTGGGGCTGAACATTAAGCTGCCTTTCGAACAGCAAGCCAATCCTTTTATCGATCCGGAGACTTTGATCGAGTTTGATTATTTCTACGTGCGAAAGGTAATGTTTATGAAATATTCGCAGGGCTATATCGTGTTGCCGGGTGGCTTCGGAACACTCGATGAGCTGTTTGAGGCGGTTACCCTCATCCAAACTGCCAAACTTGTCCACTTCCCTATTGTAATGGTTGATAGTTCATACTGGGCCGGACTGATCGACTGGGTAAAGAAAAGCCTGCTGGAAGAAAAGAATATCAGCTCCGAAGATCTTGAGATCATAAAACTTGTTGATACACCTGAGCAAGCCGTGGAGATTATCGATGAGTTTTATAAGAAATATGCGCTCAAACCGAACTTTTAATGTGCCTGGTTTCTGGTTCCAAATACCCTATGACTGGTTTAAAGCACTAATCCCAATAAAAAATGCAAAATGCTCAATGCTCAATGCTCAATGCAAAATGCTTAATGCCTAAACCCACATTCCATGCCAACCTATATTCCAATCGAAACTGTTCCCATTGAAGATGACGGCTATCACCTTGTTGTTCCCATGGAAGTGAATGGCATCGCTGCACGCATGCTGGTCGATACCGGAGCCTCGCGCTCGGTTTTCGACGGAGGGCGGTTAAAACGCTTTTTCCCCGGCGGAGCTCCCGAGCTGGAGGTGAACCTGCAAAAATCAACAGGCCTTGGCGCCAGGGATATGACAAGCCAGGCCTTGTTTCTCGACACCATCAGCATTGGCGAACTGATTATCAGGAATTATCCGGCCGTGGTGCTCGAGATGAACCACGTGAACCTCTCCTATGAAGAGCTGGGGCTTCCACCCATCGACGGTGTCCTGGGCAGCGATATCCTCATGAAATACGGGGCAAGGATCGATTATAAGAAGAAGGAAATGCGGATCAATCTGAGGAAAGTCCGGAAGTAGATATCAGAATTAAGTTGAACGCTTCCTGAACCCTTGTGCAAGCCTCCAGTATTCAGGCCCCAGCACCCTCCCCCCGGCATGCTGTCACCTTAGCGCACAATTACCAGCTTTTCCGTTGCCCTTGTTTCAGGATGGTCAAGGTCAAATACCAGACAAAGATAAATCCCTGCCGGCCATCCATTCACATGAATAATTTCTTTATCGCCTGCTGAAATATTCCTTTCAAGTTTGAGCTTACCCGAAAAGTCGATGATCCGTAGCATAAAAGCAGATTGTTTGTCAATGCCTGTATATTGGATGTTTACAATTTGCCGGGCCGGGTTGGGGTATAAATTAAACTGTAATGGCGAACTGATTGCATAAATTTCATCCACATCCATGCTAACTTCCGGCTCAATGCCGTTACTGTAGAGATTCAGACCCCCCGAAAAATTACCCACTGCCAGTTCGGCGTATGCATCATTGTTTAAGCTGGCAATGGCTGCTGTAGTGCGGTATCCCCGCATGATGTTAAATTCCACGCTGTCGATCTCTTTCCAGAGCTCATAAGATTGCGTAAAAGTGCCCTGGAGGTTACCTTCGATATCCCTGAAGTAAAAAATGGTTCCCTGCTCTGACCCACTGATGAGGCCGAGGCTTCCGTCAGCATGCCTGAAGAACCAGGGTGTGCTGTAACCGTCGTACGAAAGTCCGGGATCGGTTACATTTACTTTTCCCAGGCTATCGGTAATCAAAGTAAAAACCGGATCATAGGCGGTGCCTGTATTTTTATAGAAGCTCAGCGTGCCGGATTTTTTCCCTATAATAAGGTCGGGAAGGCCATCTTCATCGAGATCAAAAATAAAGGGGGTGCTGTATTGTCCCACATCGATGTTCTGGTAATTTTCCTGTTCAAGGACAAAATCCTCAGGGTTTCCCAGGCATGAGCAGTTACGGTAAAACAAGAGTGTGCCATCATCGCGGCCAACAATCATATCCGGGTCGCCATCGGCATCAATGTCGCCAAAGGCAGGCGCCGGCCCGAGGATGTCCATCCCGCGTATATTCCCGAAGTCGTCGGTAACAAATTCAAAATACGCTTCGTCGGCTGTTCCGGTATTCATGAACAAAGCGATCCTGCCTGCATATTCTGAATGAAGCGTCATGCCCGCATCATACCACGACGACTGGTAATATCCCCAGTTGCCGATAATGAGGTCCTGCAATCCATCCAGGTTGATGTCGGCAAATACAGGATAGGCTCCTGAGCCCACATCGATCATATCCTGCTGCAAAAAGCTTTTTGTGCTGAGGTTCCATTGCGGCAAATCTTTAGTGCCCTGGTTCAGGTAAAGCCAAACGCTGTTGAAGTTCTGGGTAACAAAAGGATTTGGATCGAATGGTGAGGCGAGGTAATCCAGCATTCCATCATTGTTTACATCGATAAGTGCGGTAACCGGCATGGAATAGATCCACGAGGGGTTTTGATCATTCGGAAAGTAGTCGCTGAAGTAGCTGATATATGCTTCTTGAGGGCTTCCCTCATTTGCCAGGAATTTTACCTGCGGATAATCCACATCACCCAGCAACAGGTCTTTATTCCCGTTATTGTTCAGATCGTAAAGCAGCAGCGTAGAGCCCGTATGCCTGTCCCTGCCTGAAGCAGCACAAAGGGCTTCCTGTTTATTCCTAAAGCAGGTGTCGAGATAAAGTATGTTCGACTCTTCACTCTCGGCAAACTCTCCCCAGCACCATGTTGTGCGTTCGAAAATGAGTGAATCGGCATGGCCATATTCTTCCATCGACATGTTCTGGTGCATCTCCACGAACGATCCCAGCGCCCAGAAAGTGAGGATGTCGAGGTCGCCGTCGCCGTCAAGGTCGCTGATGCCCGGATAGTCGGCATAGGTGACCAGGATATTCACATAACCACTGCCATACCACGAAGTGAGATAGGGATAGATGACCCGCTCGAAGCGGAGCTCATCGGTAGAGGTGTTTTTATACACAACCATGCCCGGAAATTGAGGATTATAGGTAAAAA
Source organism: Bacteroidales bacterium (assembly GCA_032250805.1). Classification (GTDB taxonomy): domain Bacteria; phylum Bacteroidota; class Bacteroidia; order Bacteroidales; family B18-G4; genus B18-G4. The sequence continues at coordinate 16,635 of JAVVEM010000046.1, forward strand.
GATCATTTTTTCCGTCCATGTTGTAATCGGCCGCGATCACCCAGTGATACATAAGAGGGAATTTATCGACATATTCCGGTGCCCAGGTGTAATCAATTCTTCCGGCCGTTCCACCATTCAGGAAAGGCATCAGCCTGTTGCCGTATCTGTCGAAGGCAATCAGGTCCATGATCCCGTCGCGATCGATATCGATCTCTCCAAACTGACAGGCATTCATGCCTCCTGCGAAGGGCATGGAATAATTCTCAGCCCTTCCGGGACTGACTTGCCCGGCAGCACTATATGCCAGGACCACCATTGCAACAAGGGCTATAAAGAGGTGTTTGAGCATAGATACAAAGTTAGTATTAATATTTGTGCTTTTGTAAATAAGATGATCAGTGTTGTTTCGAAGGAGACCCTGCCATGGCGGGGACGACTGAGAGAAACCATCTACATCTCCTATTCATTAAATTATTTCGAATTTCAGATATCTGATTTCTGATTTCATTACCGGCATTTACCACCAAAAGTTTCTATCTTTGATGAAGTTAAATCATTGCAAACATGCCAAACATCCTTGTTATCGACGACGAAAAGGGGATCCGCAATACCCTGCGCGAGATCCTTGAGTATGAAAAGTTTGATGTTGACGATGCTGCCGACGGACCTTCGGCGCTTGAACTCACCGAAAAGAATGCCTATGATGTGATCCTCTGCGACATTAAGATGCCCGGTATGGATGGCATGGAGGTGCTCGACCATTTACTTGAAAACTACGACACACCTGTGATCATGATCTCGGGACACGGAAATATTGATACGGCGGTGGAAGCCATCAAAAAAGGCGCTTTCGACTATATTGCCAAACCCCTCGACCTGAACAGGCTGCTCATCACCATCCGCAATGCCATGGACAAAGCCAGTCTGATCACCGAAACACGAAGTCTGAAGCGAAAGGTGAGCAAGACCTATGATATGGTGGGCGATTCGGCGGCAATGAATGAGATCAGGGAGATGATCGAGCGGGTGGCTCCCTCGGGTGCCAGGGTGCTCATTACCGGCGAAAACGGCACGGGCAAGGAACTTGTGGCGCGCTGGTTGCACGAAAAAAGCGAACGCGCCAAATCACCCTTCGTGGAAGTAAATTGTGCTGCCATTCCTTCGGAATTGATCGAAAGCAAACTGTTTGGCCATGAGAAAGGATCTTTCACTTCAGCCATAAAGCAACGCAAGGGCGACTTTGAGCTGGCCCATGGTGGCACCCTGTTTCTTGATGAGATCGGCGACATGAGCCTGTCGGCGCAGGCCAAGGTATTGCGGGCACTGCAGGAGAACAAGATCATGCGGGTAGGAGGGGAGAAGGACATTAAAGTAGATGTGCGGATTATTGCAGCAACGAATAAAAACCTGAAAGAAGAGATCGGGAAGGGCAACTTTCGTGAAGACCTGTATCACCGCCTGAGTGTGATCCTGATCGATGTGCCTCCACTGCGTGAGCGCCCCGGCGACATCCCTGTCCTGGCCATGCACTTTGCAAAAGAGATTTGTGAAGGTTCGGGCAAGCCCGTCAGCCAGTTCACCGACGAGGCCCTGGAGGTGCTTAAACAGATGCCCTGGACAGGAAATGTGCGTGAGCTGCATAATGTTGTTGAGCGCCTCATCATTCTCTGCGACCGCGAGATCAGGGCTGAAGATGTGAATAAATATGCCCAGCCGTTGGGAAATTGAACAGGTGCTGGGTTCTGGATTCTGGATGCTGGATACTTGATACTGGATCCTGGATTGCTCTTGTAGCTGGTCGCTTCTGGTTACTGGTTACTGGCTTCTGGTTTCTGGTCCCTGGTTACTGGTTATACACACTGAAGCACTGAAACCACCGAGTCCTCGGGGCAAGCACTGAAACACTGAAGCACTGAAACACTGAAGCACTGAAACCATTTAACAATAACTTTAGTTCACTTTAGCTCACTTTTCCCCAAGGATACTCAATTACATACTTCATATCCAAACCGTGGTACAATATTTGTAGTAAACAAGAATAATTATTATCTTTGCAAAAGCTTTATAATCAATTTATAAACTATATACTGTAAATTGTAAACTGTAAATTGTAAATTAATCGGGGCTGTTTTTGGTTTTTGACAGCAAGCCGAGTGGATTTGTAAGCATGCCGGGCAATGTGGATTCTCCCGTAAAAAGGTTTCACAACAACAACAATTGGCGATAACAATTTCGCACTCGCAGCCTAATCGAAGTTTAGTAGATTGGCATAATCGCGCGCAAGGCGCGCGACGAGACGTTCCGCAGATGGAGAAGCCTGATTCCGGTCTGATCACGGGGCGCAAGCAAATTTCAGGCTGGTTCGGAGGAGGTCCCGGCCTCCGGATAAGATAAAGGGAATAAGTTTTGGCTTGGGTGCCTTTTCCCGGGCCAATCCCGACAACCAATAAAAGGATAAGCATGTAGAAAGCACATCTGTTCCTTGTTTGGACGCGGGTTCGAATCCCGCCAGCTCCACAAAGACTTTTCAAGCTCTCCCAGCGGGAGGGCTTTTTTTAATATTGGTGAGGCGGGTCAAGCTTGCCTGAATATTGCCGCCAGCTTCACCCTTCCCTCGCCATAGACGCAAGCCATTGTGGCCACGGCTGGCTTTTTCACCTTCACGGCCCTTCACCCGCGAACGGGGTGCCGGAATGATTTAATATGTGTTCCTGGGCGGAAGAGTTCTTGATTTTTCATACATTTATCCCAGGCAAACGAAGATAGCCCCGTATGCGAAAATATATAAAACACCTAAACCTATTTTTATTCACCCAATACGGGTGTATATGGGAACAAAAGGTGCATCTATAAACAATAATGAAAACAGACGACTTAACAAATTACATATATGATTTCACCATTATTTAGTCACTTATTAATCCCATTTATTATAGCTATGTTTTTAGCGATAACGATGGGAGGTAGTGGAACTGCTCCCGCTTTTTCTGCTGCCTATGGAGCTAATGTTATTAGAAAAAGTTTGATTCCAGGATTATTTGGAATAATGGTCTTTCTTGGAGCAATTATCGCTGGAAAAGGGACTGCTACAACTGTAGGGGAAGGTATATTAGCCCCGGAAATGATGTCATTTATTGTCGTTTCAATTATTCTTTTTTCAGTTTCAATCTCTTTATTGATTGCTAATTTAGTAGGTATACCTCAATCAACAAGTCAATCAACAGTGCTGTCAGTCTCAGGGGTAGCATTATATTTTAATGACCTGGATACTAATAAATTATTCTTAGAAATAATACCAACTTGGTTTATTTTACCAATTATTTCATTTTTTATTAGTTTATTTTTTGGTAAATATGTTTATCGACCGATGAGAAGAAGAGGGCTTACTTTACAACGAGCCCAAAACGAAAATATGAAACCTGTTTGGAATGGTTTATTGGTATTAATGTCATTATATGTTGCTTTTTCTATTGGTGCGAATAATGTAGCAAATGCAGCCGGACCAATTGCTTCAATGACTGCTAAGGAACTAAATATTTCGGGAAACGAAAAATTCCTTTTAATAATGATATTGTCTACCTTGATTATTGCACCAAGTTTTGCGATTGGTAGTTCAATTTTCGGACACAAAATTGTAAAAAATACAGGAAAAGAAATTGTATTATTTGGAAAGTTTGAGGCTGTAATAATAGCCTTTGTGTCTGCAAGTTTATTATTATTAGCATCACTTACAAAAGGTATTCCAACTTCATTGGTTCAATTAAATGTTGCCGCAATATTAGGGGTTGGTGTTGCAAAACTGGGAACAAAGAATATTTTCAAAAAGACGGAGGTAAGAAAATTTTTTATTATGTGGTTAATCGCACCAATAATTGCTTTGTCTTTATCATTATTATTGATATTTATGGCAGACATATATGAACTTTTATAAAAATTACGTTTGAATAATATATATACAGAATAGGCGCGAGTGTATTAATTTTAAGCGTTATACACGCTTCAAAATTGTCTCGGTTTGATAAGTTTAAAGCCCGCAATCGCCTACTTTGCATATACTAAACCTTAGGTTTCATGCAAAAATTCATTCTGCCAATCATAGAAATAGCTGAATTTTATAGAAACAAACAATGAAATACATTTTTTTTATAGCTGCCTTCAATGCCTTGTTTTTTGCGATTTTGGTTTTGCAGAAAAAAAAGGCCTTACATGATAAAATACTGATTTACTGGCTAATTTATCTGGGTTTATACACAGGCATATACGCTTTGTTTTCAAATAAACTATTTATAGATTTTCACCTCCTTTCAGCAAGTTTTATTTCATTACTCTTACTTCATGGGCCATTCTTGTTTTTATATATTTCTGCATTGATTGACCAAAAGTTTCAATTCAACAGGAAGAAACTATTACATTTTATTCCTTTTATTCTATTCAACCTTTTTATAGTTATTGCTTCCTTTTTCCCGGAATTTTCGGAACGAATAAGATTGGATCATGTGGACAGTGAACATGGGGTTCCTTTGCTGTTTAACTTATTCCTGATTCTTACAGTTCTATCAGGGCCTTTCTATTTTATTTTATCCATTCTGCTTTTTAAGAAATTAGACATTAATATTTTCAATAATTTTTCATCATATGAGAATGTTAACCTCGACTGGTTACGAATGCTTGTCAATACGTTTGGGGTTATCTGGACAATATTAATGATTTTTGCCACAATGCATCATGTTTTCGGAATGTTCTCCTGGGTTTTTTGTACGCACGGATTATCTCTTTCCTTGTCCGTTTTTATCATCTTAATTGGGTATTTCGGCCTAAAGCAAAAAGAAATTTTTATCCAATATCATGATAACAACATCGAATTTGTAACGGAACCCAAGAAGAAGTATACCGGTGTAGTTGTGAAAGATGCTGATGCTGAAAAATATGTAAGTAAAATACGGCATTTTATGAGCAAAGAAAAACCATATTTAGACGCCAACCTTTCACTCCCTGAGTTAGCCAGCAAACTTAACATGCCTACGCATCATCTTTCACGTGTTATAAATGAACAGTTTAATATTAACTTCTTCTATTTTGTTAACCAATACAGGGTGAATGAAGTAAAATCAAGGATAGGTAATCCTGA
>JAVVEM010000090.1:0-3670 GCA_032250805.1 Bacteroidales bacterium
CGGAGCTTGTTTCTCCAGACATTTCTCCATGCTATATACCAGAACATATCTTTAGGGTTTTGGATGTTAGGTGTTGGATGTTGGATTTAAATACCATGCGATATCTTTTTTTAAATCTAATTGATTAATGTGTATCATCGTCCTTTTATGGCTTTGAGCAGGTTAAAGCGGTGAATAACAATTATCGGATATAATACAGCCAGGAATGTCAGCACCAGTACGATAATGGCCTGGTTGTAGAAAATTGCAGGGTCGAGCGAAAACGGCATTACCGGCTCGGCATTGTAATCAAGCATAGCCTTTGCCGCCTCACCCGAGAGTTGTATGGGGTTGAGGTGCAGGTAATACATGAGGGGCAATGCCAAAATGATTCCGGATCCTACACCGATAAGTGCAATGAAAATGGTTTCGATGAGAACGATCATGGCCAGCTTGTATCGCTGCATGCCTACCGATACCATTACGCCGAATTCACGGCGGCGTTCGAGGGTCATCATCATCATGGTACCCAGTATGCCGAAGCCTACAACAATATAGAGTATCCCCAGCATGAACATACCGCTGATGTTATCGCTTTCGATGCCCTGTACCAGCTCGATATTCATCTCGCGCCAGTCCATGATCTCAAATTCCTGGCCGGTGATCTTTCTTACCTCTGCCATACTTTCTTCCAGCTCATCGGGATCGTTGAGCATAACAGAAATAGAAGTTAACATATCGGAGGCTCCGTACAGGTGCTGTGCCTGCTCCAGGTCCATATAAAGCAGTTTGTTGTTCATGGTGGTGCTCGGAAAGCTGATAATGCCGCGGATGGGATAAATGCCGGCCGCCGTAACCCCATGGTAGCCCTGACTGATCAGGGTGATGGTGTCGCCAACTCCAAGTTTAAGGTATTTGGCGAGGTTAACAACAACGAGTACACCATCATCGTCCTTCTCAAGATAGCGTCCTTCGGTCACTCTTTTCGACAAACCGCTGGCTTCATCTTCAATCTCCGGATCAGTGCCGATCACTGCTATGCCTTTCGACTGCTTCCCGGATGAACCCAGTGCGAAGGATTCGAGGCGCGGAACAGCCAGGCGTACATTGTTAAGGCTATCGATCTTTTTACTGATCCCTTTATCGGTAAATATATTGTTGATGGTTTGGTCATCCCAGTAGCCTTTCTGGTGGACCTGTATATATCCGGTAGTGTTTTCAATGGTATTCTTGCGCATGCTGTCGTATGAGCCCAGTTGCATAGAACGCATATGCAGGGCAAGAAAAACGGCAAAAAAGACTGAAGCAATGGTGATCAGCGTCCTTTTTTTGTTCCTCCACAAGTTCCGCCAGGCTAATTTAAAATACTCTTTCATGGGATGATGGATTTAATTGCTTACCTGATCCTTTTCATGTTCTGCTGTGAGAAAAACGATTCATCAATATCAATATTGAATTCAGTGTCGATTACCTCGATAATGGTTTTGTTTCCTGGCTCGTCGGCAGGGACCATGACCATTTTTGATGGCAGCCTGCGGTCGTTGAACTGCCTGATGTCGGAACTCATCTGGTGATTTATCAGTTCGCCATCCTCATCAAAAAATTCAAGCCTGAGCTGGAAGTATTCATCCTTCGATATCCACATTTTTACCTTGCCCCAGATAATGGCTGCATCGGGCTTTGGCGTGAGCTCAATGATATGGCAATCCATACCGTCGGTCACTTCGCTTCCCACTATTTCGTGCGTATATTCCGTAACATATGAATTCATCTTCACCAGATCATCATTGGTGAAGTCGGATCCCATCCACGACTGGCTCATCATTGAGGGAGGTATCTTGATCATTTTATTGATCGAAGGCATCCAGTTCCACATATCGGTTCCCCTCTTCAGAAAGGTCTGGCCTTTATCCCTGGCAGGGGAGGTGATGAGAATGAGATAATAATCTTCGCCCATCGACCAGCTTTTCATCGTAACCTCGCGCGTCCACGTGGGCCTCACAACGGTCATCTTCATGGTGCCTTTGCTCGACTCTCCGTTAAGCTTGTCTGTTGCTTTTTGAATAATTTCCTTTGCAGTCAGCTCCTGTGATTTCAATCCCGATGCCGGAATGGCCATCAGGCAGATCAGCAGGTATGTTGTAAGTGTTTTCATATGAATTAATTGTTTCAGTGTTTCAGTGTTTTTGCATCCACCGAAGCCTTTCATCCTTCGCTTCAGCTTTGGCTGATGAGAGGCGCAGGTGGAGTGCCGCATGATGAAACTTCCATTTTCTTATCCTTTTCTCTTTTCCCTTTTCCCTTTTTCCTTTTTTCCTTGTCCCTTTTCCCTTGTCCCTTTCCCCTTGCCTGCCCGCCGGAGTCCGAAGGACGGAGGAGGGTTCTTTATTCTTTATTCTTCTTGTGTGCAAATCGGTCAATGATCGACTGCTTGTACTTGTCGAGCGGAAACATGTCGGGGTTGAGCAGGTAGTTGATGCTCAGCCCGTCCATCACCGCGCCAAAGAGCATTGCTTCCGACTGTGGGTCTTCCACTCCCTGTTTTTGGTAATATTCAATCAGTATTTGTAATGATGTCTGTATGATGTCTTGATATGTTTCACTTACCATTTCATAAATTCCGGGCTGCATGATGATACTGAAATAAAGTTTCCAGTATGTTTTATTTTCTTTCAGGTTTTGGAAGGTACGGTCGACAAAAAAATCAAATTCTTCCTGCGTTAATACACCATCCTTATTCGGGTCGAACAATCCGATCAATTGATCAACTCCCTTGTTGAAAATGGATTTTATAAGGTCTTCCTTGCTTTTAAAATAGTTGTACATCAATCCTTTTGATATGCCGGCGCCTGAGGCTATCATGCTGATGGATGTATTATGATAGCCTTTGCCCGCAAAGAGTTCCAGGGCAGTTTCCATGATCTGGCGACGCTTCACTTCACGCATCTTTTCAAATTGTTCAGGTGTTCTTGGCATAAGATTATGATTGAACGGTCGGTCAAATATAAAATATTAAGATGGCATTTGTCAAGTTTTTTTTAAATTATTTTATGAATGGCAGGTTTGGGTTAATAAATTGCAGGGAAGGAAGGGATCTGCTGAGGCTTATTCATTCTTTCACCTGTACAGGAGTCAGAAAATAAACCCTATTTTTGCAGTAAAAGATATCTGATGGCAGAAGAAAAGGTCATACTGGTTGACGTGCACGATAATGAAACAGGGGAGATGGAAAAGATCGAAGCTCACAAGAAAGCATTGCTTCACCGGGCTTTCTCGATCTTTGTGTTTAACGGCAGGGGAGAGATGATGCTGCAGCAACGGGCCAGTTCAAAATATCATTCGCCGCATTTATGGACCAATGCCTGTTGCAGCCATCCGCGTCCGGGCGAATCGACGCAAGAAGCCGCAAAGCGACGTATCGTTGAGGAAATGGGCTTTTCATGCCCGATGAAAGAATCATTCACATTCATTTATCATGCTCCTTTTGATCATGGCCTTACCGAACATGAACTCGATCATGTTTTTATTGGAACATACGATGGTGACCCAAAAATTAACCGCAATGAGGTTGAAAACTGGAAGTGGATTGATATTGACACACTGCTAAGCGATGTTCAGAAAAATCCGGATAATTACACGGTCTGGTTTAAGATTGCACTGGAAAAGTTAAAGGAAAAAGATCTGATCTGAT
>JAVVEM010000091.1:0-3657 GCA_032250805.1 Bacteroidales bacterium
CAAATAAAACATGAATATTCCTCCCTTTTCCGTTTTCCGTTTTCCGTTTTCCCTTGCCTGCCCGCCAGAGTCCGAAGGACGAAGAAGGGTCCCTTGTCCCCTCTAATGAGTGCCGAGTGCCGGGTACCGAGTGTTGATTGCCGAATGAATAAACTTCCATGTTCCCTGTTCAGTGTTCGATATTAATTTCAATACCCCTCACCCCCTAACCCCCTCTCCCCAAGGAGAAGGGGAATAAGTATTCGTAAAAACTTCTACGTTCTGCGTTCCATGTTCAGTGTTCATCATTTCCTTTCTCCCTTTCTCCCTTTCTCCTTTTCTCCCCATCTCAGGTATCATATACCATTTGAATTAAATAGAACATGTAAAATGCAAAATGCCAAATGAAACATGAATATTTCCCCCTTGCCTGCCCGCCGGAGTCCGAAGGACGAAGGAGGGTCCCTACTACCTAATACCTGATACCTGGTACTTTGTACTCTAAATTTCTTCCCGACAAAAATATTTAAACATCAAGATGTATGGGAATGAACTTTTCATTTTTTATGAACAAGGAAGAGGCCTGTAAATGTAAGGAATCCATTTACCAGCAGCAGCTCGAATCCGAGGTCGTAGCCATGAAAAAGCTGCTGGTCGAAGATGCTCAGCACATAGCAGATCGCGGGCGAGAGGATGGCAATGAGGGGTACCGTGCCATCTCTGACCTTAAGTTTTGTAAAAAGTCCGAAGGCGAACATGCCCAGCAAAGGACCGTAGGTATAGCCGGCAATGGTAAAGAGCACTGAGATCACCGACGAATCGTTGATGGCGTTAAAGCCTACGATCACCAGCAACACGATAAAGGATATCATGATATGTACGCGGTAGCGGATGCCCGTTTTCCGGCCTGCACTGAGTTCGGCACGCTTCATAACACCCAGAATATCCACTGTGAATGAGGTGGTGAGTGCTGTAAGGGCGCTGTCGGCGCTTGAATAGGCTGCCGCGATCAGTCCGATGATAAAGGTGATGCCCGCCAGCGGACCCAGGTATTGCAGCGCAATGGTGGGATAAAGCTGGTCGGTGGTGCCCAGCGCGGGAAAGCCGGCAATGTTGGAAGCATAGATCCAGAGCACGGCGCCGAGGCTCAGAAACAGCAGGTTGACCGGTACCAGCGAGATGCTCAGCCAGTAAATATTTTTCTTTGCTTCCCTGAGGTTGCGGCAGCTAAGGTTTTTCTGCATCATGTCCTGGTCGAGGCCGGTCATCACTATGGCGATAAACATCCCCGCCAGAAAATCCTTGACCATAAAATGCCGGTCCTGCCAGTCGGTGATGAACATACGACTGTATTCGCTCTGCCGGATCTCATGCACCAGTCCGCCGAAGGAGAGGTTCATATCGGTGGCGATGAGCAGCAGGGTGACCACCACCGCCACCAGCATAAAAGTGGTTTGCAGGGTGTCGGTCCACACGATGGTGCGTATGCCGCTGCGAAAAGTATACAACATGATGAGGATGATGAACATGCTTACCGTGGCCCAGAACGGGATGCCCCAGGCATCGAATACAAAGAGTTGCAGCACGCTCACCACCAGAAACATCCTGAACGAAGCGCCGATGATGCGCGAGATAAGAAAAAATACCGCACCCGTTTTATACGACCAGAAACCAAGCCGCTGCTCCAGATATGAATAGATCGAAGTAAGCTGAAGCCTGTAATACAGCGGCAGCAAAACGTTGGCGATCACAAAATACCCCAGCAGGTAACCCAGCACCAGCACCATGTACGAAAACTGCGTATTGCCAACATCCCCCGGGATACTAATAAAAGTGACCCCGCTCAGCGATGCGCCGATCATGCCATAGGCCACCACATACCAGGGCGAGCGGCGGTTGCCGAGCATAAAGGTCTCATTATCTGATTTCCCGGAGGTGATAAAGCTTACTGCAAACAACAGCAGGGTGTAAATGGCGAAGGCTGTAAATATGAGCGTCGGCGTCATGAAATATAAAATTCTATATTCTGCATGTTAAATTTGAAAGATTGAACTTTTGAAGGCAAAGATAGGAGAAAATGGATACTGGATGCTGGATACTGGATAATGGATCCTGGTCTCATTCTCTCAATACTCACTACCCAATACTCAATACTAAATACGCACTACTGTAAATTTCTTCGTGTTCTTCGCGCGGCACTTCGTGGTCTTTGTGGTGAAAAAAAGGTTAGATTGAGCAGATAATTGATGAACACTGAACAAGAAACGCAAAAGTTCCACGACTCAACAACTCAACAACTCAACAAATTCAACCAGCGATCCTAACTGCACATCATACAGCTCCCGGCTTGCATCGGCACCGCCGGAAACATACACACAGATCATCCCCAGCTTACGGCCGAAGGCCATATCATGGATGCCGTCGCCCACCATTACCGAGCGTTTAAAATCGATCTCCGGAAAATCCTGTTTTGCCCGCAGCGCCATGCCGGTGCCGGGCTTGCGCATGGGATGATCTTCCTGTTCAAGGTGCGGAGAAAAATATATGGCGTCGATCTTTCCGCCGGCATCCTGTATTTCGTTCATCATAAATCCATGAATAAGATAAAGGTCTTCCTCCGTCATCAGCCCCTTGCCGATCCCCTGCTGGTTGGTAACGATCACGATCCTGCCAAATATTTCCGAAAGCGATGCAATGGCCCCGGCTGCACCGGGCAGGAACCGGAACTCTTCGGGCGACTTCACATAATCGCCGGTCAGCCGTTCATTGACCACACCATCGCGGTCGAGGAAAAGGGTCCAGGCCTTGTTAATGGAGTAATCCTTCAAATGCATCTGCTGCTGCTTCATAATCTTCCGGTATGCCGATATCCAGGAAATAGCTGTAACAACGAACGCCATACATCGGCAGTTTCTTATGGTATTGTTCAAAATAGTCTTTCTCGAGACTGAAGGCCTGCGGCAGCTCCAGGTCGAGAAATGCTTTACGGTTCAGGAGATATGTGCCACCATTGATAAAGCCCGTTCCCTTTTGTTCGCCTTTCTCGGTAAATTCTTCTATTCTGTTCTCCGGGTCGATCTTCACCGTCCCGTATCTGCTCACCTCCTCCACTTTACGTAAAACCATGCAGGCCACCGCTTCTTTAGCCTGATAAAAGTTGGCCATCTTCCAGAGGTTCACATCAAAATAGGTATCGCCATTGAGCACATAACACGAATAGCCGTTGATGTACGTCAGGGCCTTTTTAACAGCTCCGCCTGTACCCAGCGGCTCATCCTCGACCGAGTAAACGATCTCCATATTATTATAATGCTCACCAAAAAAATCTTCAATTACCTCATGCCTGTGGCCCGTAGCCATCACCACCCTGTTTACGCCCCATTTATCGAGGTATTTCAAAAGATATTCAAGGAAAGGATGACCGTTGACCGGCGCCATCGGCTTGGGAATATCCTCCCCGATCACCTCCTTCAGGCGCGTACCCAGGCCACCCGCCAATATGATTGCTTCTTTTATCAAGACGTCTTCGTTTTAAGCGGTAAATATAAATAAAATAATAAAAGGTTGGATACTGGGTACAGCATGAGGATCTAGAGCTTTGAATCAGTGATTCAGTGTTTCAGGGTTTTTGCATCCACCGAAGCCTTTCATCCTTCACTAAAGCTTTGGCTGATGAGA
>JAVVEM010000092.1:0-3514 GCA_032250805.1 Bacteroidales bacterium
GTTAATTAACTCCAAATCTTTACTAATCACTTATCAATAGGATATCATCACTCAAGATTCCATTCCACTCCCTCCTTTGTGTCCTTCAGGATAACCCCGATATCTGCAAGCTTATCCCTGATTTGATCAGCCGCAGCGAAGTCTTTGTTCAGCCTGGCCTCCTGGCGGAGCCCGATAAGGGTTTCGATCAGCTTACCGGTTATGGAATCACTGCCATCGGCCGTTTCTGTTTCGGGCCTCAGCCCCAGGATGTCGTTCACGAAGGTGGAAAAGGTTTCTTTCAGCACGGCCAGGTTGTCCTGGTCGATCTGCAACTTCCCGTCTTTAATGGAGTTGATGGTTTTTACCCCTTCAAAAAGATGTGCGATAAGCACGGGGCTGTTAAAATCGTCGTTCATGGCTTCATAACACTTTTCTTTAAGTGCTGCTATATTGACGGTGTCTGTGGCGGTTTCGTTTGCCTTTAATTTATCGAGCTCATCAATGGCGGCAGTCAGCCGCTGAAAGCCTTTTTCTGCTGCTTTCAGGGCTTCATTTGAGAAGTCGAGCGTACTGCGGTATTGGGCCTGCATAATAAAAAAGCGGATGGTCATGGGGCTGTATGCCTGATCAAGAAGCTTGTGCTTGCCGCTAAAAAATTCATCCAGCGAAACAGCATTGCCCAGCGATTTACCCATCTTCTGTCCGTTAATGGTGATCATGTTGTTATGCATCCAGTAGCGGACAGGCATTTTGCCGTTGGCAGCCACGCTTTGGGCGATCTCCGATTCGTGATGAGGAAAGAGGAGGTCCATGCCGCCGCCGTGGATGTCGAATTCTTCGCCCAGGTAGCGTGTACCCATGGCCGAGCACTCCATATGCCAGCCCGGAAAGCCGTCGCTCCAGTCGGACGGCCAGCGCATAATATGTTCAGGGGCCGCTTTTTTCCAGAGGGCAAAGTCGAAAGGGTTCTTTTTTTCTTCCTGACCTTCGAGCTCGCGGCTGGCAGCAATAAGGTCTTCAACCTTACGTCCTGAAAGGATGCCATAGGGGTGTTTCTTATTATATTTTTCAACATCGAAGTAAATCGACCCATTCGACTCGTATGCATATCCTGCTTCCAGTATTTTCCTGATCATGGCCATCTGCTCAATGATGTGTCCCGAAGCATGCGGTTCGATAGAAGGCGGCAACACATTAAGCATGCGCATGGCAGCATGGTATGAATTGGTGTAATACTGCACTACCTCCATGGGCTCCAGCTCCTCGAGCCGTGCCTTTTTGGCGATCTTGTCCTCGCCCTCGTCGGCATCGTTCTCAAGATGGCCCACATCCGTGATGTTGCGCACATAACGCACCTTATAGCCGAGATACTTCAGCCACCTGAATACCAGGTCGAAAGTGATGGCCGGGCGTGCATGGCCCAGGTGAGGATTGCCATAAACCGTTGGCCCGCAAACATACATCCCCACCAGTGGAGGGTTGATGGGCGTAAAAACCTCTTTCTTCTTACTCAAGGTGTTATAGATGAGCAGCTTGTTATTCATCATCATGGATATTTATTAGCAAAGGTATTAATTTTTTATGCACCCTGATCAATGAGCAATTCACTTGTCCTGGTTTGCATATCATGAGGGGATAAACATAAAAAAGGCCCCACGTGTCCGCGGGGCCTCAACCGGAATGTGCATGTTCTTAAAATTATTTAAGAACACCCAGTTCTTTGCCTACCTTGGTAAAGGCAGCGATGGCTTTGTCGAGATGCTCCCTTTCGTGTCCGGCCGACAGCTGAACACGTATACGGGCTTCACCTTGTGGAACAACCGGATAATAAAACCCGATCACATAAATACCTTCTTCGAGCAGTTTTGCTGCCATTACCTGCGAAAGTTTTGCATCGTACAGCATGACTGCACAGATGGCTGATTTTGTAGGCTTGATGTCGAAGCCGGCAGCAAGCATTTTTTCTACGAAATATTTGGTGTTGGCATGCAGCTTATCCTGCAGTTCGTGGGTTTCGGCCATCATGTCGAACATGGCAATGCCTGCATTGGCTACCATGGGGGGGATGGAATTTGAGAACAGATACGGGCGTGAGCGCTGACGCAGGATCTCGATAATTTCTTTTTTGCCTGTGGTGAATCCGCCAATGGCGCCGCCAAAGGCTTTTCCAAGGGTTCCGGTGATGATGTCGACTTCGCCACGAATGTTGAAAAGCTCGGTAACACCGCGACCGGTTTCGCCAACAACTCCTGCCGAGTGGCATTCATCCACCATGATCATAGCATCATATTTTTTGGCCAGTTCGTTGATCTTGTCCATGGGGGCCACGTTTCCGTCCATAGAGAATACCCCGTCGGTGACAATGATATTAAAACGGGCATCTTTAGCTGCGATCAATTGTGCTTCGAGGTCTTCGATGTCGGCATTTTTGTAGCGAAAACGCTGAGCCTTGCAGAGCCTTACACCATCAATGATGGATGCATGATTGAGTGAGTCAGAGATAATGGCATCTTCGGGGCCGAGAAGTGGTTCAAAAACACCACCGTTGGCATCGAAACAGGCTGCATAAAGGATGGTGTCTTCAGTACCGAAGAATTCGGCTATCTTTTTCTCAAGGGTTTTGTGCAGATCCTGCGTTCCGCAGATGAAACGCACCGATGACATGCCATAGCCGTGTGAATCAAGGGCTTCCTTGGCGGCAGCAATAAGTTTGGGGTGGTTGGAGAGGCCCAGATAGTTATTGGCACAGAAGTTCAGCACATCCTGGCCGGTGTTTATCTGAATATCAGCTTTCTGGGGAGACACAATGATGCGCTCCTCTTTATATAACCCGGCTTCCCTGATATTTTTGATTTCTTCCTGAAGGTGTTCTTTGATTTTTCCGTACATGACTGATGAATGATTTAATTTTTACTGTTTATTTTATAACAATGGAATGCAAAGATAAAATTTAAATTCTTTATTGTCTGCAAAATTCATTTTAAATAGTTTGAAAAATGTTATTTCTGTTATTGGAATGGAAGATGGGGACAGGGGACAGGGGACAAGGGACAGGGAGATGTTACTTTGATAGCCTGTATTGAATAAGCTTGCTTAGCATTTTGGAGATTACTATCATCTTTTCTGAAAGGACAGTATAGTAATCTGTACTAATGTAGCCAACATTATTTGCTATATCAAGTTGGGTTTCTAATTCTGCCAATGATCCTTTCGCAACATAAAAATGTCTGATCCCCATTTTATTAAATCCTGATTCATCTCCCTCAGCAATATTGGACGGGATACTTACAGCCGCTCTTCTGATCTGATCTCTGAAAGCGAAATCTTTAAGAAATAATCCCTGATTGGTAATTTTATAAATTTCAATAGCAAGAGTCCTGGATTTTTTCCACACATCAAGATCTTTAAAGTTGCTCATACCTATTAGTACAAATTTTCGTGAAATGTCGCACATTTTAGATATGAAAATTTCGAAATTACTTTAATATTTCATAATTCCCTGCCCCCTGTCCCCTGTCCCTTGCCCCTTGTC
>JAVVEM010000093.1:0-3498 GCA_032250805.1 Bacteroidales bacterium
GAAGCCGAAGGGCATTTCAGCCTGATCCCCCCGTAGACGGTTAACAAATCTGCTGCTTTATAATAATTTTTCTTCTGATTTATTCAATGCACCTCACCCCCTCTAATGAGTTCCGAATTCCGATTTATCCACCGTAGCTTTTCACCCTCCACCAAGGTTTCGGGTGATGATAAGCGAAGGTGGAGTTCCGAATTCCGGGTATTGAAATTCCTGCCTGGCAACAAAATGCAAAATGACAAATGCAAAATGCTCAATGCAGAATGGACAATGAATATCTCCCCATCTCCCCATCTCCCATTTCTTGTACAATGATCAACCAGTTCCCTCGTCTCACATCTCATATCAATTTTTATTAATTACCGGAGCATTAAACTCATTTATAATTTTCAGCGAATAATTTATTTATGTCACATTAATTTATTCGATATATTTGGATGTACCATAAATCAAATGATCATGAAAAAAAAAGTATTTATCCCGGTCCTTGTTATAATTAGTATTTTATTTTTCACGCTGTCGTCCTGCAGCAAAAAGGATAATGACAATGAAACCCAAAACAAGCCTCCTTCCTGCATCATTACCACCCCGGCCACCGGTCAGGAAATTGTTACAGGCACCTTGCTTACCATTGCCGTTGATGCCGATGATGCCGACGGCAGCATTGCCGAAGTGCGTTTTTATGTTGATGATATTGGCAAAGGTACAGCCGGTGGCTTTCCATATAATTATTCCTGGAATACCGCCGGTGAAACAGCTGGCAACCACACCATAAAAGCCATGGCTATTGATAACGCAGGTGCCAGGGTTTCCGACGAGGTTGACATCGTGCTCGTTGAGGCGCAGGACGCACCGCTTGCTGAATTCAGCGCAACACCCCTCAGCGGCGTGGCTCCGCTTAACGTAAGTTTTACCGACCTTTCAACCAATAACCCCACAAGCTGGCAATGGGATTTTGGCGATGGCAACAACAGTACTGAGCAAAATCCTAACCACACTTATTATTCGGCAGGCACGTACCCGGTTCAGTTAACAGTTGTGAATGAGCTTGGATCCGACACGGAGATTAAAACAGACTATATTACGGCGACTGCTACAGGAAACCCTCCAATAGCAGGGTTCACAGCCACTCCAACCAACGGTATAGCGCCGCTGCTGGTAAGTTTTATCGATCAGTCCGACAATGATCCTGTAAGCTGGCAGTGGGATTTTGGCGACGGCACTGTCAGTACTCTAAAAAGTCCATTACATACCTACGATGCAACAGGCACCTATAGCGTCAGCCTGACAGTAGAAAACAGCCAGGGTTCTGATACAGAGGTAAAATCCGATTATATCGTGGTTGTCTTCGGAGGCGGTACCGGCGAACCCTGTCCGGGCATCCCAATGCTTAGCTATGGCGGGCAACTGTATAATACCGTACTTATAAATGATCAATGCTGGCTGAAGGAAAACCTGAATATCGGAAGTATGATCAGCAGCACCCAAAGCCAATCAAACAATGGGGGCATTGAAAAATACTGTTATGATAATAATGAAGCGAATTGTGATATTTATGGCGGCTTATACCAATGGGATGAAATAATGCAGTATATATCAACCGAAGGCACACAGGGCATTTGCCCTCCCGGCTGGCATATCCCTAC
The DNA here is from genome assembly GCA_032250805.1 of Bacteroidales bacterium. GTDB lineage: Bacteria > Bacteroidota > Bacteroidia > Bacteroidales > B18-G4 > B18-G4. The sequence goes on from JAVVEM010000093.1 coordinate 1,644, forward strand.
GAATGGTGAGTGGATAGCCCTGACAGATCATCTGGGAGGCGACTTTGTTGCCGGGGGCAAAATGAAAGAAACAGGAACTGTGCACTGGAACTCTCCCAATACCGGAGCCACCAATTCAAGTAATTTTACAGCCCTTCCGGGAGGCAGGTTTGCCAGTAATGTCTTCGATAATATGGGCAGGTATGCGTACATCGGGTCTTCGACAGAAGGTAACACCCTGGAGGCATACCGGCTCATGCTCTATTACAATTTCACAGACGTATTCCTCTTCCGGGGCATGAAAAATCATGGCTTATCGGTACGTTGCCTGAAAGATTGAAATAAAGGAAAAACAAAATGCAAATAACAAATCTGGATGCTGGGTTCAAATGGTTAAATGCCTGCCCAGAAACCTCGGGGGTTTCAGTGATTCAGTGTTTCAGTGATTCAGGGTTTCAGTGTTTTTGCATCCACCGAAGCCTTGGCGAAGGTGGACAGTGCTTGCCATGAGACCTCGGGGGTTATATGGTTTGAAATCAGAGATCAGATATTTGATATCAGAAATCAGAATGGTGGGGCTGCTCGGCTTCATGAGCACACGAGCACACGAAAAAAATAACAAATAACAAATAACGAATAACAAATAACAAACATCCAGATCAATTCTAATTCCCCACCTCATCCGAACGGATAGGAAGTATCATAACATAGCTAAGGTCCACCCCGGTGATAAGGTGCCTGACATCGTCGTAGTAGAGGATATCCCAAAAACTTTTGCTACCTTCGTTTCCATTATTGTCGATATAGGTTACATGGATTTCAATCCTGACCTTATCCAGTGAATTGGCAAGCTTGTAGGTCGGGATCGCATCGGGGTAAAAGTAACCGTCAGAATCACAAAAATCGGTAAATGAATACGCGCCCGAGATCTTAAGGTTGCAGTATTCTTTATGAAATTTCATGGTAACCAGGCCCTCCCAGGCAACGGTATCGGCAAACATCACCACGACATCGACGCTGAATCCCCTTGTAATTTCAGGCATAGCCCAGTCATCACAATCAGGATCACTGTTGGTGTCCTTTTCACATGACATGATCATAAGTGAAAAGACAAAAAGGATACCGCTGAGGCAAAATAACAACTTTTTCATAAGGTATGGTTTTGGGTTAATAACGCGCTATTTTGATCAGATAAATACAGGTAACAATATCAGACAATTATGCTTTTCAAATTCAAATATACATTATTTGTATTTATGTTCTTAAAAAAACAGTGATGATATGAGCTCTGAATACCGGGCATTTATAAAGTACAAGATATTACAAGCCTTTCCGGTTTTGCGTATTGAGTGTTTAGCGCCGGGTTTGTTATCAGTAATTGAATTTTAAGTTCAGAAAATGCAATCGCAACTCATCCGGCATCCGGCATCCCTCCTTCGTCCCATGTTCCAGGGACTACGGAGGGCAAAGCCAGCATCCAGCTACATTCAATCCGCCACAACCAGCTTTCCGGTGAAGACCTCTCCCGCTTCATCCCTTAATTCATAGATGTAAATCCCGGGGATCAGGTGATCTCTTTCCACTCTTATCTTGTCGCCGGTGATATGCTCGATCGACTTCATGCGCTTACCGCACATATCGTAAATGCCGAGCTGCAGCCGGCCGGGGTTATTCCTTACATGAATGGTGGCAGTGTTGGTAAAAGGGTTCGGGTAGACGGTGACCTGATCCTGTATGGAGTGATCCGGCACACCGGTATTGCCCTGGTACTCGTAGGCACCCATGCAAAAAACATTCGAATTGAGCCCGAAGGCATCCCTTCCTCCCTGCACATTGCAATAATAAAAATCAGGGTCGCTGTCGTCGTCCCAGATAT
>JAVVEM010000001.1:0-184558 GCA_032250805.1 Bacteroidales bacterium
CCAAATATTCCATTTCCCATTCAAAACCATCAGTTGTTTTAAGAAGTTTAGTGTTATTTAAGTGACTAGAAATATAATCATTATTCATAACTGCATATCCTTGATTCTCATCAAGAAAGTAGAAATCTTCGATATCATATTCAGTATTTAGAGGCCACATTATCTCCTCCCAATGTTCTCCCTGGTCTGTACTTTTAAGAATAAATCCATCTTCACCTCCTATAAACCCAACAGCATTAGATGAGAAAATTACGGTTTTCAACTTTTTATCCGGAATGGTGTCTGCAATCCAATTGCTTCCGCCATCATTAGTTCTGAAAATAAGTCCATTAAAAAATTCATTTATTATATGATAGTAACCAACCGCAACTCCAATATCGTTATTTATAAAATAAACTGAGGTTAAACTACCATACCCAAAATTGAGATCAATCCAATCAATCCCACCATTTGTTGTTTTTAAAATAGTACCCTCACCTACAGTATAACCAATATCCGAGTCTGAAAAAAATACAGAATTTAGGCAACCTGATGTTCCAGATACTTGATTTGTCCAGTTGACTCCACCATTTGTGGTTCTTAAAATTGTACCATTACAGCCAACTGCTATGCCATTATTAAAATCTGTAAAATGAACTGAAGTTAAGTATGAATTAGTGCCAGAACTTTGTACTGACCAATTATCCCCACCATCAATTGTTTTCAGGATAGTGCCATTTTCCCCAACAGAATAACCCGTGTTCGAAATTGGAAAACATCCCGAATTTAATTTGCTATCCGTTACAGTTAGATTTTGATAGTTCCAGTTTACCCCTCCATCAGTTGTTTCCATTATTTTCCCGTACTCCCCAACTATAAACCCCAGATTTTGATTCTGAAAGCAAATGTAATTACCACCGTAGCTGCCCACATTTGTCCATGTAACGCCGGCATCTGTTGTTTTAAGCAAGTCGTTTAAACCGACTATAAAACCTGTGTTTTGGTTTACAAATTCTATTGATTTCAGGTTAAGCTCCTCTGGATATTGAACAGTCCAATCATCACCACCATTATATGTGCTAAGTATTATATCTTCGTAAACTCCATAACCAACAACATATCCAGTATCAACGGAGGTGAAATAGACGGATCGATACCAGTAATTATTTTGGTCATTAATGTCAAACCAAGTCTCTCCTGCATCTATTGTCTTATAAATAGTACCATTTGGAATAGAACCTACAGCAAAACCTACATCTTCATTAACAAAATAGATGCACTGCAGCCGCGTGGATGGATCATAATTAACCTCTGTCCAGCTTTCACCACTATCAATGGTTTTATAAATTCGTCCCGATTCACTACAGATATAGCCCGTTTCAGGATTTGTAAAAAAAATCGATCTTGGCTTGTAAGGTTCATTCAATTCAATCCAATCCTCGCCACCATTTGTAGTTTTGAGCAATGTTCCCGAACCACTATCCTCCATACCGGTAGCATATACAATGTTTTCATCGACAGCATATACCGATAGTAAATCAATAGTAGTTCCTGAATTTTGAACGATCCAGTTTTCGCCGCCATCAGTAGTTTTGATAATGGTCCCTACATTACCAACAGCATAACCAACAGATTCGTTAGCGAATTTTACACAATGTAAATCATTACCTTGTGGTAACGGATTTTGCCATTCCCATGCATTTTGAGTAAACAAATAGCTTGAAAAAAACATAAAGCACATGGTCAAAATGGTTACTGTTAAAAAGTTTGATTTTTTCATGATAGTATTTATTTGGTTGACATTGTTTATTGCTTGCATATAACTCATGTATACCATCCATCATTAACCCACACTGAATGATGAGATCCAAATGATGAGTTATTAGTAAAGATTGGTACTGATGAGAATTGATTGATTATTACCCGAATATCTTCATTACCAATCAAAACGAATCATTAGGATCTAATCATTAATCATTCAAAGAACTAGCGTTTCACAAACTTCTGCCGTACCACCCCATCCTTCAGCCTTGCCTCGAGGATGTATAAACCAACGGGAAGATTTGATATGTCAATGGGATCATCACCCCATATTTTATCAATAAGCATTTGCCCATAATTATTATAAATGCAAATCTCAACTATACTCATATCCATATCGGAATTGAGAAATATATGGTCAGAGGAAGGATTGGGAATTATGGTTAAGTTGTGTGTTAGAATCTCTGCCGGGATCCCTACCCAGGCACAGGCCTCTATCACTTCTCCTTCGCTGTTGCAACCTTCGGCATTATTTGCAATAGTATTGCCTCCACCATCGAGCAGGTACTGGCAAACACTGAGCACTTCACATTCCGATAGCAGATCATTGTTTTCAATCAAGAGGTTAGAAATACCGTTCGGGTTAATATGGTCAAGGCCACTAAGGCTTTCCAATGCATGATTTTCCTGCACCATAATCCAGGTTAATCCTGTAAGATTCATCAATGCGGAGATGTCCTCTAATGCAGCATTGTCGATCAGACAAAGGCCATTTCCATTCTCACTCAAGCCGTCAATACCATACAAGCCTTCCAGCCCTTCAAGAGTATGCAGACTGTCGGTATGCTCGATATCGAGTCCGTCGCCGATATAATGGAGGCTAGACAGGGCTTGCAGGCTCTCAATCTTTTCAGCCCAAATGGATACTAAATCTCCTACATATGCAAGATTATCCAGGCCATTTAGTGAGATAAGGGAGGGGTTTATCCGGATCCAGAGCTGACCCATAATTGTATCCAGTTGATTAAAGCCGGCGAGATCTTGCAGGGAATCATTAAACATGATATATAGCTGCCCTCTTAATTTCTCCAGACTACCGAAACTATTGATTGTTTTCAGTGAAGGATTGTAATTGATCGAGATATCCTTTACCGATGCGAGGCTTATCATGCCCTGCAGATCGCTCATCGATGCATTGTACTCAATTACGATATCTGTGCCGACAGAAACCAGACTTTCAAAACCATTCAGGTTGGGAAGCATAGCATTTTCTTTTATCTGAAGTTGGGTACCGATGGAAACCAGGCTATCCAGCCCATCAAAGCTTTCCAGAACATCATTTCCGATGGCAATCAGATACCCATAAATATTCGTCAGGTTTTCCAACCCACACAGGTCACTTAAGAGGGGGTTATGCTCAATAAGCAGTCCATGGAAAACAGGATGAGGATCATTGAGGCCTTGAAGATTGAGCAGAGAGTCATTATGAGATAATCTTAAAGAGTTACCAATAAAAGAAAGCTTATCCAGGCCTTGCAGATTCATCAGTCTGTTGTTGAAAGATATTTCCAAATCGGCCCCAACAGTTAACAGGTTTTCCAGGCCATTGAGGCTTGTAAGTGAATTATTCCCACCAATACTAAGGCTTCCACCAATGTTAATTAGCATCTCAATGCCTGTCAGGTCAGAGAGGTTATCATTGGAACCAATAATCAAATCACCATTAATTTTTTCCAGGTTTTCCAGCCCAAATAGATTTTCCAGATTATCGTTTAGCTCTATATATAGTGAGCTGCCAAGTGAATCAAGGCTATTGAGTCCCACCAAGGATTCAAGCAGCTCGTTTGCGTAGATAATAACCAATCCCGACACATGATTCAACCCATTTAAGCCCTGCAGATTTATGAGCGATGCATTTCCCGAAATCCAAAGTTCATTGCCGATCGAGCTAAGTTGATTCAGCCCGGAGAGGTCAGACAGCAAGGGATTAGAAATTACAGATACATATGCCCCGACATATGACAGGCTGTCCAGGCCCCGTAATGTGGGCAGTATACCGTTGCCACAAATTCGCAATCCCTGACCTATGGTTTTCAGGTTCTTCAGGCCGGTTATACTGATCAGGGCAGGATTCCCATAAGGAAAACCCGGATAAACCACTTTACCAATACTTAGCTCTTCCCCTACTTCCGTTAGATTTTCCAGGCCATGTAATGATTGAAGACTGTCATTACCGTAAATTGAAAGGGATCCACCAATATAGGTAATGGCATTCAACGCGCTAAGGTCCTTTATGTCAGGGCCAAAAATATCAACATGACCTTCTATCTCCGAACAATTAGGATAATTAATTGGGAATGAATCGATCTCTGCCTGGGTCGAAAAACTGATTCCTTCTGGGAGACAGGATTGGGAAAGCAGGCTATATGCCAGGCCAAGCAGTAATGCGGTGATAGATATTTTTATTTTCATGGTTTATTCGGTATGTGGTTCACAGGACGCAGGACGGGGAATTCTTGACTCATGAAAACCATCCATTATTCATAATCAAATCACACTGAATGATGAGATCCAAATGATGAGTTATTAGTAAAGATTGGTACTGATGAGTGTTGATTGATAATTACCCGAATATCTTCATTACCAATCCAAACTAATCAATAGGATCTAATCATTAATCATTCAAAGAACTAGCGTTTCACAAACTTCTTCCGTGCCACTCCTTCCTCCAGTTTTGCTTCGAGGATATAGATGCCGGAAGGCAAGGTTGAGACATCAATTTCATTCATCTTTCCATTCAGATGAAGAACGATCTGCCCTGACTGGTTATACATCATTGTTTCTTTCAGGATGTGTTCTCCATCTATCATCAGATGAATAACATCTCTTGCCGGATTTGGATAAATACGTAAACCAATAACCGCAGGATCATGGTCATCATCAATCTTAGTGGCCAACACATAATTGAATAAATATTCCACGATTGGATCGACATATTGTTCCGAATTTGATAAAATTACCACTCCGCTGCTCTCCTCCTTGCAGAAGTAAAACTGTGCTGCATAACCCAGGGTACTCCCACCATTGTGCCCCCATACAGTTCGGGATCCAAGATCAGTTCTTTGAAACATACCAAGTCCGGTGAGTCCGTATGAACTGGACCAACCCGGGTTTTGGACAGTGGACATAGAATCAATCGCATCAGATGATAATATATTCAAGCCATTAAACCACCCACCATTTAACAGCATGATATTAAAATTTGCAAGTTCCAGTGCTGTTGTGCGAAAGGAAACTCCAGGATAACCTGCAGTGCCAATATGAAAATTTGGTGAAAAAGCACCACCTGAATATGTATAACCTATAGCCAGGTTATCAAGGTTCAATTCATCCAGAAACCATGCTGAATTATCCATCTCCAGCGGACTTAGCATTGAGTCTCTGGCATATTGATTAAACGTAATCCCGGTAAGCGGTTCAGCCAAAAATCCCAGTAAAGCGATCCCTACATTGGAATAATGGTAGGTAGTGCCGGGAGTTAAATTATAATAATTATTAATTACGTAATGTGTTCCCCCGGGACATAAGTAATTTTCCAGAAATGAAGCCAGGGACTCCGTGGGATCTCCTAATACAATATAATTTTCTATCATCCAATCTCTTATACTTGATGTATGTGTCATGAGCATGCGTGGAGTAATACTGTCGATATCATTATATGGGTTGGTGACCTGAAATGATATGATATCGTTAAGGTTTTGTTCCAAACCCAGGAATTGTTCATCCCACAACTGCATAACGCATGAAGTCGTAATAGTCTTTCCGATTGAAAAAACATTGAACAAGGTTGAATCATGCACCGGAAGGCTGTCTTCAAGATTCATATACCCGTAACTATTGTGCCAAAAGACAGAATCATCCTTCACAATCACGGCCGATAGGCCCGGTACATGAAAGATTTCCATCTGTTCCAGGATGAATTCATCAAGGTCAGAACGGTCCTGGGGAAGCGCAATGTTAAGCAACATTGCTGCCAATAAGAAAACTGATAATTTTTTCATGATCATTATTTTTTTTAATTGTTTTATGGTTAGAAACCGGGGACCGGGCATCAGGTGATAGCCTGTCGCCTATAGCCCAACGCCCACTGCCTATAAAAGAAAGAACACCACCATCACCACCATGGCGATCAGCAGGCGCAGCTGCAGGCTGAGGTGCAGCATGCCCCCTGGCTCCCGCCTCAGGACGATGGCATTGGTCAGTATACCTGTAAAGGCCGCTGCCATCCCGGCGATAAATACCGGCAGGTGGTTCCTGTCCATCAGCATCAGCATGAGGATCCCCGCCAGTGCGATCAGCATCACGGCATTATTCAGCCAGCCAAAGTAACATACCGCCACAGTTCTTCTCCGGTGCCCGTTCCGTATGATCCGTACCAGGTAAACCCACGCAAGGCCGAACGATGCCAGCAGTACCGCCAGCATGCCAATGACCTCGCTTACCCCCATCAGGAGCACACCCACGGCAACGCAAATGCCCAGGCCGACCTCCTGCACCATGAACGGCTCTTCAATATCTGTATTCTGATGTTTCGACATCGGCGGAGAGGGGTGTGGTTTGTTTCAGTGTTTCAGTGTTTCAGTGTTTCAGTGTTAACTCAACGTAAGCCACATGGGTGGAGATCCCTCTCCCGAAGTCTCTGGATCGGGATTAGTTCGATTGTGCCTTTTCATTTCGCTGCGCTCATTAAAAGGCAGTCTCGCTAACTTTAGTCACCATAGCTCACTCTAGATCACTTTAGTCACTTCTTCCGGTCTCATCGCTTCACCAGTTTCCCCGTGGCTATCCTGTTGCCGGCCTGCAGCCTGAGGAGATACATCCCGGGCGGCAGGTGGGTGGCGTTGTACTTGACGGCTTCACCGTTCACCGGTAATTCGTCGACCTTGTTCCCTGTCATGTCGAAGACCGACAAGCGGGCATCCAGGCTACCAGCACCCGGAAGCCAGCTTATAATCTCGACCTCTTCCCTTGCCGGGTTCGGCCAGCAGTACAATTCCGGACGATCCGCCGGATCCAATGCTTCCGCTATCCCTATGCCGGTCTGATCGAAGTAATACGCTCCCATATCGCTCCTCGTACCATCGGGATCGAGGATGGTATCCACACCCGCATCGATGCAGGGCGAGACCATGGTGAGGAAAAAGTTGGCGGCGGTGGTATCTTCAAACTCCGGATAGGCATCGATGTTTGACTTCCATTCGCAAAGGCTATGAAAGCCGGCGATGGAATCCTGCCCGTATTGTATATCATTATTGAAAAAATCGGGGATGCAAATGGTATCATTATTGCAGAACTGGCTGCCTGTTTCTGATGTGTTATCCCAGAAAATATTATTGATCAGCCTCGGACAACATTCCTCCTGGTTATGAATGGCACCGCCACTGAGGACGGCATGGTTTTTTACAAATGTGTTGTTCAGGAATACCGGGTTGCAGTCTACTTCAAGAAATATAGCCCCTCCCATTTGCATGGCAATATTATCATCAAACAGGTTATGTGAAACAAGGGGGTGGCTGTTATCATATATGGATATGGCACCGCCCCTCTGGTTGGCCCTGTTCTCGATAAACGTATTATTGATGACCGGCCCGTCGCACATTGTCCAGATCTGTATGGCCCCACCCTCGTAGGTGGCACGGTTGGCATAGAAATAATTCTGGCTGATCAGGGGATCGGAGTCGTTCCAAACCATGATACCCCCACCGTAGATCGAACGATTATTGATGAAGCTGTTGTTGCGTATGATCCCGTCAAATCCTCCCAGGGCAATGGCGCCTCCGGCCGCCTGGGACCCGTTATAGGCCACATTATCACTGAAGGTGCAATGCTCGATCCGAACCCTGTCGAAATCCTGGATGGCAAGACCAGTTCCGCAATTGGTGGGCCAATCGCCTGAACCACGTCCTTTTTCAAACCGGCAATAAGTAAACAACATGCTGTCGGTGATATTGGTATCCGTGTATATTTTCAAGCCCCTGTGCCCGCCATAGCCGATAGCAGTAAAAATAATGGAATCCGTTTCATTCCCCTGGCAATCGATGAGACCATGAATATTAAAGATGTATGTTCCCTGGAACTCCACCACTACACCAGCATCTATGATGAGGGTGCAATCTGCGGGTACCATGATATCCCCTTCAACGAGGTAAGGCGAACCGGTTGCGGTCCAGTTGCCGTAAACATCACCTGCGGGAACGGGGGTCTGCGCCCTCAGCATTCCCGTCGTGATGAACATACCGAATAATAAAGTAAAGATTTTTTTCATATCTCCTGGTTTTTGGGTTTGTACTTTTTGTCAACCTAAAAATACAATACCCTCCGACCGGATATGGGAAGAATGTATGAACGCGCCGTTTTGGGGGCTGAACGCCGGGATTTTTCTTCTGAACGCAATGCTGCCTTCAGAAAAGGAGCATTCATTGGATCCTTTGCCTGAGTGATCAGTGATCATATTCTAATGCCTATTGATCCCAATCTCCACTAATCAATAATCATTAGGATATCATCAATCAATTAAGGGGTATTTTCAACCGCACCAGCGTCCCCGCGGGCGCTCCGTCTTCGTGTTCCTTATCGATGATCTCGAAAAAGCCCTGCGGCCTTTTCCTTCCCCAGAGGTGCTGGAGGCGGGTGCGGGTGAGGCTGACGGCCGTGGAGGCATGCACGCTGTGCTTTTCGGCTTTCATTTCGCCGGATCTTTCACGGCCTACCCCATTGTCGTCGACTTCGTAAAGGATATGGCCATCTTCCTTTTGTATCCTGACCACCACCTTTCCTTTTCCGCTTTCCATATTTTTTATTCCATGCTCGATGGCGTTTTCGATGAATGGCTGGGCCAGCATGGGTGGGATCAGGGTGATTTCAGGCTCGAGGGCATCGTCCACTTCGATGCCGTAACTCAGTTTATCTTCCAGGCGAAGCTGCTGGAGCCCGAGATACTGCCTGATGGTATCCACCTCTTCGTGGAGCGTGATGGTCTCCCTGCGTGAATTATTGAGGATGCTGCGCATGAGTTTCGCGAATACGGCCAGGTACCGCCCTGCACTCAGCGAATCCTTGCTGAAGATGAAGTGCTGTATATTGGTGAGGCTGTTGAAGATAAAGTGCGGGTTCATCTGCGAGCGGAAAAGCTGCTGCCTGACCAGCAAAGCCTCCTGCTGGTTCCTGATCTGGATCTGCCTGATCAGGATGATGGCAAAGAGGAGCAGGAGGATGAGGATGCCCCCCAGGCTGATGATCACGTATTGCGACCTGTCGGCCCTCAGGCTGTTGAGTTCAATGTCCTGCTCCAGTCGATCGATCTGCATCTGCTTCTGTTGCGATTCGTGATGGGCCTGCATCTCGGCCAGCTGACGATGGGTCTCGAGCGAGAAAACCGAATCGTGCAGGAGAAGGTACTCCCTCAGGTAGCGGTTTGCCGGAACAAGCTCACCCCGCCCCTCGTACAATCCCGCGAGGGCCATGGCCGCATCCGCGCCTTCCCTGAGCATGCCCATCGAATCGGCCTCCTGGTATGCCTGTTCAAATATTCTGATGGCGGCCTTGCGACGGCTCTGCATCACCATGGCCCGGCCGATGTCGATATACAGCCCGGGGATCTCACGGATAAAGCCTCCTTCGCGGTATGTTTCCAGAGCCGACTGAAAATAGTCCAGGGCGGCTCCGGTCTGCCCTTCCTGCAGAAAAAGCTTTCCCAGCCCTGTGCGGGCCCTGGCCTCCAGCGGCTCATTGCCCATACTCCCGGCCAACGACAAAGACCGGTCAAAATAACGGGTTGCCGTGTCCGCCTCACCCCTGGCCTGCCAGGCCAACCCTTTGTAATAGTTTACCAGCGCCTCCCCCCGGGTGAAATTCACTGGCCGGCAAAACATCAGCGAAGTGTCGTAATACATGAGCGCATCATCGAACTTGTCCCAGTCGGCAAATACCTTTCCCAGGTAAAGGTAGGTTTCCGAGCGGCTTTCGGTATACTGTGCCATCCGCGAAGGATCGATGCGGCCATCGCCGAAGGTACTTTTCCACCTGAGCGCTTCCTGCAGCATTTCCACAGCCTGCAAATACCGGCCCTGCTGCCTTGCCATCTCCGCCATTTCATCGTAGCACATGCCTACGCCCAGAGAATCCTTTATCTGTTTGCGGAGTTCGAGCGAACGGTCGAAATAATCCCGGGCACGGGCAAAATCACCCTGGTCGCGGTAAATTGTACCCAAATAACAGTACTGGTTGGGTACGTTGATATTGCGTTCGCTGACCCCGTAAGCGGCAAAACGCGCAATAGCCAGTTGCCTGTAGTATAAAGCCGAATCAAGCTTTCCCCAGTGCTGGTAAACCCTTGCAATGTTGGCAGCCTGCTGCGCATGGTATATCCTGTTCCTGCTGATACCCTTATCCGTGCGTTCATAAACAGTATCGGCCACCCGGAAATAATGAATGGCAGCGCGGTAATCGCCCGCGGTCATTAAGGCATAGCCCAGCGTCCTGGCTGCCGAGCCCAGGGCATATAATGTATTTGTCCCCTCAGGGCAATCATCGAGGGCTCCGTATGCTTGCCGGTAAACCTCAAGGGCTGCCAGGGGATCACCCATCTGGGTATATAACTTTCCGAAGTCGTTGAGCGTGGAAGCGACAAAACCGCAAGGAATGGTGTCAGGCATGTATTTTCTGGCTTCTTCGAAGAAGTACAGGGCCGAATCATACGCCCCCAGTCCACGGTAAGCAAAGGCATAAATTCGAAAAATAATTGATCTCAGAATGTAAGCCCCAGCAGGAGCGAGCTTCATGGCTTTCCCGGCATGGGCCATGCCCTCCCGGAAAAATCCGGCTTCGGCAAGCTCCCTGCCGAGTGCACAGTGACAGTCGATGACCATTGCCGTATCTCCCAGTTCTTCCGATATTTCGAGGGCTTCGCGCATCAGGGCAAAATATGCCTCCGTAGCATTGGGAGCCCTGCGGACCATTTCCGATGCCAGTATCCGCAGGGCCTTCGCACGTTCAATGCCGGAAGAGGTATCTGCGATCTGCTGCAGGCTGTCGATGATCAGCCTCTGCCTGCTATCCTGCGAAAAGGATGCTATCCCTGCCAGCAGGATCATGATAAAAAGGAATACCCTGTATCCGAATTTGATTCCTGTATGGTGAGCGGCAGTATGAGGTTGACCGGCTGCCATTATTCCGTGATTTTTTCGAGCAGGCGGATCATCTGGTCCCGTTTCCGGGAAGCCACCGGCACCCTCACATCAGGCCCGAGGACCAGGTAACCGCCCTCCTCTTTTTCGAAGCTTTGCACTTTTCGCAGGTTGACGAGGAAGGACTTGTGCACCCTGAAGAAACCGTAGTCCGTGAGCAATAGCTCATATTCCGCCAGGGGCCTGGATACCAGCACCTGCCTGCCGTCACTGAGCCGGAAGCGGGTATACCCGGCATCGGACTCACAGCAGAGGATATCGTCGATCAGGACGAGGTGGATGCTTTCGGCGGTTTTGAGCAGGATCTTCCTGTCGGCCTGCCCCTGCCCGTCGACAGCTTCCCTGAGGTGCTGCAGTTCGGCCTCCTGTATCACGTTGATCTGCTTGCCGGCATCTTCGATCGCATGGATCAGCTCCTGCGGGTCGATGGGTTTGAGCAGATAGTCCATCGCCGAAAATTTGAATGCCCGCAGGGCATGTTCCTGGAATGCGGTGATGAAGATGATGCGGAAATCGATCCTGTCGAGTTGCTCCAGCAGGTCGAAACCGGTGCCGTCGTTCATTTTGATATCCAGCAGGACCAGGTCGGGGTGCAGGGAGGCAATCTTTTGCCTGGCTTCCCTTACGCTGCCGGCCTGCCCGATCACGACAGCCCCCGCACAATAGCCCTCCACGATCCCGGCAATCATGTTGCGGATATTGGTCTCATCGTCGACGATCAGGATGCGGAGCATAGGCAGTGGTTGATATCAAAGTATAATCGTTTTTAAATATATAACTAATTTTCTTTCGTACGGGAAAACGGGAAAATAAAAATCAGGGACTGGATGCCGCCCTTCGACTTCGCTCAGGGTGACAATCATGATGGATGCCGGACGCCCGATGCCCCACGTAAATAGATTTACAACTCAACACCCAAAACTCAAAACCCCCCAGCACCCTGCACCCTGCACCCTGCACCCATATTATTTTTTCGATAACCCTCAATTTTATCAGGCAATTTTTGTACTTTTGTAGATTCATTCATTTAAAGTCAAGTACTTATAAATCAATAACATATATTTAAATTAAATAATAATGAGCAACAAAAAGCACGTTTACACATTCGGGAACCGCACCGCTGAAGGAAATGCGTCCATGAAAAACCTGCTGGGTGGCAAAGGTGCCAACCTGGCCGAAATGAATCTGATCGGGGTGCCGGTACCGGCAGGATTTACGATTACCACAGAGGTATGTAATGATTATTACATTAAAGGCCGGGAACAAACAATTGAGGAGATAAAAGCTGAGGTTGAAGATGGCGTAAAGTTTCTCGAAAATGTGATGGGTACCTCTTTTGGCAGCAGCGACAATCCTCTTTTGCTTTCTGTTCGCTCGGGTGCCAGGGCTTCCATGCCGGGGATGATGGATACCGTTCTTAATCTTGGCCTGAATGACGAAGCTGTTGCAGGAATTGCAAAAAAATCAGGGAACGAACGCTTTGCCTGGGATTCATACCGCCGCTTTGTTCAGATGTATGGCGATGTGGTTATGGACATGAAACCTGCTTCAAAAGAAGATGAAGATCCTTTTGAACTGATCATAGAGGAAATGAAAGAAGAGAAGGGTGTGGAGCTTGACACCGAACTCAGCGTTGATGACCTGAAAGAAATGGTAAGGCGTTTCAAGGCTGCGGTAAAAGAAAATACTGGCCAGGACTTCCCTGCCGATCCCTGGGAGCAATTGTGGGGTTCAGTGCTTGCCGTATTCGACTCGTGGGGCAATGATCGCGCCGTTTATTACAGAAAACTCAACAATATTCCCGATGAATGGGGAACAGCCGTTAATGTGCAGGCCATGGTTTTTGGCAATATGGGCAATAATTCTGCCACAGGGGTTGCTTTTACAAGAGATGCAGCCACGGGCGAAGATATTTTTAATGGTGAATACCTGATCGATGCTCAGGGCGAAGATGTGGTTGCGGGTACACGTACACCGCAACAGATCACAAAAGAAGGATCACAACGCTGGGCTAAACTGGCCATTATTACGGAAGAAGAGCGTGCTGAAAAGTTTCCTTCACTCGAAGAGGTGATGCCTGAGCTTTACAAAGAACTCGACGACATTCAGCAAAAGCTGGAAGATCATTATAAAGACATGCAGGATCTCGAATTCACGATCCAGGACGGCCGGCTCTGGCTGTTGCAAACCCGTAACGGTAAACGTACCGGTGCCGCCATGGTCCGTATTTCGATGGAAATGCTTGAAGAGGGCAAGTTTGATGAAGAAACTGCCATCCTCCGCAACGAACCCAACAAACTGGATGAATTGCTTCATCCTGTTTTCGACCAGAAAGCCATTCAGGCTGCTGAAGTCGTTGCAAAAGGACTTCCTGCTTCACCGGGAGCTGCCACAGGGCAGATCGTATATCATGCCGACGACGCCGAGGAGTGGGCTGCACAGGGGAAAAAAGTAATTCTTGTGCGCATTGAAACCTCACCCGAAGACCTTAAAGGAATGAATACTGCCGAAGGTATCCTCACCGCCCGCGGAGGGATGACCTCCCATGCGGCCGTTGTTGCCCGCGGTATGGGTAAATGCTGCGTATCTGGAGCTGGCAAAGTAAAGATCAATTATAAAGCCCGCACCATGACTGTTGACGGACGTACATACCAGCAAGGCGACTGGATTTCACTGAACGGCTCCACCGGAGAAGTATACGACGGCAAGATCGCTACCATCGATCCTGAGCTTAGCGGAAACTTTGGAAAGCTTATGGAACTGGCCGACAAACATGCCACCATGCTGGTTCGAACCAATGCTGATACTCCGCACGACAGCGAAGTTGCCCGTAACTTTGGAGCACAGGGCATTGGCCTCTGCCGCACCGAACATATGTTCTTCGAAGGCAAGCGGATCAAAGCCATGCGCGAAATGATCCTGGCCTCTGATGAAGCAGGCCGCCGCAAAGCCCTCAAAAAGCTGTTGCCCATCCAGCGCGAAGACTTCGAAGGCATCTTCGAGGCCATGCACGACCTTCCTGTGACGGTGCGACTGCTTGACCCACCCCTCCACGAATTTGTGCCTCATGAAGAGGAAAACCAAAAAGAAATGGCCGACGAAATGGGCATCAGCGTGGAAGAGATCAAAGCCAAGGTAGAAGACCTCTCGGAATTCAATCCCATGCTGGGCCACCGTGGATGCCGCCTGGGCAACACCTACCCCGAGATTTCGGAGATGCAGGCCAGGGCCATCATCGAAGCAGCACTTAACCTGAAGAAAAAAGGGATCACAGCCATACCGGAGATCATGATCCCGCTTACGGGTACCCTCAAGGAAATGAAGATGCAGGAAGACCTGGTTCGTACCACAGCAGAAGAAGTGTTTGAAGAACGCGGCGAGCGGATCGACTACCTTGTGGGAACCATGATCGAGGTACCCCGGGCAGCACTCACTGCTGACGAAATCGCCGAATCAGCCGAATTTTTCAGCTTTGGAACCAACGACCTTACACAGATGACCTTTGGTTATTCAAGGGATGATGCCGGCAAATTTCTGCCGGTATACCTGCAAAAAGGTATACTGAAACATGATCCATTCCAGGTACTTGACCAATCAGGTGTGGGGCAACTTGTTGAGATGGCCACCATAAGAGGCCGAAAAACCCGCCCCGATATTAAGATCGGTATCTGCGGCGAACATGGAGGAGAACCTTCATCTGTTGAGTTCTGTAGCTCGCTTGGATTTAACTACGTGAGCTGCTCGCCATACCGGGTGCCGATTGCACGCCTGGCAGCAGCCCAGGGAGCCATCAGGCAGAAATAGTTCCGTTTGATCCGGATAATAACCTCATTGATAATTTTTCACAATGAGTGATTTTTTATTATATTTGTTTCTTTACCGAATTAAAACCTTTTATTCTTTTATTCATGGCACCTGATATCAGCAAGCTCAAACGTGATTTGGCCTCGTATGGCATCCCCGAAGTTGATGAGATTTACTATAATCTCTCCTATGATGAACTTTTTGAACATGAAACAAATCCCGACCTTGAAGGTTACGACCGCGGATATGTTACTGATACGGGTGCAGTGGCGGTAGATACGGGAATATTTACCGGACGCTCGCCAAAAGACAAGTTTATCGTTGATGAAGAAAGTTCGCGAGACAATATCTGGTGGAAGAATCCCCAACGCAAAGCATCAGACAATAAGCCCGTTTCGGAAGAATACTGGAAAAAGATATATGCCATAGGCGCGAAACAACTTTCCGGAAAGAAGTTATACGTTCAGGATGGATATGCCGGCGCCAATGAAGATACGCGCATGAGGATCAGGATCGTAACAGAGGTTGCCTGGATGGCCCACTTCGTGAAAAACATGTTCATCAGGCCCACAGATGAAGAACTCGAAACCTTCGAACCTGACTTTGTGATGCTGAATGCCTGCAAGACCACCGACCCCGAATGGGCGGAGCACGGCCTGCATAGCGAAGTGTTTGTTGTATTTAACCTGAAAGAGAAACGTGCCGTTGTTGGAGGAAGCTGGTATGGCGGGGAGATCAAAAAAGGCTTTTTCTCGATCATGAACTATTACCTTCCGCTAAAAGGTATTGCTGCCATGCATTGCAGCGCAAATATGGGCGAAAAGGGCGATACCGCCATTTTCTTCGGACTCTCCGGCACAGGCAAAACCACACTTTCTGCCGATCCTAAGCGTGCACTTATCGGCGATGATGAGCATGGCTGGGATGATGAGGGAGTGTTTAACTTTGAAGGCGGTTGCTATGCCAAATGCATCCACCTTTGTGAAGAATCAGAACCCGACATTTACAGGGCCATCCGCCGCAATGCCCTGCTGGAGAATGTCGTCTTCGACAAAAACGGGAAGATCGACTTCGATGATAACCGTAAAACCGAGAATACCCGGGTAAGTTATCCCATTTATCATATCGATAATATTGTTAAGCCGGTATCAAGGGGAGGCCACCCTGAGCATGTCATCTTTCTTACTGCCGATGCCTTTGGTGTGCTGCCGCCGGTGTCGAAGCTTACCGAAGACCAGACAAAATATCACTTTCTGAGCGGATATACGGCCAAGGTTGCAGGTACTGAACGCGGCATCAAAGAACCCGTACCATCATTTTCTGCCTGCTTTGGCGCTGCTTTTCTACTGCTTCACCCAACGGTATATGCCGATGAACTCATTAAAAAGATGAAACAACACGGCTCCACCGCCTACCTGGTAAATACAGGCTGGGTTGGCGGACCTCCGGGAGTGGGTGAGCGCATCGACCTGGGCACAACACGAAAGATCATTGATTCCATCCTTAATGGTGAACTGGATAAAGCTGAATACGAGAAAACCACCTACTTCCAGCTTCACATACCCATAAGTGTACCGGGTTGTGACAAAAATATCTGTAATCCGAAAAATGCCTGGGACAATCCTGATGACTGGGACACGGCAGCACGGAAACTCGCCCAGAAATTTATTGATAATTTTGAAGCTTTCACGGATACACCTGAAGGCAAACGCCTGGTGGCTGCAGGACCCAGGTTGTTTGACCGCCAATAAGAAAAATCAGGTATATGATAAAGAAATGATGAACCTGTTATTCTAAGTTCTTCATTCCCTGCTTGCATCGCCTTCGCGTAGCTTCGGCGGAGCAAGGCCGGGTTTACCCGCCGGAGGATGGCAGGCTTGTTCGGTGTTCAGTATTTTTACTGGTTCAGCATTACAGGCATAACCAGCATGAGGATGTCCTCATTTTCGCTGTCGGTGGAAACCGGGTGCAAGATGCCCGCCCTGTTTGGAGCCGACATTTCAATGGAGATCTCTTCAGATTCGATATTGTTAAGCATTTCCTGGAGAAAGCGTGAATTGAAGCCTATTTCCATATCTTCGCCCTCATAGCTGCAGGTTAGCCTTTCCCTGGCTTCGTTTGAGAAGTCGATGTCTTCAGCCGAAAGCAGTAATTCTTTCCCGGAAAGTTTAAACCTGACCTGGTGTGTCGACTGGTTGGCAAAGATGGCCACCCTGCGGATAGAATTCAGCAGCGACAGCCTGTCGATGGTAAGCTTATGCGGATTATCGGTTGGGATAACAGCTTCGTAGTTCGGATATTTTCCATCGATAAGGCGACAGGTCATTTTAATATTTTCGAATGTAAAAACAGCATTGGTCTGATTATATTCAATGCTGATCATGCCTTCAACGGACGACAGGATGTTCTTCAACTGGTTGAGCGGCTTCTTTGGCATGATGTACGAAGCTGATTCCGTTGCATTAAAATCTGTTCTTTTATACCTCACGAGTTTATGGGCATCGGTTGCAACACAGGTAATATCGTCGGGGGTGAGTTCGAAGAAAACCCCTGACATTACCGGCCTGAGCTCATCATTTCCTGTGGCGAAAAGCGTTTTATTAATGGCACTGACGAGCAATTCAGAATCGATCGTAACAACACTTGTATTCTCAAGTTCGGGGGCAACAGGAAATTCATCACTTTTATGCCCGCTGAGCTTATACTTTCCTTCGCCTGCAGATATCTCAACACCCAGGGTTTCTTTGTTGATGGTAAACTGAACGGGGATGTCGGCAAATGTTTTCAGGGTATCGATCAATATTTTTGCCGGTATGGTGACTGAACCGGGATCTTCCGCCTTCTCGAGCGGTATCGTGACTGTCATGGTGGTTTCCAGGTCAGATGCAGTGATCATCAAAGTACTGTCTTTCAATTCAAAAAGAAAGTCATCAAGGATCGGCAAAGTATTGCTGGTATTCAGCACACCACTTAATGCGCTGAGGTTTTTCGACAGCAATGAACTTGAAACGATGAATCTCATAGAGGTAATATTTATCAGTTAGGTATATTTCTTTTCGATAGGTAAAAATATTAATTTTTTTTGAGAAGAAAACACTTATCCTCAAAATATTCCAACATCCGTTGTTAATATCTTTATGGTGGGCGGGGTGCTCCGCCTTTGCTATATCTTCGGCCGACGATGGAGGAACGGGAAACCGGAACGATCGTGTCTTATTCGTTATTCGTTACTTGCTATTTGTTATTTGTTATTTGTTATTTGTTATTTGTTATTTGTTACTTGTTATTTGTTATTTGTTATTTGTTATTCCCTTCCAGTTCTTCCATCCTTCGCTTAAAATCGATCATTTTCCTACGCGAGGATATCACAAATTCGTAAGCCATATCTTCTTTTTTGTCGACGATCAGTCGCTTTTTCTGATCCATGTATATCAGCTCATTATTGAATTCTTCGTTGGAAGAAATGGCCTGCATGTAAAAGTTCCGGTAATTAAAATAATACCATTCCCCCCCGGGCAATTCCAGGTAAATATCTACTTCACCATATCCGTCGGGGCGCCGTTGTATCTCAACATAACCGGGCACCATCCTGTTTACCAGCACATCGCCGATACTAAAAATACCAATATCGCCACTTGAGATGAATGATGATGTATGTTTATTCCAGGTAAACCTTAGCTTATTAAAGAGTATTGGGTATGTGATCTCTTCCGGAAGCTTTTTGATCGTGCCATAGCTTGTAAGTTCTGAAATAATGCTGCTTCCTTCACCTTCGGGCAAGCGCTCGTGCATGAAACTCAGGAAATTGGGGTTGGCAACTTCCGCACCCGGCAGGTTCGTGGCGTTAATGCTTTGTGCCATGCGACCTAACAGGCCGGGGTCAAAATAAAAGTCATAGCCCATTACCAGATCAAAGCGTGTTGAATCGGGGATGATATAATGCGTTGCTTCTCCATAAAGGTCAAGACCAACGTAAGGAAGAATGATGCCATGATTCAGTGGCCCCATACCTTTGAGGGTGCAATTATCCCTGCGCAAAGACAAGTATGGGGGGAATTTTTCTGTGCCTGCTTTTTTTACGGTGAAGGTCTCTCTGCCGGGGCTGTAATCCAGAACACCACTCGACGACAGTACCGGGATATCCCCTTCCCTGTCGAGGCCGGTGAAGAAAGCAGGATAAAATTTTTCGTTTTCTGACGAAAACGCCAGACTCGCATAAATGGACTCTCCGCCGGGTGCTTCGAGCGAATCGGGCACAGGGATCAGGATATTATCAGGATTGATGATGGTATCCATAAGCACACGATGCCCAAAAACAGGGAAGCAATCATGCTCCAATGCAAACGAACCATCAAAACGCAAAAACTGCCGGGAGGCTTTCATATCCACATTGCCGTTGTATGAATACCATGGACTCAGATAAAATCCGGCCGTATCGGAAAGATATGCTGAACCGTATGATCGGCCGAGTGTATCAACCTGTATCGAGCTCAGGTAAATGGGTGTATCTTCATCCAGAACATCCCTGTAGATGATCTCTCCGCTTGCTGTATAATTATGCCGTGTAAAAATATTGATCGTGGCATCATAAATATGATGGTATTTTTGGGCAGTATCAATAATGATCTCTGCATGCCGGAGTGTTTCTATCAGTCCATCCTTGAGAATATTCAGCTTTTTCTGATCAGGAAAAATAGCCGCATCCGCCACGCGGATGATCTTCACATCTTCGGCATAGATAATGTTCTTTCGGATATCATATCTTGCACGTGTACTAAAGAATGTCAGAGAATCCTGTTCGGGCACCGTTGAGATGAAATCAGAGCCCTGCAGGTTAAGGTCGATGAGTTCTGCCTTGCTTAAGTGGTTGATGTCGGGCTTGTTTTCAACAATATTGTTCTGAAGCTCAAACATCTGCGCATCCATGTCCCAGTACAGCTCATCCATATAGCATATATACTTGTTAAAGGGCATATCAACGAGCGACGATATCCCCGTGGAGATAAACTTGCCCTGTCGCTGGTCGAAATCCAGATCGGTACGGTAATCATCTGTCATAAAAGCCACCTCTTTGAAGGCTGTATCGGCATAAAGCCTGAAGTTGGAATTATCGGCAGCCATGCTGTGGTGGCCGTATGTAAAATCATCTGATTCGATCCTGGCCCGCTCAAACCTGAAATCGCCTACGCCCCTGAGCCAGGATGGTGAGAGATAAAGCGATCCGCGCATTTCGGCTGTATTATCGAACATTTTCAGGGGATCATCGATCATGTTAACCACCATAAGGTTTGTGTCGGGGTACCAGTATTGTTTTGTTATTCCGGCGTTTACATCAGCATATTCAACCGGCCCAAGCCGTTTTTGAAGCTTGAAACTTCTGGTAAGCGCAACGACCGAATCAGGGAAAAAATCGATCTCTGATGAATGGGTTACAGAGCTCAGGTATTTCATCCTTCCGGCCCCATGCAGGCCCGAATTATCCATTTTTATGGTATCGTAGAACATGGCCTTGCCTCCATACAGGGGCAGCCCGTTTTCATCGGTAAAACTGTTTACCCCGAGCGAAAAATCCTGCTGTACCACCAGTTCATCCTCAATGGGTGGCAATATGCCCCCGGTCGAAAGATAACCGGAGAAACGCAGTCCTGTGGTTGAAAAATTCTCGAGGCTGTCGATGGTAAAAGGATCAAGTTCATAATAAAAATCCTCCCGCTTGTACACCCCCTCCAGGCCCCTGGCTTTGTCGTAATAAACAAATGAGTGATCGAGGCTTGTAAAGGTGGGATACTGCGCAAAATCTTTCAGCCCTGACTTATTGTGTGGTTCATCGATGAGAATATATCCGTTCATATTTTCAACCACTGCATTCACCCTCACCAGTTTTTCACCTTTTGCCTTTTCGTTGGGCACGCGCACGTAAAAACCCATTGAATCGATCAATGGCATATTGATCCTGAACTGATCATAATCGAATGAGCAATCCGTAGCATAGAAGTCAAACAAGCCTGCCCTCACACGACCCGAAAAGGTAAAGTTCTTATTTTTCTTCATTACTATCTCCCCGTTTACGGGATAGATGTATACACTCTGTGAATCGCTGAGAAATATCTCAGGCACGCCTCTGATCAGCATATCAAAGGTCGACAGTTCGATCATGGCATTACTTTTCTGGTAGGTATGTGAATCAAAACGGATCACATCATAATCGACTTTTCCGGCATGGGCATCGATATAATCATAAAGGCGTTGCTGTATAAAGGCTTCTTTTCTGTCGGCTATATAAACCACAAAACCTTTTGATTCGAGCATCATAAGCATAGCGATGGCCTGCTCAATGGGTTTTTTGATAAAATCTGCCAGGCTACCTACCTTTACGATGTTTGTTCCGTAGCGTTCTGCATATTTTCTGATGATGAGCAAGGGGTTCTGCTCATCAATGCCTTGTAGTTTATAATATTCGTAGGCAGAGTAAAATTTATCCGACTCGAAACCGGCCCTGCTTTCCTGGCTGAGGTTACGGATCACTTCAAATGATATCTCCTCTGAGTTCATCACCCAGTAAAGTGCTTCACAATACATATTTAAGTTATGGAATGCATTGAAAAACGGACTCTGGGCACTCCCCCGGTTCAGCCTGACCAATGATAAGACTTTGGTTTTGTGATCGTATTTCATCTGCAGGCCTGAATGATAGATCGAATCATTTTCGAAATAAATGGAAAAAGCAGCAGGGCTTGCTATGACCTCTTCATCATACACTTCGAACAACCTGGCGCGGATGAGCGCAAAATATTCACCTCCTTTTTTAAAGATGAACTTGGCATATGTTTCTTTTTGATTTCCGGTACATTCGAGCCGGGAGCCACGCATTCCGATGCCCCCGATATATTTTACATTCTTATAAAAGCCTTCAACCTCATAATCCTTAAAGTAAGATACAAAATGCGGATATAATACCCTCTTGCCGGGGGCAGATGAGAGCACTTTTTCCTGAAGCACTCCTACAACGGGGAAATTAAAAAAATGTTTGTTGTAATATACAGCAGAGTCGGCTCTGAAGGTGAGATCCTTCAGGTCAATATCATACAAGCGCAGTTCGGCATAAACGCTATCTTCGTGAAAACCGGCCCGCTGCCACCCTATCTTACCCATCTTGCCTTCCCAAAGCTGGTTTTCGATGTAATATTTGCCGCGTGTCTGCTTAATCTCCGTGCTGTCGCGCCCGGTTGAACATACGAGGTCGGTTTCCTTAAAAAATAAAAAGAAAGCCGTGTCATAATCAAAAGTAAAGTTGCCGTTCCTGAAATACCACGACCTGGAACGGGTTTCATACAGTGTCTTATATTTAAACAAACGATAGGAGTACTCCAGAAAATCAGGCATCCCTCCCACTGATTTCTGCTTTCCTATCGTATCCAGTTCGGTGAGCCAGAGGGTCAGGCTGTTTTCGTCCATGCCCTGTTCAACAAACGTGACAAGGATTGAAAAAAAATCATAAAAATGAGGATACGAACGCATATTGCGCGCAAGCATGGTGTTGGATACCTTATAGATCTTTTCGCGGTGATGTGGTTTAAAATATCCCGACTCCCACACCCCACCAAATGATTCGAGCAGCTCTTTGCCTTTGGCGAGGTAGTTTTTATTGCTGCTGTATTCCAATACATAGGTGGCATCAAGGAAATAGTCGTTCTTATTCTCGTGGAATTCCCTGATCATCTGCGATCTGCCATCCTCAGTGGTAAACAGGATGAGCAGAAAAAAAACAAAAACGCTTATGATCGAAGTTCTGACCATTTTATTATGGCTTGATGAATATGGCAGCCACCCAGTTATTTTTTGTTTGAGAAGCCTTAAATTCGAGTCCGGCTTCTGCACATTTCTCCGTGATCAGTGGCAGGTCGTCGGTGTAAAAGCCGCTCATGAGCAGCGAACCGCCACTATTCAGGACGGCATCGTATTTTGGAATGTCGTCGAGTAATATATTCCGGTTAATGTTGGCAAATATAATATCAAAACAACGCCCTTTCAAACTGTTCGCATCTCCCTGTTCAACTTCTATATCAGCATTGTTACGTATTTTATTTTCAATGGCATTGTTATATGCCCATTCATCATTGTCAATGGCCAGTGCCTGCGTGGCACCTTTCATCCATGCGAGAATGGCCAGGACTCCGGTCCCGCTGCCCATATCAAGAACCTCACGTTTGTTAAGATCCAGGCCGAGAATGGCTTGCAGCATCAGGTATGTGGTTTCATGGTGGGCTGTTCCGAATGACATCTTTGGTTCAATAATAATGTCGTATTTAACTCCCTCTACAGGTTTATGAAAAGGAGCCCTGATCACAAGCTCATCAGAAATTTGTACCGGCGCGAATGATGATTCCCATTCGGCATTCCAGTTTTTATTCCCGATCAGGTTGATCTCCACTTCGTGGAAGCCTTCGCTGTGCAGTTTATGCAATACCTTTTCACTGTCGGGTTCTTCTGTTTCGCAATAAGCCAGCAGGTGATCTTCCTCTTCAAGAAAACCATCAAAACCAAGTTCCGACAGCCTGGCAACAGCAATATCAAATGCATCGCCACCCTGTTTCAGGCTTATCCGGGCTTCAATGAATTGTTTCATCCTATACCGACCTGGCAATTTTAAGAAAATCACCGGCTTTGAGCGATGCTCCGCCGATCAGTCCGCCATCAACATCAGCTTTTGCAAAAATTTCCGTTGCATTATTCGCATTGCAACTGCCCCCATACAGGATATGGCAGTGGGTTGCAGTTTCGGAAGAATACTTGCGGCCGATCAGGGCACGTATAAATGCATGCATCTCCTGTGCCTGTTCCGGTGTTGCCGTTTTTCCGGTACCGATGGCCCATACCGGCTCGTAGGCGATCACCACCTTGCGAAATTCCGTTTCGGGAAGATGAAACAAGCCCTGCTCAATTTGTTTTCCCACCAGCTCCATATGTTCATTATTCTCCCGTACGGGAAGTTGCTCGCCACAACAGAAGACAGGTGTAATATCATATTTCAACAACTGATCGGTTTTTTTAGCAAGGCTTTCAGCCGATTCATTAAAATACTGCCTTCGTTCGGAATGGCCGATAATGCAATATTCAGCTTCGACAGATTGGATCATTGCAGCAGAGATCTCACCGGTATATGCACCATTGTCATGTTCGCTCACATTTTGCGCACCCACTTTTAAATTTTTTCCTACCGCAAGATCTGTGGCAAGTTCAAGGTAGATGGCAGGCGGGCATACAACAACATCAACACGCTCGGGCAATCCATTTGTTTCAATATCGTCGATGATCAGGCCCAATAGTTCATCTGCTTCGGCAAATTGCAAATTCATTTTCCAGTTTCCGGCAATAATTTTTCTTCTCATAATATATATGTCTTAGATCAGATTTTCTGTATTTTTATGCAAGCCTGACCCTTGGATCGAGAAATGCATAGATAATATCTACAAAAATATTAATTATTACCAGGATCACCGAAATAAAAAGCACCGCGCCCATGATCACCGGAAAATCATATTTTTCGAGGGCATCGACAATAACCACACCCACGCCTTTCCAGTCGAAAACATATTCAACAAAAACCGCCCCTGCCATCAGCGATGCGAACCAGCCCGATACTGCTGTAATCACGGGGTTCATGGCATTTTTCAATGCATGTTTGCCAATGACTTTGTACTTGCTGAGCCCTTTGGCGCGTGCGGTACGAATATAATCCTGCGACATTACTTCAATAAGTGAGGAGCGTGTTAGTTCTACAACAATGGCAAGCGGCCTGATGCCGAGCGTAATGGCAGGCAGGATAAGGTTTTTTAACTCAAGGTACTCCCCCCTGCCGTAATCATCAACAGCATAGAGGCTCCCAAACATATTAAGGCCCGTATACGATCCAAGCAGATAGGCAAAAACCCAGGCCATCAGTATGGCCGCAAAAAATGAAGGAACCGACATGCCCAGCACCGAGAATACCAGGGCAAGCTTTTCAAAAAATATGTTCTTTTTTACGGCGACAAGAATTCCAATGCCCACCCCCAGGATAAGGGCAAAGAGTATCGACACGCCCGCCAGCAGCATCGTTTTGGGAAATGCTTCGGCCAGGATGTCAGACACCTTGCGCTGGCTCTGATAAGAACGCCTCAGATAAGGTTTTTTCAGGTAGATGGCCGTTGCCCCTATACCCAGCACTTTAAAGCCTGTATATTTGGTTTCATCAAAAAACCAGTAATTGCTGCTATCATCACGATTATGGATTGAAAGGGGGGAAAGGTCGTTTAAAAAGTTAAAGTACTGCAAATGCACGGGTTTATCGAGACCCAGGTCTCTGTTGATGGCTTCCACCGAGGCGATATCGGCCCTCTGTCCGAGCATCATCCGGGCAGGATCGCCCGGAAGAATGTTAAAGAGAAAGAAAACAACAGTGATCACTCCCAGCAAAACAAGCAAGCCGTACCACAGTCGTTTTATGATAAAGCGTAACATGGATCAATCGGTCATGTATTCATCCTTTACTATCCCGTAAGGCGGAATGTCATTATAATGCCACTTACCCAGTATAATACCGTCTTTCATTAGCATCAGGCCGGGATTGGCACGGATCATTGTTTTGAGAACGATGTCGTCGGCAAAATAAAAGTCGAAGTGGCGGTCGGCACCGATCTTTTCCCTGAACCGCATCACATCATCCGGCAATGAGCTGGTTAAGACAATCATGGAATAACCGTCCTCATCCACTTCTCTGTACAAGACATTGATCTTCTCAAACGATTTTATATTGGTTGAGCTCAAATCATAAGCAATAATGTAGAACTGATAGTCGCGGTTGCTGATAAACGAATTGGTAAGATTATTTCCGGCCATATCTTCTATCACCAGGTTATGGGTTCGCTGTAATTCCGATTCGTCGACCCGCTGCTCGACAAACTCCCATTTCGACATCCAAAGCGAGTCCTGCCAGGGATAATCGGGCGACAGGTATTCTTTCTGTTCACCGGTTTCCTTATTTTCAAACAGCAGGTAGATTTTGGGTTCGCCGGTATCTTCCGGATCCATATCGTTTCCCACTTTCCATTCACGAAAATCGATAAATGGCAGGTGGTTAAGGCTGTATAGCGATGTATACAAAAACCCAAGCGAAAAAGCCATCAAAATAATAAGCGCATAGCCTCTGACATGCGGAGGCCTGAATTTACGTCTGTTAAAGAAAATTACGGCTGTAAGAATGATCAATACGATATTTTTATAAAATGTTTCCCAGTTGGTGAGCTTAATGGCATCGCCAAAGCATCCGCAGTCGGGAACGGGTTCCCAGAGGGCATCCACCAGGGTGAGGATGGTAAAAAAGATCATCATCGGAAACAATATCCAAACTGTTTTTTTTATCCAGGCATTAAACAGCAGGGAGATGCCCAACATAAACTCCAGGGTACAAAGAAATATCGAAAAAAAGAGCGATAAGGGCATGGCCCACTCGATCCCGTAGGCGATAACATAGTCATCAATGCGATAGGCCGTCCCCATCGGGTCGATGCCTTTAACAATTCCTGAGAATATAAATACCAGGCCGACCAGCAGCCGGCTGAAATTCCTTATAAACTTCATTCTTGTCCTTCCTGTATTTGAATAAGTGCAAAGACGGCGTAGTTAATAATGTCAAAGTAGTTGGCATCCAGTCCTTCGGAAACCAATGTTTGTCCGTCGTTATCTTCGATTTGTTTAATGCGGAGCAGTTTCATCAGGATGATATCTGTAAGCGAACTGATGCGCATATTGCGCCAGGCCTCATCATAATCATGATTTTTATCAAGCATGAGGCTTTTTGCTGCTTCAATGTATTTATTGTACAGCCCGAGGCCGGATTTTTCGTCCAGGTCAGCTTCTTCGGCTAAACCCAGTTCAAGCTGAATGAGTGCCATGACCGAATAATTGATGATACCGATAAATTCGGGCACATTGCCTTCGTTCACCTTGCTCTGCCCTTTGTTTTCGATGCTTCTGATCCGGTTGGCCTTTATGTATATCTGGTCTGTGAGGGAAGATGTCCGCAATATGCGCCAGGCAAAGCCGTAATCTTTCATTTTCTTCACAAAGACTTCCCTGCAAAGGTGGACCACTTTATCGAATTGCCTCGCTGTCTTTTCCATCATTAATTGTAAATTAGCTGCCTAAAGGCCGCGATAGTATTGGGGCGATAAAGTTACATTATTTTCAGTAATCAAAAAGATGAATCACACCGCTAATTTTCATGATCCCGACAAGCCTTTGGTTATGGGCATTCTCAATATCACTCCCGATTCATTTTACGACGGGGGCCATTACCTGGATGAGGCATCATGGCTAAAAAAAGCAGAAGCTATGCTAACTGATGGTGCCGCGATCATTGATATCGGGGGTGCATCCACACGTCCGGGTGCAAGCGAAATAAGTGCCACTGAAGAATGGCAGAGGATCTCGCCTGTGCTTGAAAGTATTTTGAAAGCATTCCCATCGGCCCGCATCTCGGTCGACACCTATCATAGTTCGGTGGCCCGGCAGGCCCTGGAAAGCGGTGCAGCTATGATCAACGACATTACCGGCGGAACCTTCGACCCCGAAATGGCCACAGTTATCGGCAGCCATAACGTTCCTTATGTGATCATGCACATGCAGGGACGCCCCGTGAATATGCAGGATAATCCGGGCTACAACAACATTATTGACGATATTTATAACTATTTTAAATCCAGGATAAAAATTTTTGAACGCGAAGGAGCCCGGAAGCTGATCCTTGATCCGGGTTTTGGATTTGGAAAAACCGTGGAGCACAATTACCAATTGCTGAAAAACCTGATGGTATTTCAAAAGCTCGGATATCCGGTCATGGCAGGCGTGTCGCGAAAGTCGATGATCAACAAGGTTCTGGGAACAAAGCCCGGAAATGCCCTAAACGGCACCAGCATTTTAAACACCATCGCTTTGCTCAATGGTGCCAGAATCCTCAGGGTTCATGATGTAAGGGAAGCAGTTGAAGTTGTGAAGCTTGTTGGTAGCCTGCCCTAGAAGATCAGTTTTTTTTGTCTTCCTCTGCAGATTCGTTCACCACTTCCTCATAAAATTCATTTTCAAGGAAGGATTTTAATTCTGCCACATTAACGTTTTTATGCAATTTTCCGCCAACTGCATATGATATCTTACTGTTTTCTTCGGAGACAATAATGGCAATGGCATCGCTCACTTCGGTGATCCCTACCCCGGCTCTGTGGCGCAAGCCAAGGCGTTTGGGGATCTCGGTATTCCCCGAAACCGGCAAAATACATGCTGCAGCCACGATACG
Source organism: Bacteroidales bacterium (assembly GCA_032250805.1). Taxonomy (GTDB): domain Bacteria; phylum Bacteroidota; class Bacteroidia; order Bacteroidales; family B18-G4; genus B18-G4. Next base: position 28,120 of record JAVVEM010000001.1, read on the forward strand.
GTTGTTGCTAATGATCACGGCGCCATCGTGCAGGGGTCCCTGGCCGTAAAAAATAGCCTCCAGCAATGGGGCCGACATATGGGCGTCGACAACTTCGCCGGTATTGACATATTGTTTGAGTTCGTTTTTTCGTGTAAGAACCAGCAATCCACCCAGCTTCAGGTCGGCAATATGGTTACAGGCCAGCACAATGGCATCGGCATTTATCCCTGACTGGCCGTTGATATTCAAGCGCCAGAATAAAAACCGCCTTCCTTTTTTCCGCATAAAGGTGGTTGTTCCCAGTGCCAGCAAAAACCGCCTGATCTCAGGCTGAAAAATGACAATAAGCGCAATAAAGCCAACACTGATAAATGCGCCAAGGATCTTGGTCAGCAGTTCCATCTGCAGGGCATTCACCACCTGCCAGATAAGCACGAGGGCCACAATGCCAAAAAAGATATTAATGGCTACCGTACCTTTAAGAAGTTTATAAAGTTCGTATAATAATAATGCCACCAGGAAGATGTCAACGATGTCGATCCACCTTATCTGAATAAAGCCGGTGATAAAAAGTTCGGTCAAAGCAATTCTTTTCTTTTATACTTACAAAAACATAAAAAGTTTTTACAGTGATTGAAATTTATAAATATGCTAGAGTTTCAATGTATCATAGTCGACAACGGCTGTCTGCTCCATCACTTCATAAAGCAATTCCAGCACTTTTTTATGCTCGGGGTGCACCCTGTAAGCATCGAGGCTTTCCAATGATTCAAATTCAGAAATGAGTACCAGATCATATGCGGATGCTTTCGTATTAAGGTTTAGCCCAACCTCCATGCTTTTCAATTCGGGTATGCGTCCCATCAATCCGTCGATGGCTTCTTTAAGATTTTTTGCCTGGTTTAATTTTATGTGTGGAGCTTTCTCCTTCAGGCGCACCATTACAACATGTTTGATCATATGCTAAGCGTTTTTTATAGTTGACTGATTTTTATAATGTAGCAAAAGGGGTTTCGCGTTAAATATTATTTAAGATGTCTGGCAAAACCTGGCACAAAGATAACAAAATGAATGGTCTCGCCGCAGCGCGATAGTTAAGTGGGACCGCCCGGCTTCGCTCGCGATGACAACGATATCCGTGGGAAATGTAATAAGGGGCTATACCAGTTTACCGCTAAATATACCGGACACTAATGAAATCAAATATTCAGTACCCCCCTATGCTTCTATCTTCCTTTTCACGATATCCAGGATCTCTGCTTCCTTTTTCAGTGATTGCCCCTCTAATTCTGCTCCGCGTGAAAGAAGTTCCTTTACAAATTCCTTGTCATCAACACCACCGGCATTGATCATAACATTAAGGTGTGCCCCCATAACCGCAGTGCGGGCACAAAGTGCTCCCACACCCGCATCCGATACTGAGGCCTCAAGGCCGTGCTCTGCCATGGCTTTCATCACCTCCATCGATTCCAGCGAACGCTCCATCACCCTGAAGGGGATCTGCATGGCATATTTCGATGCCTCCTGTATGGCATGGTGGCGGGCAGCTTTTTCTTCTTCTGTGCCCTTCGGCATGCCGAAGCCTTCCATGATCTTATTAAATGCACGCGTATCTTCATCTACCAAAAAAAGCAACTCATCTTTCAATGCCTGTCCTTTTTCGGCCCAGTCGGAAAATTCTTCCCACCGCTCATCCCACCCACGCTTGTGCGATGAGAGGTTGGCCACCATCGTCCCAAGCGATACTCCCAGTGAACCAACATAAGCCGAGATGGATCCTCCTCCCGGAGCAGGCGATTCGCTGGCAGTTTCATCAGCAAAATCGCTGAGGTTCATGTCTATCAGTTTACTGCTGCCCTCGTCTTCGATCATATACTCAATGATCTTTTCGTTTGTATGAAATGGCTTCAGATCGTCGAGCCCCATTGATTTAATGGCAATCTTCAGCAGTTCTTTTTCCGAAACCCCGGTAGAACGCTCCTGTTTCCTCAGAAAATACTTCCCTGCATCCAGCATGGCCTTCAAGGGGATCAAACCCACAAGTTCGGAGCCCGTTACCCTGATGCCGCGTGCTTCAGCCTTCCGGCTTGTAACATCGAACGCTTCATGAACCGGTGTAATGCTTATGTTGGTTAGGTTCATGGAGATCTGGGCAACGCCATATTCTTCGATAAACCAGCCGATGGCCTTAACCGATTTAAGGGCACCGGGAATCATTACAGGTTTGCCTTTCTCATCCTTGATGATCTTTCCGGTAAGTGAATCTCCTTCGCGCCTGGGCCGTCCCCTTTCGCGGACATCAAAAGCAATAGCATTCGCACGGCGGGTTGAGGTTGTATTGAGGTTGACATTAAAAGCAACCAAAAAATCGCGTGCACCTACGGCCGTAACACCGGCACCGGCATTGAATTCGGCCGGCCCGAAATCGGGTTTCCATTCCGGATCTTTTAATTTTTCAGGCATGCCTTCATATTCTCCCGAGCGACAGTTCGCCAGGTTTCGGCGTTCTTCCCTAAAAGCGGCATTTTCGTAACAGTAAACCGGTATACCAAGCTCATCGCCGATCATGCCTGCAAGCTTGCGGGCATAAACAACCGTTTCGTCCATGCTGATATTGGCCACCGGCACCAACGGACATACATCGGTGGCGCCCATGCGCGGATGCTCACCCTTGTGCTTGCGCATATCAATAACTTCGGCAGCTTTTTTTACCGCCTTAAATGCCGCGGCAATAACAAATTCGGGCTCACCTACAAAAGTTACTACCGTACGGTTGGTATCAGCTCCCGGGTCAACATCGAGAAGTTTTACACCTTCCGATTTTTCAATCTCATCAGTGATCTGTTTGATCACCTTCATATCCCTGCCCTCGCTAAAATTAGGCACACATTCAATTAATTGTTTCATTTACGTGCGTTTATTTGTTGTTCGACTGAAATGCTTAACAACGATTAATTTTATAAAATTTACTGCTTCTTATCTGCCAACAGCTTTCCCTCAATGATCACTTTCTCAACCTTGTCGCTGCCATATGCATAGGGCAGGTATTCATATGAGGGGATCGCTTTGGTGAGGATCAGGTTGGCTTTCTTTCCCCTGCCAATACTCCCGTATTCTTCGCTGAGGCCCATTGCGTATGCGCCATTTATGGTAACGGCATTGATGGCCTCTTCGGGAAGCATGCGGTAGGCAATACTTCCGAGCGACAGGATAAACTGCATATTGCCTGAAGGGGATGAACCGGGATTGTAATCACTGGCCATGGCCACAGGCAGCCCGGCATCGATCATTTTCCGCGCCGGGGCGTATACCAAACCCAGAAAAAAAGATGCACCCGGAAGTAATGTGGGCATGGTGTCCGATCCTAAAAGGGCATGTATTTCTTCCTTTCCGGTATATTCGAGATGGTCGACCGAAAGGGCATTGTATTTTACCCCTACCTGAATGCCTCCCGAGTTGGCAAGTTCATTGGCATGTATTTTGGGCCTGAGGCCGTATTTCAACCCTGCATTCAGAATGCGGTCGGTATCTTCGACCGTAAAAAAACCACGATCACAAAACACATCAATGTAATCGGCCAGTTCTTCGGCAGCGATCACAGGGATCATTTCAGAAATTATCATATCAACATAAGCCTCCTGCCTGCCTTTATATTCGGCCGGTATGGCATGTGCTCCCAGAAAGGTAGAAACAATGGCCATGGAAGATTGCTCTTTCAGCTTCCTGATCACGCGAAGCATTTTTAGCTCATCGACAGTATTCAGGCCATAGCCACTTTTAATCTCCACCGCCCCGGTGCCAAGCGAAATGATCTCGTCAAGCCGCAGCATCGCCGATTCAAACAGTTCATCTTCTGAACTTTCGTGCAGCCGTTTTGCCGAATTCAGGATGCCCCCTCCCCGCTTTGCGATTTCTTCGTATGACAAGCCTTTGATTTTATCGATATACTCGATCTCACGGCTGGCAGGAAATACCAGGTGTGTGTGTGAATCACAAAATGCCGGAAGCAACATCTTCCCCCCGGCATCAATTTCAAGATCAACCTCATCTGAATATTTTTCAAGCTTCTGAATTGTTCCCATCTCCCCGAAATCAATAATGCGGTCATCTTTGGTAAGTACCCAGGCATTATCAATCTTTGGGAGAACGGCCATTTCCCCGCCGCTAACTTTCGAAACCCCTTCGTCCCTGATTTGAAGAAGTGATTTAATGTTCCTGATCAACAACGACATGTATCCCTGTTTGTTTTAGTTTTATTGCTGCAGCGAAATTATGAAAAATATAGCATAATCCAATAACAAAGCGGCAACCTTTTGGCTTCCGGGCTTGTCTGATTGACAGAAGAAAGCAACAAATTTAAACATGCAATTTTAGGCTTAAATTAACTTTTATATATATATTTGCCTCCAAATGAAATTGCACTAAACCGAAATTAATTATGAAAAAAACACTACTCTTAGCCCTGAGCCTGATCATTATCGCATTTTCGAGCGGTATGGCCGGGGAAGTAACCAAAGAAGATGCACGAAAAATTGCCATTAATGCATATTTTGAAAAAGTAAACCAGTATGATCGTACGCTTGCGTTTAAGGATGTTGTAATTACCAATGACTATACCAGGTTCCTCAATGAAGGTGCAGCATATTACGCTTTTGACTTTTCTACAGGCGGATTTATGATCATTTCTGCTGATGATGCTTATGAACCCATTATAGGCTATTCGTTTGAAGGAGAATTCCCAAAAGGCCAGCATGCATATGTATTCGACAGTTTTATGCAATCATACGTCGACCAGATCAACTATATCAGGGAAAACAATATTGAAGCTGACAACGAAATTTCAGCCAAATGGAAACATCTGTTAACAAATGACATCACATCACTGAATACCTTCAGGGACCCCCTTGATGTGAATCCGCTTGTGACCAATATGTGGAACCAGGACAATCCTTACAATGTTATGTGTCCGGAGGATCCCAACGGCCCGGGGGGATATGCTTACGTTGGTTGTGTTGCAACAGCCATGTCGATGATCATGCATTATTACAGGTATCCCATAAGCGGAACCGGCGACTATTGCTATACACCTACCTCCAACCCTCAATATGGAGTGCAATGTGCCGACTTTGAAAATACAACATACCAGTGGAACGGGATGAAGGACAATATCGACTCAAAATACCCATTTCCTGTCGCAGAAATTGGATATCATTGTGCGGTTAGTGTAAAAATGGACTTTGGCCCTGATGGATCCGGATCATATAGTTATCTGGTCCCCAACAGGCTGGATGCTTTCTTCAGGTATAATGATGCCGAATTCCTTGAAAAATCAGATTACACGCAAACAGCCTGGATCAACCTGTTGAAGGCAGAAATAGACATTGACAGGCCGTTGTATTATTCAGGCCGTTCTACAACAGGCGGGCATGCTTTTCTGTGCGACGGATACCAGGGCAACGACTTTCACTTTAACTTCGGCTGGAGTGGTTACGGAAATGGTTTCTTTTCCCTTACCAATGTCGGGGGATATTATATCGATCAGGGAGTTGTAAGGTATTTCTATCCTACCGATCCCGCTTATCCCTATTATGCTTCAGGTCTTGAGGTGATCAATCATTTTTCAGGGCAATTTACCGATGGCAGCGGCCCGATCGAAGATTATCTCCCCAATACCGAGGCCAGCTGGCTCATTGACCCTCAGACAGCATTAGACTCTATAACCAACATCGACATTTATTTTATAGAATTTGACCTGGGAGCCGGCGATTATTTGCGCATATACGACGGCGAAACTACAGCAGCACCCCTGCTTGGAGAATATACAGGCAACACCTTGCCGGAGAATTTAAGCAGTACAGGCAACAAAATGCTCATTACACTCAGTACCGATGGCAGTGACAATGGTGCCGGCTTTAAAGCTGAATTTGATGGCAATCCTGCACAATTCTGCACCGGCATAACAACCCTTACCGAGCCGGTTGGCACATTTGACGATGGCAGTGGATCATTTAATTATACCTCAGGAACACAATGCATGTACAAAATCGATCCCCTCTTTGCCAATTCCATCACCCTCACATTTACTTCGTTCGAAACCGAGGAAGGTAAAGACATTGTAAAGGTTTACGACCAGAATGTTGAACTGGGCACCTTCTCAGGAAGCACAAACCCCGGCAGTTTTACCTGTACCGGCGACTTTGCCTTTATCACATTCAGCACCAATTCAACAAACAATTTCAGCGGTTGGGAAATAACTTATGAGATTGACAATGTAGGAATTGAGGAAGAAGAAAATTTTGCAGACCTGGGTATTTACCCCAATCCGGCTACTGACGCACTGCAGATCAATTTCGGCGTGGTAAAGAACCAAACAGTAGAAATACGTCTTGTGAATGTAACCGGTGATGCTGTATACAGCAGTCAACTTTCAAATGTATCAGGTGATATCAGCAAAAGTATTGATGTTTCAAATTTTGCCAAAGGGATATATATCCTCAATCTGACCTCAAGCGAAGGTTCGGTTAACAAAAAAGTGATCATCAAATAAACTGTGAAAGCCATAAGCTGAAGCATTAAAGCATACGAAGTGGAAGGGAGAAATCAGTAAAAGGTTTCTCCCTTTTTTCATCTTCATGGCAATGGGCAAATGAATTCATTTTTTCTTAATTTTGGGATAGATTAACCTCAAGCCCCTGAATATGAAAAAATATATTTTACTCTTTGTTCTGACCAGCTTTGCGCTGAGTGTTTCTGCACAAGATATCGATCAGGAAACAGCCACCCGGGTGGCCATCAATTTTTTTTATGAACGGGTGAACCAGTACACCAGTACCGACCATAATACAGTCGGTGCCGGTGAAATCCTTCCGGTTACAGAGAAAGGAAGATGCCTGCTTTATGCCGTAAACATCAGGAATGGCGGATTTGTTCTTGTTGCCGCAACCAACAAAATAAGGCCGGTAGCAGGCTACGCATTCCAGGGCCGGTTTACAAAGCATGGCCTGCCACCACAGTTTTCCGGACTGTTCGATCAATATAAGTTGCAGGCGGCCTATGCCATGGACCACGAAACTGAAGCCCCGGCAGAAATCAAAGCGATGTGGAAAAGGCTCGGCACAACAGATCCTGCCACGCTCCGGCCACTGAGGAACGAAAAGGATGTTGAGCCATTAATTAGCACGCAATGGGACCAGGGAACCTACTATAATGAAATGTGCCCTGCCGACCCTGCAGGCCCGGGAGGGCATTGCTATACAGGATGCGTTGCCACCGCACTCGGACAGGTGGTGAATTATTTCCGCTGGCCGCTTACCGGAACAGGTTCATACAGCTATTCCTGCCCACCTTACGGCACACTCACCGCCGACTTTGAAAACTCAAGCTATGAATATGACATGATGGCCACCTCGCTGGGCAAAAGCAATCTGGCTGTAGCCCAATTGTTGAACCATCTTGGGATCGCCTGCGACATGGTTTACGGCCCCAATGGCTCAGGCATGTACAACCATAAGGCAGCCTATGCCCTGCGCACGTTTTTTAAATATTCGCCCGAAACGGTCTATGTGTATCGCGACAGTACCAGCATGGACTGGGATAGCCTGATCATATCACACCTCGATCGCCACATCCCTTTATATTATGCAGGATGGTCGGTGCCAAATATCAACGGGCACGCTTTTGTGTGCGATGGTTACCAGGCAGGAAATTATTATCACTTTAACTGGGGCTGGAGCGGATCCTACGATGGATATTTCTATACAGACAACCTCAATCCGGGAGGATCAAATTTTAATCTTGCACAGGAACTCATTATCAATGCCTTCCCTGATACGGTCACATATGATTACCCCTATTATTGCGACGGAAATAAACTCCTGACAAGTACCGCTGGAACCATTGGCGATGGCAGCGGGCCTGTTTATGATTACCTGCCGGGAGCAGATTGCAGCTGGCTCATTGCACCTGAAGATTCGGTAAAAAGCATATCACTGGAGTTCATTCATTTCAATACGGCAAATGGCGACGAACTCACTGTTTATGATGGGGAAACGGCCAACGCAGCCGTTCTGGGTACCTTTCAGGGCCCAAACATCCCTGAGGGGATCACCTCAAGCAGCGACAAACTACTGCTCACATTTACTTCCGCAGGGGAAGCCCCGGGATTCCTGATCAGCTATGAGTCGGAACTACCCGTATACTGCTCAGGAACTGTTTTTCTTACTGCACAAACCGATACCTTTTCTGACGGGAGCGGGCCCAGGGATTATCATAACGGCAGCCAGTGCATCTGGATAATCAATCCACCGGATGCCAGTGAGTTAACATTGTATTTCAATGAATTTCATACAGAAGAAACATTTGATGTGGTAACAATATACGACATGCAAACGCAGGACGAACTGGCATCCTTTTCGGGCGATATCACCCCTGATCCGGTAACATCCCCATCAGGAAGCATGTTCATTACTTTCTCATCAAACGGAAACATTACGGCTCCCGGCTGGGAGGCATATTACGAAACCGACCTTGTAAACATTGATGAGCCTGGTATTTTCAGCAATTTTCAATTGTTCCCGAATCCTGCAACAAAACAAGTCAACTTGTCATGGCTGGCAGAAAAAAATGCTGACATTACATGGCATGTTTATGATATGACGGGCAGGGAACTGATAAATCAATCGGTGATATCGCAGGCGGGGGCAAACACTTGCCAGTTTGACATTTCGGGCCTGGCTGGCGGCATATATCTGCTGAAAGCTGAAACACCCACTCAATCCTGGCAGCAAAAGCTGATCATTCAGTTCTGACACTGCTGCTGAAATATTGCCATACAACCCATGACATTTCAGGAGTCAATGAGCAGACTGTTGTTTGTTTCGATGCATTCTGTCAGTTTTTTCTTGAATTTCCAGCATGTCATCTGCCGTGTTTCAAATAAACGCGAGAGCTCGTAGGAAGATATGTCAGGTCGCTGACATACCTGATACATTAAATTAAATGCGCTGGTGAGCGGAAATTTGCAGGCATGAAAAACAGTATGTGCAGTTGCCGACTCTTCGGTTTTGCATCGCGTACAGCGCCGTGAAAACGGCTTCTTTCCCTTGCAATAATTGGTATGACCGCATTTCCGGCAGATAAAGCCCTCCTTCCACTTGATCTCTGACAGATAGGAGAGGCATTGTTCCTCAGTTTCAAAATCCTTTTGGAATTTTTCAGGATCGATCTTGAGAAATAAGTTTTTCATAGTTATATTTCTGAATGTATTTTTGGAACAGTTTTTGACAAAGTTAGAAAAAAAGTGATATTATTGCGATTTAATATTTTTTTTAATTACTTTTGTAAATCAATAAAACAGTGAATATATGATGAAAAATCTCAGAACAATGCTCTTGCTCCTTACGGCCATAGTGGCAGTAAGCTGCAGTAATTCGACCGAAACACGGGCACAGAACGATCAATCGGCCACTGCTAAGGAACAGGAAATTACCGAAGGCAAAACCATTCACATGAACAAACAAATGTTTCTTGAAAGAGTGATGGATTTTGAAACCAATAAAGAACAATGGATTTACCTGGGCGACAAACCGGCCATCATTGACTTTTATGCCGACTGGTGTAAACCCTGTAAATTAATTGCGCCGATCATGGAAGAGCTGGCCGATGAGTATAAAGGCCAATTATATGTATACAAGGTCGACACACAGGTTGAGCGCGAACTTGCTTCAGTTTTTGGCATCCGCAGCATTCCTGCAGTGCTCTTTATTCCAATGGAAGGACAGCCACAAATGTCGACCGGAGCCCTGCCAAAGGAAACCTTCAAAAATGCAATTGATGATTTCCTTCTGAAAAAAGAAACAGAACAAACACAGTAAAAAAATAATTTTTAAATATCAGAACATAATCATAAAAACAGATCATAACCAATGGAACATTTAACAAAAGAAACATTTTTAAAGAAAGTATTCAATTACGAACAAAACAAAGAGTGGAAATTTGAAGGCGAGCTGCCTTGCCTGATCGATTTCTATGCCGATTGGTGTCAGCCTTGTAAAATGGTTGCCCCTATTCTTGAAGAGCTTGCTGAAGAATATAAAGGGAAGGTCAACATTTACAAGATCGATACCGAAGCGGAGCGTGAACTCGCCGGTGCTTTTGGTATACGCAGCATCCCTTCATTGCTTTTCTGTCCTCCCGCCGGACAGCCTCAAATGGCTCAGGGAGCGCTTCCCAAAGAAACATTAAAGGAAGTGATCAACGATGTATTGCTTGGCCAGAAAAAAGAATCCTGAAAACATATCTCAAAATAAACAATTATATACGCAAAAGGGGCCGTCGGATGTCGGCCTCTTTTTTTTATTTTTGCCTTTCATGCAGGCTTCATCATCAGCGGTTTTATTGTCGACGGCCTACGCAGCGCCATTATCATGGATGAAAGCGGCCATCAATGCTTCCGAAATATATATCGAAGCCTTCGAGACCTATCCCAGGCAAACATACCGTAACCGCTGTCGCATTATAAGTGCCAATGGAATCCTTCAACTCAGTATTCCGGTAAATAAGGTGCATGGCCATGGCACAATAACGAAGGACATAGAAATTGCCTATGACGAGCCCTGGCAGCGAACCCACTATCGCAGCATTGATGCGGCCTACAGCAATTCGCCCTTCTTTTTGTATTATATCGACGAGTTGTTGCCCTTTTTTGAAAAGAAATTCCGTTTCCTTCTCGACTTTAATACGATGCTTTCCAAGGCTATATTTAAATTGATCGGGATCACAACTGAAATAAAATTAACCGGCAGTTTTTACCACGATCCTGAACATATGCATGATCTGCGCCAGGCATTTACACCCAAAAGTGCTCCGGAACAGAAAACAGCCATCGTTTACCATCAGGTGTTTGAAGAAAGGCACGGATTCATTCCTGACCTGAGCATACTTGACCTCTTGTTCAACGAAGGGCCTGCGGCAAGAGAACTGTTAAGTTCGCAATAGAAACCCAACAACAGCATTTGCAAATCATCAATCATCATACATGAGCTGTTATCATTTATTGATCTCGGGATATTCTATCCTTACATGGTAAATGGTCATCAGTTTGTTCTTAAAAAGTTTCCTGATGCGGGTAATGTCCTTCAGGGTGATATCGGCATGAATAAACTGAGATGCTTCCATTTGCCTGTCAATGATTTTGTCGACCAGGGCATTGATCTTTGCAGCATCGGGCTTCCCCAGGCTGCGCGAAGCGGCTTCAACGGCATCAGCCATCATTACAACGGCCGTTTCTTTTGAGAAAGGTACCGGTCCCGGATACGTAAATTCTGTATCATCCACTTCCTCGCCGGGATTGTCTTTCAGATGCATGGTGTAGAAGTATTCTGCCTTACGTGTACCGTGGTGCGTGCGGATAAAATCGATAATTTGTTCAGGCAAGTTGTGTTTCTTTGCCTTTTCAATTCCCCTGATCACGTGATCAATAATAATGCGGGCACTTTCCTCATAGGTGAGGTCATCATGGGGATTTACGCCGGTTGCCTGGTTCTCAATAAAATACATAGGCATATCCATCTTCCCGATATCATGATAAAGTGCGCCGGCGCGAACCAGCAATGCATTTCCGCCAATTTCAAATATACCATCTTCTGCCAGATTGGCAACCTGAAGCGAATGCTGGAAGGTGCCGGGGGCCTTCAGTGATAACTCCCTGAGCAACTTGTTGTTGGTATTCGAGAGCTCGACAAGGGTAACATCGGTAATAAATCCAAATATCTTTTCGAAAATATAAATCAGCGGGTACGAAAATAAGGTAAGTATGGCACTGCCGCCAAACATGGCAAACATCACGGGGTTGATCTCGCGAAATGTTCCATCCTGAATAAGGCTCAACCCGAAATATAAAACAGAATAGGTAACAAATATCCACACCGAAGTAGTAAAGAACTGATCACGGCGCTGAAGTCGCGAAACATTTAAAATGGCGACGATACCAGCCATGAGTTGAAGAAAGATAAATTCAAAGCTGTTCGGAACCAGAAACCCCAGTATGATGATCGTGATAAGATATACATACAGGGCCATGCGTGTATCGAAAAATGCACTGATCACGATCGGCACCAAACATATTGGCACCAGATACAAAAAGGCCGGATCAATGGTTAAGGTCAGGCTTGTGAGCAGGGTGATCAAAATGATCAGCAGGAGTATAAGCACGATCCTTCTGTTGTCAGAAATGACCTCTCTCTTAAAAAAGAGCAAAAAAAGTACAAGGACAAAAATTGCTATCGAGATCAGTATTATTTGTCCGGTCAGAATGGCCAGATAGGTTTCTGATCCCCCAAGGGCTTTTTCATAATTGCTCCTTAGCGAGTTCAGGATAACAAAACGTTCCTCATTAACCAGTTCTCCTTTTGAAATGATCCGCTCTCCGGCCTGCACCAGTCCGTGTGTGGGTGAAATTGAAGAAATAGCCGCATCCCATTCCAGCGAAGTCCTTTCGTTGTCGAATACGATATTTTGCTCCAGAAGCCTTACGATCAGTGTAGCGATCATGTCCGTTTCGTTGATGGAATCCTTTTCAAGCTTTTGCCGGAGGATCGTATATGCGCGAGGCAATGTGATGAGATCGCCAAACTCATGGTCTTCGGCAATATTGTCGCGGATCACTACAACAGGATAATCGGAAGGCAACCCTTCAATTGCCGGGTCGACATTAAGAATTCCCTTTTGAAGGATCTCATAATAAGAATTTACAAAGAGCCTGTAATTGTGCATCTTGTACCATTCACTTTCGGCCGGGTCAGGAAGTTGGGTCTGCCAGTGCAGATCAAATTCCATTTTTAACACTTCTGCTTTTCCAGTGGTATCAACCGGCTGATATCTGAAATAATACGGTAATCCTTCGCTTGCCTCTTCCTTTTCCTTTTCAAGGAACTCTTCGGGCTTAAATATTGAAAAATCAAAAGGCGCATACAGGTCTTCATGCAGCCATGGTTTTCCTTTTGCATACTCATATTTGAATTTTCCTTCCTTCGGAAATATCCAAACGAGTATTGCAATTGCCAGCGCAAAGAGGAACCCTTTGAAAATCTGTTGGTAATGATTTCGTATGAAGAGGAAAAGTTTTTTCATCGTGAGCTGTTTCAGATGCGAAATTATGAAAATTTAATCTTTTTGTGATTTCTATCTTTTATTAGGCAATTATTTCATAAATTCGTTCTATAAACAATTTCAATCTCAATTGGTTGCACAATGGGCATCATTTGTTGGAAATTAAAAATCACATTGCTATGAGGTTCGGATTCTGCCATCTAAGTGTGATCCCGGTTCGTTCTGAGCCGGCACATCAATCGGAAATGTGCACACAGCTATTATTTGGTGAACTTTACGCTGTGCTGGAATCATTTGATGAATGGTTACACATTCGCGTGACCTTTGATAATTATGAAGGGTGGATCAATAAAAGATATTTCAATCCCATAGGGGAAGAAGAATTTCGCCGTTTGCATGATCTTCCGTGCCAGGTAAGCACCGAAGTGGTGCAGCTGATTGAGAACAGGAGCCACCAGTTTTTTTTTCCGATTCTCATGGGGAGTTCTTTTCACGGCATCGAAAACCAGTCATTTTCGGCAGGTGAAGAAGAATACTTCTTCGAAGGCGATTCAGTTGTTATACCCCAGGCGGGCGAGCGTAACAGGATCGTGGAGATGGCCGGCATGTATCTTCATGCCCCTTATGTTTGGGGGGGACGATCGCCATTTGGTATCGACTGCTCAGGATTTACCCAGATGACCTATAAACTCGCCGGCGTGCAGCTGTTGAGAGACGCTACACAACAGGCTACACAAGGCGAAACAATCAGTTTTATTTCAGATGCCAGGCCCGGCGACCTGCTGTTCTTCGACGATGAAGAAGGCATGATCACCCATACAGGCATACTCCTGCCCAACGAGCGTGTGATCCATGCTTCCGGATTCGTCCGTATCGATAAGGTCGACCACCAGGGAATATTTAATTCAGGAACCGGAACATATACGCATAAACTTAGACTGATCAAAAAAATCCTATGAAAAATACCATCCTTACCGCCCTTGCGCTACTGATCTTCGTATCGTGCAGCAATACCGGACATAAAGCTGAGACCAATACCCAAGCGATATCGCCGCTGGCCATGCAGGTAAAACAAGAAACCAAACGAAGCTGGAAAGCATATAAGGATCATGCCTGGGGCCATGATGTGCTTAAACCCATCAGCGGCGATTATTACGACTGGTATAGCGAGCCCCTTTACATTTCGCCCATCGATGCCTACAGCACCCTCAGGTTAATGGAGCTTGATTCTGAAGCAAATGAAATTGAGAATTATATCATCGACTCCGTTGATTTTAATAAGGACGTATTTGTTAAAGTCTTTGAGGTGAACATACGAATTCTGGGGGGATTGCTGGCAATGTATGAATTATCAGGCAACACAGGAGTACTGGATAAAGCCAGGGATTTTGCCGATCGCATGCTGCCGGCTTTCGACACAAAAACAGGCATCCCTGCCTACTGGGTTAATTTACAAACCGGCGCAAGCAAAGGCGATACTGTTAACGTGGCAGAAGCAGGTACGTATACTTTCGAAATGGGTATGCTCAGTTATTATACCGGCGACCCGAAATATTACCAGGCTGGAAAAAAGGCAACAAAAGCCATATTCGAGCGCCGATCCGGCATTGGCCTCATCGGAGATGTTATTGATGTACAAACGGGTAGCTGGGTTTCTGAATCAAGTCATATTTGTGCCGGCGTTGATTCATATTACGAATACATATATAAAAGCTACCTGATGTTTGGCGATCCCGAAATGGAGATGATCTGGAAGGAGAGCATTGGACCTGTGCATACATACGTTGCCGAAGAATATGATCAAAAACTCTGGTATGGCCGCTCCAATATGCATACCGGCCAACACATCAGTTCGACAATTACACTTTATGATGCATTTTTCCCGGCCATCCTTGCCCTGTCGGGCGATACAGAACGTGCCGAAAGACTGCAGAAAACCTGGGACTGGCTGTGGAACCGCTATGGCATCGAACCCATGGTTTATGATTATAAAAAAGATACTTCTACATATCCGGTTTATGACCTGAACCCCGAAATTGTCGAGTCGGCCTATTATCTGTATCATTTTACCGGCGATACACTTTACCTTAACATGGCCAGGAATTACTGGGCGGATATTATGAAGTACTGCCGGACAGACATTGCTTTCACGGCGCTTGAAAATGTTGTAAGCAAGGGAAAACGCGATTATATGGCCACATATTTCATCGCAGAAACCCTGAAATACTTTTTTCTGATCTTTTCATATGATAACGGAACATTCGATTTCGATGATCATATCTTTAATACGGAAGCACACCCATTTAACAGAAGCAGGGTCGATCATGCCGTAGCAGCCCAGCGTTTGGGCTTTGGTGCAGAAAATAATGATGGATCCGTAACTGAACAGTAAGCCTTCCTTTACAAAGAAACCCGGCACTTGTATTTTATTCATATGAGTCATATTGTCAGCAACTTATGTGTATAAACTGAAAATATGTCATTTTTTCGGAATGGTATTTTTTTTGTGGTTTATATACGTGTAATTCACTGATTGTTTAACATAAAAAAAGGAGGATTTGTCATGTCACTTGTAAAATTTTCAAACCAGTTTCCTTCAGTTTTCGATCGTATTTTCGAAAACGATCTGTTTGATTGGTCGAATCGTCATTTTTCGACAACCAATACAACCCTTCCTTCGGTAAATATCAGGGAAGATGATGAAGGTTTTGAGGTGGAAATGGCAGCTCCGGGCCTGACTAAGAATGATTTCAACATCGAGCTTAACAACGACCAGCTCACCATTTCCTCCGAAAAGAAGGAAGAAAAAGAAAGCAAAGAAGATAAGCAATTCACAAGACGTGAATTCAGCTATCAGTCGTTTTGCAGGACTTTTGCACTGCCAAATACGGCAGATGCCGAAAAGATCAATGCAAAATATGACAATGGTATTTTAAAAATCGGTATTCCGAAAAAAGAGGAGGCAAAACCCAAACCTCCGAAACAAATTACCATTTCATAATATTTCAGGGGGCCTTCGGGCCCTTTTTTATTTGTGATGGATGGTATTTACCTATTCAGGAGCACACGCAGCAAATACCATGGGTTAACCAGTTTTTTACGGTAGTCGAGATCAGTATACATCGACGACAGGATCTTAGGTACATGAATGTTGCGGTGGGCCTTTTTTGCCAGCACCCTGACCAGGCCCGGATGGTGAAGCAAGCGCTGAAGGTTACGGCTGATGGCCATTTCTTTTCCAAGCACACGCCTTATCCTTCGATCATAATTTTTCATAAACCGGCTGTCGAACCTCTTTTGCTTTAAGCATTCAATAGCCTGTTCGGCTGCGATATACCCGCTGTACATGGCATTGCCAACCCCTTCGCCGGTAAACGGGTCGACAAGATGGGCAGCATCGCCGGCAAGCATATAACGATTGCCGGATATGCTGAAACGCGGGTTGCCAAGTGGCAGACGGTACGCTTCAGGCCTGCCTTCCCTGCTTGCATGATGAAAACGTGCCGCGATCAGGGGGTGTGTTCTGATAATCTCCTCCATGGCCTGCGAAAGCCTGATCTTTTTTCGTTGCACAATGTCTTTCCGAAGTCCAAGGCCAACATTGGCAAGACCATTCTGCAGGGGAAATATCCAGAAATATCCCGGAAGGATATCCTTCAGAAAATAAAGTTCAATAAAATTTTGGGGATGCATACCGCTTACACCCCTGTAGTATGAGCGGACTGCAAGAGCGGTTTTTCCGGCTGCAGGCTCAGGCTTTTGATAGGGAACACCAAATTTTGATGAAGTTCCCGAAGCATCGATCAGCAAGGGAGCCATGATCTCTCCCCCCTCATATTGGATGTTAAAACCTCCCTCTGTTTCCTTAATTGATGTAACCGACCTTCCGGTGATCACCTGTCCCCCGGCCTGCTCCACTTCCTTTGCCATAAAAGCATCAAAAACCTCCCTTTTTACGGTATATCCGGGAACCGGATGAACGTCCGGATCATAATCAACAATAAAAGGCACATCAAAAGTAAAATCGCCGGGCACCACAAAGCGCATCCCGAATGAATGCAAAGGATGACATTGTTCCTCAAACCTGGCAAGCAAATCAGGCGATAGCCTGCTCATGATGCGGGGGGCCTTGCCACTTAATCCGTCGCCACAAATTTTCGCCCTGGGAAACCGGTCCTTATCGACGATAACGAAAGGGATTTTTTCCCTGCCCAGGCGCAAAGCTGCCATAGCTCCCGCCGGCCCGCAACCGACAATACAAACACTTGTGGTAATCATAGCTGCAAAGGTATAGCATTGCGCGTTTAGTAATAACATGAAACAATAATATATCTTTGCAAAAAAATAATCTACTTTTAAACCATAATGGATAAAGAAGCAGCAGCAAGGCGGCCACTGTTCCGCATGTTCAACGAAGTGCCCGGAAAATATGATCTCATGAACCGCATCCTTACGCTGGGACAGGATGAACGCTGGCGAAAAAAGGCAGTGGAGCTTTGCCTGAATGAGAAGCCTGAAAAGGTACTTGATATATGCACAGGAACTGCCGACCTGGCTTTGCGGATTGCACGTATGGCAGATACCGGCACCCAGGTCATTGCCAGCGACTTCAGCCAGCCCATGCTGGATGTTGCAGCCGAAAAAGCCTCAAGGCTGAAGGGCTCCAGAGTAAACTTTGTACTTGCCGATACTGCCGACCTGCCTTTCGAAGATAACAGCTTCGACGTAACAACAATAGGTTTTGCATTCCGCAACCTCACCTATAAAAACAAGTTTGCCGGACAGTATCTTTCTGAAATCCTGCGTACACTGAAACCGGGCGGAATGTTCATTATTGCTGAATCAAGCCAGCCCAAAAATACCATTCTTCGCTTTGGTTTCAGGATCTACCTCAAAGTTTGGGTTGAATGGTTGGGAGGCGCGTTGTCGGGACACAGGAAAGCCTATCGCTATCTGGCAGTATCGGCCAGAAATTATTACAGCCCGGGAGAAGTAAAAATGTTGCTTGAGGAACATGGATTTGTTGATTTTAACGACCGCCTGATGCTTGGCGGCTCCGCTGCAATATATACTGCAATGAAACCCAGGTAGTTTGCCGAAAATAGTTTCGTATTGACAGTCCACAATAAAGGATTTTTTTGGCAAAACTTCCGCTCATAAGTACGAACAAAAACGTATCTTATTAAGCAGCTATCGTTGTAAATTTGTACTATGGAAATAAAAATAGCATTAATATTATCAGTAGTTGCGCAATTTATTGCCTTCCTGATCACAATAAGCCTGATCCCTAAAACCAGGTTCAATGTAGCATGGATAAGTATTTCAATAGGGTTTTTGTTAATGGCCGTGCGCAGACTCATAGAGGTAATTTATTTTTTTCAGGAAATACCTTCGTATAAAACCACTATCATAAACAGTTGGATTGCTGTTATAATTTCCATCACCATGCTGTTATCTTCATTTTATATCCGTAAAATATTTGAGATGCTCAATCGCATGTATCAAATGAGAAAAGAAAGTGAGACAAAATTGCTTACAGCAATTATATCGACCGAAGAAAAGGAAAGAAAGAATTTTTCAAAAGAACTGCATGATGGCCTGGGACCGGTATTATCATCAGCGAAAATGACCATTTCGGCAATAAACAAAGCCAACATTGAAAAACAAAATACCGACTTACTTGAAAAGGTTGAAAAATTGGTTGACAATGCCATTTTAACCACCAGGGAAATTTCGAATCACTTAACACCTCATGTACTTGAACGCTATGGCTTAAAAAAAGCCATGGAAACGTTTATCCGGAACATCATGATAAAAGACTCAATACAAATAGAAATATCGTCGAATATTGAAAAACGGCGATTTAAAAATAATATTGAGGTCATGCTGTACCGTATATTTTGTGAACTGATCAATAATACACAAAAACATGCATTTGCCTCAAAAGTTTCTATATCGCTAACTGTCAATGATGATACTCTTGAACTAAAATACAACGACAACGGAACAGGCTTCGACAGTAAACATGAAAAATATGGAATGGGATTGACAAATATAGTATCAAGAGTGAAATCACTGCAGGGTTCAATTGAATTGATCAGCACTCCCAATAACGGATTTTATGCATGTATAAGACTTCCTTTATGAAAAACGATTTGAAAATATATATTGTTGATGATCATTCACTATTTCGTGAAGGCTTAAGATTTTTATTGAGCAGCAGTGAATACATTTCTGAAATTAAGGAGGCTGAAAATGGTAAAACCTTTCTCACCAATGTTGAAGCATTTAAACCAGATGTGGTATTGATGGATATTGAAATGCCTGAAATGAATGGGATTGAAGCCACAAAGGAAGCATTAAAGCTTATACCCGACCTCAAAATCATTGCACTGTCGATGTATTCCGATGAAAATTTTTACACCGAAATGATTGATGCCGGTGCCAAAGGTTTTTTAATTAAGAATTCACAGTTTCGTGATGTTCAAACTGCAATATTGGAAGTCCTGAATGGCAGAAATTATTTTTCTCCTGAAATAATTTCTTCAATTGTAGCTGGGTTAAACCGCAAACACGAGGAGATTGATAGTAAAGAACTCACAAAACGTGAGATCGAAATACTCATTAATATTTGTATGGGCTTATCGAACTCAGAGATTGCCGAACATTTATTTATAAGCAAACGCACTGTTGACAAACACAGGGAAAATATTCTCTTCAAAACGCAATCAAAAAACACTGCGGAATTGGTAGTTTACGCAATTAAAAACAGGTTTTTTGAAGTTTAAGTCACAGCATTCCCTCCACCTTCAACATACGTTTTTCAACTTAGGAATAAGCCTAAAAACGTAATTATAAAATGCGCCAATAAGCGGTTTTTAATCACACTGTCTATTCCGAACTTTGACCAATTATAATTAATGGCATTAAACCCCGGGGCAAGCTCTGGACTCATATTTCCGCAGCAAGCTACGGGTAATTTAGCCACCTCTTCTCGCCCACACGCTGCCGCTGAAGCTTTAGCGTAAGCGTCAGAAGCGAAACGCGCAGGTGGATTAAAAATACAGGATATGAAACGAATAAAAGTTATTTCATTAGCGCTTATAAGCATTGTTCTGATTAACTCATGCGCATCAAATTCGAGCAAAGAAAATACAGTTAGTATTTCAGGTGCTTTTGCACTTTATCCACTGGTAGTAAAGTGGTCGGAGGAATATCAAAAGGAGCACCCGGATGTACGGTTTAATATTTCGGGTGGAGGAGCAGGCAAGGGTATGGCAGATGCATTGGCCGGTGCCGTTGACCTTGGCATGTTCTCGAGAGAAATTTCACAGGCCGAAAAAGACAAAGGCGTATGGTGGGTTGGCCTTACTATTGATGCTGTTGTTCCAACTATTAGCAAAAATAACCCTTTTTTTGATTCATTAAAGAAAAGAGGCCTTACCCGCCATGAATTCAGAGCCATTTTTATTGACAACACCATTGTGCGGTGGAATGAACTTGTGGAAAGCGAAAATAATACCCAAATTTCGGTCTATACCCGTTCCGATGCATGTGGTGCTGCCGGAACATGGGCTGATTACCTGGGAGGTAAACAGGAAAACCTTATTGGTGTTGGCATTTATGGCGACCCCGGTTTGGCCGAAGCAGTAAGTAAGGATCCATCAGGTATAGCCTTTAATAACACCATATTTGCCTACGATATAAAAACAGGAGCAAAACGCGAGGGGATTGAAGTGATCCCGATCGATATTAATGAAAACGGTACAATAGACCCCGAAGAAGATTTTTATGATTCGTTCGATAATATGCTGCTTGCCATTGCTGAGGGCATTTATCCTTCACCTCCTGCAAGAGAATTGTATTTTGTTGCAGCAGGAAAGCCCCAAAAACAGGCCACCCTCGATTTCATAAAATGGACATTAAGTAAAGGGCAGGATTTTGTTAAAGAAGCAGGGTATGTGCCTGTAGAGCAATCGACAATCGAAACCTACTTACATAAATTACAAGACCAATAATAAAAAGGTTCCCGGCTGATGTTATTCAGAAGGATATTTGTTGACAGGCTTTCATCAACATGGATGGTAATATCAATTTCCATCATCCTTGCCCTGCCTCTTGCCATTGGTATCGGCTTGTATGTTAAAGCAATGCCACTATTGGACATAAAGCCCCTGAGCGAACTTATCGGTTCAGACATATGGTTGCCGCATGAAAGAGAATTTGGATTTCTGCCCTTTATCCTGGGTTCCTTGTATGTCACTCTGATTGCTTTCTTATTGTCGGCCCCCGTGTGCTTACTTGCCGCAATATATCTAACCCAGTTTTCATCAAAACAATTTATGCGCTTTATGCACCCTGTTATTGATATTCTGGCCGGCCTGCCCTCGGTTATTTATGGTGTTTGGGGAATTATCGTTATAGTGCCGTTCATTTCTGATTATCTGGCTCCCCTATTTGGGGAAAAAAGTTCGGGATATACCATTCTGGCAGGAGGAATAGTGCTGGCTGTTATGTGTATACCGTATATTCTGAATATGCTGATCGAAGTTTTCAATACGATACCTACCGGGCTAAAAGAAGCATCGTTATCGCTGGGGTCCACCTTTTGGGAAACTGTAAAACATGTTGTAATAAAAAAAAGTATTCCAGGGATAATATCGGCATTTGGATTGGGCATTGCCAAAGCCTTTGGCGAAACAATGGCTGTGATGATGGTTGTCGGGAATATGGTGCAAACCAGCTTTCACCTGTTCGATGCAGCTTATCCCCTTCCGGCACTTATTGCCAATAACTATGGAGAAATGCTATCCATACCCATGTATGACTCCGCACTGATGTTTGCTGCCCTGTTGCTGTTTTGCATCATTCTGCTGATAAATCTTGTTTTCAGGTATTTCATTTACAGAACCAGGAAAAATGAATAAGCGAAAAATTATTGAAGAGAAAATATTCAGGATTTTGTCGGCTTTTGCAACCTACTCGCTGATTGCCACACTGGCATTAATCATTGTCCTGATATTTTTAAAGGGTTTTCCTGCTCTATCATGGGATATGATATTTAAAACTCCCAAAGGAGGATACTACTATGGTGGTGAGGGCGGCGTTTTAAATGCTATTGTGGGCTCACTGTACATCTCTCTTGGAGCAACCATAATTGCAACAATTATCGGTGTTCCTGCAGCCCTGTATATCAATGTGCATTTGTCGAAGCATAAACGAACGCAAAACACAATTCGCTATATTCTTGATGCTTTATGGGGTGTGCCTTCGATCGTTTATGGTGCTTTTGGTTTTGCCCTGATGCTCTTTTTAGGAATGAATGCCTCCCTGCTTGCAGGAACAATTACAATTGCATTGTTGATCACTCCTATTGTTGTCAGAACATTTGACGAAGTCTTAAGCACCATACCCAAAGGATTACATGAAGCTGCACTGGCACTTGGCGCAACCAAAAGCGAAATGGCCTTTAAAATTATATTTAAACAGGGCTTCCCCGGATTTATTACTGCTTTGCTTCTGGCATTTGGCAGGGGAATTGGCGATGCCGCATCAGTGCTTTTTACCGCCGGTTATACCGACCTTATTCCCATTCATCTTGATGAGCCAGCGGCAACCCTGCCTTTGGCAATTTTCTTTCAGTTAGGCTCTCCTATTCCTGAAGTAAGGGAGCGTGCCTTCGCAGCAGCAGCCATATTAACAATTATTATTCTGGTGATCAGTCTTACTGCCCGTTTTCTTTCAAAAAAATATTCAAAAACCAATTTAAAATGAGTGGAACAATGTACTTGCTAAAAGAGGAAATGAAGACCCATGATAAAACGATGAGCATTGTGGATGCTGACATTGAAACAGATTCAATATTGCAAATCAGAAATTTAAATGTCTATGCAGGAGAACATCACATTTTAAAAAATGTGACCCTCAGAATACCAAAAAATAAAGTTACAGTTCTGCTGGGACCATCGGGCTGCGGAAAAACCACGCTGCTAAAATGCATCAACAGGCTGACCGACATCTATAAAGAACTTGATGTAACAGGGCACATTTTTCTCGAAAATGATGATGTTTTGCATACATACAAGAATGTACCTTCGATCAGGCAAAAGATGGGCCTCCTCAGTCAACGCCCTTATCCACTGCCCATGTCAATCTATAAAAATGTAGCATATGGCATAAAACTTAAAGGTGTAAGGGATAAAAAACTGATAGCATATCATGTAGAAAAACACTTAAAAGAAGTAGGATTATGGGAGGAGGTAAAAGACCGCCTTCACAATACGCCCGACAGTCTTTCAATCGGGCAGCAGCAGCGCTTATGTCTTGCACGCGGACTTGCCGTAAAGCCAAGGATAATTCTCGCTGACGAACCAACTTCGGCACTTGACCCGATCTCCAGTAAAATTATTGAAAACCTGTTCAGGGATTTGAAAAAACACTACACCATCATATTGGTAACCCATGTGCTCAGACAAGCAGCCAGGCTGGCCGACCATGTTGTGTTCATGTCAAATGGTGAAATTGTTGAAGAAGGCAGCCCTGTGAAATTATTCAAAAATCCTGAAACCGATAAGCTAAAAGAATATATGGTTGACGGAAATTAATCAAATATATTTGTATTTTTATTTTTTTCATCAGCCTTATCAATTGTGGACGGCATGTATGCATGAAGTCCGCAGCCATAAGGACAAATTCGATATTAAAGAAAATTATTGGAAAGAAATAAAAATATAGACCTGCTGAAGGGTATCCTCATCATGCTGGTGATCACCGGTCATATTATCCAGGACAAAGTTGACGGAAACCTGGCAAGATACCTGATCTACAGCTTTCACATGCCACTTTTTATCGGCATCAGCGGTTATCTGGTTAAACTCAGTAAACTCCGCAACCTGTCATTTGCAGTAATTGCAAACAAATACCTGTTCAGGGTGGTTATCCCTTGGGTATTCGCCGTTTTCGCCTATGCAATCGCGGTGCGATGGCATGAGCTAAACGATACCGGATCATTCTTCAGTATCCTGGGCGCATCATTTATCAAACCTTATTTGCATTTATGGTTCATTCCGGCCTTTCTTTCCTGGGTATTCATGAGTTGGGCAATTGGCAGGTATCGGCTGGAAATCAGACACCTATTGATCATTTCAGCAATTTATTCATTGGTATTTGTGTTTTTAAGGGAATTTCACGGACTCCTTACCCCCTACCCGCTCACAGGAAAGGCAAGTGAAATTTTCCTGCATACCTTCCGCCCATATTATTTTATCTTTTTTGCTTTTGGCATGTATATCAGGGAAAGACCCGGTAAGCTGATCCCCTACATGGAATGCATACCATTTATCAGCCTGGGAATTGCTGGTCTGGTTTTGTTGTTCTACTACCCCGACAGGATACTGGAAGTGCCCTTAAACTATCTGCTGAACTTTTGCCTGATATACTTTATGATTAGTTCATCGCAAAAAAAACTACTGCCCCCGATCGGTATCATTGAATGGATAGGAATAAATTCCCTTGGAATTTATCTGTGGCACGTAATGGCAATCCTGCTAATAAAAGAGCTCGTTGGCACTGAAGATAAAACTCTTTTCTATGTGGTCGCAATTATTGCTGAAATATTGTTTTTTGCACTTTATGCAGCGTTGAGCAAGCTCAGCCTGATAAACAAATATTTGTTTGGTATGTTGAAATAAGCCAATGATCACCATACAATTTCGCTGCATAACAAAAACAGATACCAGAACCCGGGCGCACTTTTGCAAGCGGTTAATAAAAAATCAATTATCTTTGGAAAATCCCGGGCATGAGCATGTAAAAAGAATACCCTGATGAAGCTGAATAGTAAATTAAATCAATTTATATCCTCCCTGAAAGAAGAGCTTGGGCTATTTCTGAGCATCAGTTTTGGCGTATTTTTGTTTATCCTGTTTTTTGAACCTTTTTCGCTCGAAGCATTTGATTTCAATAACCGTTTATTATTTGTTGCCGGTATTGCAGCCATAGTTTTTACGATCATGAGTATTGTGAGAATAGCCATTCCCTGGTTCATCCATAAATACGACGAAAGAAAGCTTGAGCCTGTCTTGCCTCCTTTTATAAATAGTTTTATCATCCTTTTGCTGAGTACTGTGGCTATTGTGATTTATATACACTATATAGGCTCGGTTTTGATCAGCTTTTACCTGGTATTTAAGATCGGCATCATATGTATTGCCCTTCCGGTATCATTAAGGCTGTTCGACCTGATCAAAGAGCTGAAGACACAAAATGTACTATTGCTCGCCGATAAAGAAACAGCGCACAAGAGAGCCGAGGAATACCGTGAGGAATACCTGAACAAACCCTTCGAATTCGTATCAGATCAGGGAGGCGAAAGCCTGAGGGTGCTGATCTCTGATGTGGCATTTATCAGATCGGCCGATAATTACGTTGAGATCGTATATGAAGAAGACGAACAACTGAAAAGCCGCCTTATTCGAAATACCCTCAAGAATATAGAGCAACAATTACAGTCGTACCCGAATTTCATACGCTGTCACAGGACCAGCATCGTTAATTCCCATTATGTCGTTAAACTTCAAAAGGATGGAGGTAGTTACTCATTGATAATCAATGGTTTTGATGAACGCATTCCGGTATCCAGACAATATCTGCTCAAACTGAAAGAGGCGCTTTAAGTCTTTTGGGGTGAATTGCATTCGCCACGCACTTTTGCTACTCATCCCGAAAACAGGGGCTTTACCCCTGCCTGCATTGCGTTAATCACAAAAATTTTGCAAACGCTATAATGCAATATAGCTTTGCAATAATGTACGATCAAAAAACAACACGGGCACATACTTTCCATATCCCTGTTATGGGGATTGGCTATACTATAGATACCCCCCTAAAGGTTGCGCACCTTGGAATTGATTCAGTTATTTCGCTGGTGGATGACATCCTTCTCGAAAAATTGAGAAAAATGTATTGTGGGAAATTTGGTCTTCCATACAAGGAGATCACACGGGAAATACCCGACCACAGGGCCAAACGAATCACAGCATATCTGGATTTGCTTGGGACGGTTACCGACAGAAATTTTGCCATGATCAAAAGCGGCAAAGCTGTTGATGGTAAAACAATTACCGATTACCTCGATCTGCTGCCCTCCAATTCAGCTATCAGGCAGGCATACGAAAAACAAAAAGAAGAAGGACAACCACCGGAAGATATCCTGGACAATATCAGCAAGATGTTGTACAAAGGCAGAATCGACGTGAATATCATGACAAAAGTCGATAAAGATAATTATCATAAAGGTGAACAGTTGCCCAAAGAATATAATGATGCACACGCCGCACTGAGGGGATTTGCCAATAGCAAAATCGAATCATCACTGGTCCTTTCAGCCGGACTGAATCCTTCGCTTTATGCATATATAGAAAAATTCGACGGTTTCTTTCCCGATAAGGACATGCATATCAGAAAAAAAGTAGTGCTCAAGGTCAGCGATTTCAAGTCGGCTTTGATACAGGGTAAATTCCTTGCCAAGAAGGGCATATGGGTATCGGAATACCGTGTTGAGTCGGGATTGAATTGCGGCGGGCATGCTTTTGCCACAAATGGTTTGCTGATGGGCCCGATACTGGCCGAATTCAGGCAAAGGAAAGAGGAACTGATCAGTTCCGTTCATGAAATACTCTGTGATTCGCTGCAACAAAGGAATCGGCCGCAACCTCGCAAACCACTGGCCATTAAGCTAACTGTGCAGGGAGGAGTAGGTACAGCCGCTGAGCATCAGTTTCTGCTTGATCACTATGGCTTCGACTCCGTTGGCTGGGGCACACCCTTTCTTCTGGTTCCTGAAGCAACCAATGTTGACATGAACACCATGGCTCAATTGCAGTCAGCAGGTGAGGACGACCTCTATCTGAGCGACATCTCTCCTTTAGGAGTTCCTTTCAACAGCTTGCATGGCAATACTAAAGACCTTGAAAAAGAGAAAAATATTGCCATGGGACATGTAGGCAGCAAATGCCCCAAAAAATATGTTGCCCTGAACCGCGAATTTACAAAGCGTGGCATTTGCCCGGCCTCCCGTCTGTATCAGCTTTCAAAATTGAGGCAACTCGAAAAAGCAGACCTTTCCGAAGATCAAAGAAAAGAAGCCTACGACAGGATCACCGAAAAATCCTGCATCTGCGTTGGTCTGGGCACCACAGCTCTGATCAGGTATGGACTGGATACAATCACTGAAGGCAGTGGTGTTTCTGTATGTCCCGGCCCGAATATGGCTTATTTCTCAGAAAAAACCAGCCTCAGAAATATACTCAGTCATATTTACGGAAGAGATCAGGTCCGGATATCATCATCTCGTCCGCATATGTTCCTGAAAGAATTGAAATTATATATCGACTTTCTGCAGAAAAGGATAAAAACAACCCGCCTGCCTATCACCATTAAGCAACAAAATCAGCTATTTGAATTTACGGCGAACCTGCAGGAAGGAATTGACTACTACACAGAGCTTTTCTCGAAAGTTCCGGCCGGAATAAATGGCCAAAACACCAAAACAGCAAAGGATCTGAAGAACTTTAAGCTGACTATTCCACTGCTTAACAACAAGATCAGCAGTCTGGAACTTATTAATCCCGTGCATGCGTAAATCAATGCATGGAGGCGTTTTCAAATGCCTGCTTCCTGTATCTCCTGAAATATTACATTCATTATCATTGCAGGCACAAGAGAATGTCGTATCTTTGCAAAAAATAAATTATTCATATAAACATACAGAATGGGCAGATCACAAGAATCATTTCATAAAAAAGAAGTAAGAAAAAACAAAGAGAAGAAACGGAAAGACAAAGAGAAGAAACGTTTGGCAAAAAAGGATGAGGGCAAAAGCGGAAGCCTTGACGACCTTATAGCTTACGTTGATGAACATGGAATGATCACCGATACCCCGCCCGATCCTGATGAAAAGGAAGAAACCAAGCTCGAAGACATCGAGATCAGTGTTCCCAAGCAAGCAGATAAAGAAGATTATGATCCTGTGAGAACAGGTGTTATTACTTTTTTCAATGATTCGAAAGGCTATGGATTCATCCGAGACCTTGAATCACAACAAAGTGTATTTGTCCATATCAACAATGTCGCCGGCGAGATTGCTGAAGGAAACAAGGTCAGCTTTGAGGTTGAAATGGGACCGAAAGGCCCGGCAGCCATTCATGTTACCCAGATAAGATAATTTCCCTACCACTTTTTCTTCAGCCGCTTATTGCTTTTTCGCTTATTGGAATTGTACTGCGGCTTTTTTGAATTGTATTGCGGCTTATTTGATTGTTTCTCCAAACCTGATTCAGGTCTGGAAATTTCAACCGCTACCGGGATCCCGTCAAAACTGATGTTGTTTCCAAAAGCCTGCAAAATGCCTTTCTCATGGGATTTTTCGATTTCAAAAAACGAAAAGTTCTTCAAAATATCGATCTTGCCTATCTCAATATCCCTTGTATGGGTGGCATCATTTACCAGTCCGATAAGCTTTGCTGTAGAGAGATTGTTCTTTTTGCCAAGGTTGATAAAAAAGCGCGAAAATTCCTTGTCGCTGCGTCTTCCCTTGCGATCATTCCCTTTTTTATAGTCTTTCCGTGTGTTCTCCTTACTGCTGCTGTGGTCAACATTCAGGTCGGGAGCCTCTTTGTAATACGATAGAAAGCGATTAAACTCAACCGATACAAAGTGCTTGATCAGTTCCTCACGGCTAAGCCAGCTAAGCTTACTATTGATCTCGGGCAGGAATTCGGCAATTTCCTCTTCATTGAGTTCTACATTCTCCACTTTATCGATCAGGGTAAACAATTGCTTTTTGCAAATTTCTTTTCCATCGGGAATAGATTTTCGCTTAAAGGATTGGCCAACCATCTTTTCGAGCTGCTTAATCTTACTCGTTTCGCGTGTATGCACAATCGATATCGACACGCCAAACTTTCCTGCCCGGCCAGTACGGCCGCTGCGATGTATATAAGCTTCCAGTTCGTCGGGGAGGTTATAGTTGATCACATGGGTGAGGTCATTGACATCCAGTCCGCGTGCAGCTACATCGGTAGCTACCAGCATCTGCAAATGGCCGTTGCGAAAGCGGCCCATGACATAATCGCGCTGTGATTGCGAAAGATCGCCGTGCAGGGCGTCGGCATTATAACCGTCGTTCATAAACTTGTCGGCAACCTCTTTGGTTTCGCGGCGTGTGCGACAGAACACGATCCCATATATTTTAGGATTCATGTCTGCAATCCGCTTAAGCACCTCATACCTGTTTTTGGCCTGCGACATATAGTACTCGTGCCTGACATTCTCGGCACCTATGTTTTTCTTTCCTACCGATATTTCATCCGGCTCGTGCATGTAATTGGCCGCGATCCTTGCAATTTCGGAAGGCATTGTTGCTGAGAACAAAAGGGTTTGTTTTACTGCCGGGGTTTTCTGCAAAATCGCATCCAGGTCTTCTTTAAAACCCATATTGAGCATTTCATCAGCTTCATCAAGCACCAGCCAGCGGATCTTTTCGATCTTTACATGCTTTTTCTTGATCAGGTCGAGCATTCTTCCCGGAGTTCCAACGATGATCTGACCGCCTTTACGAAGGTTTTTTATCTGTGTTTCGATACTTGCACCGCCATAAACAGGAATAATATTGAACCCCTTTCTGTATTTTGCAAAAGAAGTGAGGTCTTTGGTAATTTGTATACATAACTCACGTGTAGGGCATAAGATAAGGCTCTGCACATCACTCGTTGTTTCATCCGCCATCTGTATCAGAGGCAGGCCAAAAGCAGCCGTTTTACCAGTACCGGTCTGCGCAAGTGCAACAAGGTCGCCCTTATCGCCCAGTATTTTGGGAATTACTTTTTCCTGGACAGCAGTGGGTGCTTCAAAACCCAGGTCCTTTATTGCTTTCAACAGCGACCCGTCCAGGCCCATTTCATTAAATAATATCATAAATGTTCGTTTAACTAAAATCCTGATTGTTAAAGGCCGGGATTGAGTTCCGTTAAATTATCGACTTAAAACCAGGGAAGACCTACTGCTAAGAAGACAGTTTTATTATTCCTTTCAGAATTGAGCGGCAAAGATACGCTTATTTATCTGAATATCAAAAGAAATACTCCGCAGCAAGCAGGATGGGGCATTTCATAAGAACAGATATTGTATCCTGTTTTGTTTACATAGCTGACCCGGTAAACATGAATACAGTTCCGTTAAGCGTATTCTAAATTAAAATTATAGCGTTATCAGCTTAATTCGTCACGAATAGCTGAGGTGTAAAGGTGATCATTACCCATCCCCAATAAGGTGTGCTGATATCACTGCCGGCCACCTTCTTCACCTGCTCCAGGGTAGTTGTGGTAAAGTAATATGAAAAACCTGCCTGAACATGCAATTCCTCCATGGGTTTATATGAATACATGAGGTCGAGCTCAGCACCAAGGTCCTGATCTGAAGCAATTTTTATCTCATCAACAAATACCGGGTTCGCAAGATAAAATTTGTGAAACATCGCCGTAATGCTGTGTTTTTTACTGATAAACGCTTTGATGTTCGGATACAGGTCGACAAGCCCCCCGTTCGCGGTGCTGGCTTTCATCCAGGAATAATAATTCATATAGCCGTAATATTTATGTACTGCTCCATACATCCTGTTAAAGGTGCGTTCCTTTTCGCCATAATCGCTATTTTCGGCATTATCGCCCGAGATGTAGTCGGCGCCAATACCTATTCTGAATATTCCGGCTTTTACTCCGGGGTCGATCGTTGCCATATATGCCGATACTTCCTTGCCTGATTGTGCCCGTCCATTTTGATAATAAAGATTGGCCGTCATATCGAAAATACCCCGTTTATATCCAAGCCAGAAGCCGTATGTACCGGTCATATACAATACCTCATTATTGCCGGTAGCCTGGTATGCTGCCCCCACAGCAAGAAGCGAGGCCTGAAAATGCTGATTGAAGGCTCTGTGAAGATGAATGAAGTTGAGCGATTTCATGAGGTTGTCTTTACCAAAGAACTGCTCATCCGTAACAAATTTTCCGTTGTTTAAATTTGTATTTGTATTGTAGGAAACAACAGCACTCAGCTTCCATTTATGTTTTACAAAAGTGTAGCGCAGCGCATCATAGGCAATACCGTACTGGTTCCAGTTACGTCCGGCAATGAGCCTTTGATCATCGAGTATAAGCACCTGACGGCCGATGGTCAGATCACTGAACTCACACAATTTCAACCTGAACCATGCTTCCTTTATATCCAGTCCATTTGTAAAGCCAAATACCCCCGTACTTGAATAGATGTCGCCACTGCCCCAGTATCGCACATCCTGTATAGTCAACCTTAACTGGTATTTTTCCTTTATAAAATCAAATTTCAGCCGGGTACGCTGGGTTACAAAGTACCTGGTGTCGACTGAATCGGGCATAGGTTTTACCAGACCATTATTCATCTCAAAGCGTGGCCTGAATTCGGCAGATACTTTGAACTGCGAAAATGAAATTAGCGGCAATAACAGCATTGCCATAACTGTTGAAAGGTAAATTCTTTTTTTCATAAATTTTTGTTTTTGGATTCGCCAAAGATAAGAATTGCTGAACTTTTATCACCACATTAATTACTTTTTTAACTACCGGGATTAATTATCTTTACTCAAAATTTACACCTATGATGATAATTGCCGACAGTGGTGCCACAAAAACAAGTTGGGCCCTCCTTTCAGCAGATGGCAGCCTTATCCACGAAACTGCAGGTTTTAATCCTTATTACATGGATGCGGCCGCAATAGAAAGAATTCTGTCAGACGAAATGCCTGAAAGTTTCATCCACCAGAAAGTTTCCGGGATCCATTATTATGGTTCAGGTTGCTCGACCGAAAAAAATTGTTCGGTAGTCAGTAATGCGCTGGCTAAACATTACCCGGGTGCAGTCATCAGGGTTGAGCATGATCTTTTGGCTGCTGCCCGTGCACTGCTTGGCAGGAGCGAAGGCATTGCCTGTATATTGGGTACAGGAGCCAACTCATGTGCATACAATGGCGAAAAGATCACAAAAAACGTTCCTTCACTGGGTTATATGTTCGGTGATGAAGGCAGTGGTGCGTATATTGGCAAAAAGTTCCTCGAAGCATACCTGAAAGGAAATCTTGCAAAGGAAATACATTCAGCCTTTAAGAAACAATATGACTATACCCTCGAAGATATTCTCAGCCGTGTTTACGGCAACGGAAACCCCAGCACCTTTATGGCTTCGTTTATGCCTTTCCTGGCTACACACGGGCAGCACGATGATATCCGGAAGATCCTGCTTAACGCATTCAGGGCATTCTTTAACGAATCGGTTTCAAAATATGACAGATACAAGCAATTGCCGGTTAGTTTTGTCGGGTCAGTAGCTTATCATTTCCGGCATATCCTGAAAGAAGCTGCCGGGCATCTGGAAATATCCATTGGCAGGATCGACCAGGCTCCCATGAAGGGACTGATCAGGTATCATAAGGAAACGCTTGTTTGATCAGGTAAAATGCAGGCTGAATATAAAAGCTATTGCATCCGCTTGCTGATGTATGATAATGCTGCATCAAAGTCATCATTATTAAACCATTGTATTTCAGCATCCCGCTTAAACCAGGTTAGCTGGCGCCTGGCATAGCGGCGTGTATTGGTTTTGATCTTATCAACAGCTTCTTCCAGGCTCATGTTTCCGTCGATGTATGAAAAGAGTTCTTTATAGCCAACCGTATTTAACGCATTATAACCACGAAAGGGCAACAAGGCATTTACCTCCTCCAGCAAGCTTTTTTCCATCATGGTGTCAACACGCTCACCAATCCGGCGAAACAGTGCTTCACGTTCCATATTCAATCCTATTTTGATCATCCCGAAAGGTCTCGGTCTGGCTTTGTTCTTTCGTAAGGAAGTATAAGTCTGGCCTGTTTGAATACAAACTTCCATGGCCCTGAGCAATCTGTTGGGGTTATTCTGATCAACCACTTCATAGTATTCCGGATCCAGGGCTTGAAGGCGTTTGCCGAAAGCCGGCAAGCCTTCGTTTTTTAGCTGTTCTTTGAGTGTTTTACGAAGAGCCGGATCATGCTCAGGCAACTCATCAATTCCCTTGCAAACGGCATCAATATATAAACCCGAACCACCAGTGAGCACAACCACATCCTTTTTTGCATAAAGCAATTCCAGCAGATCCAGGGCCTCGTTTTCGTAACGCGAAACATTATACGCATCTGTTACAGACAAATTTCCGATAAAATGATGTGGTACGGCCATCAGTTCTTCCGCTTCCGGATAAGCTGTACCGATGCGCATTTCCCTGTAAAACTGCCTTGAATCGGCTGAAAGTATCTCTGTATCATAATGATTGGCCAGCCTGACGCTGAAGGCAGTCTTTCCAACAGCAGTGGGACCGGTAACAACGATCAGGTATTTCCTGGCTTTTAACATAAAACCTGTAGGGTGTTCACGATTATTTTGCAGATGAAGGTTTCAGGCCCAGTTCCTTGCCTGTTTTGAGCATGTATTCGTATGCTGCTTCATATTCGTTTGGGATGATTCCGTCGAGGATGGCATCCTTGATGGCATTTTTTATATTGCCCACGTGTTTGCATGGACTAAGGTTAAAGGATTCCATAATGAGTTCGCCGCTGATCGGAGGTTGAAAATTCCTTACCCTGTCCTTCTCTTCGATCTCGACCAGTTTTTTTCTGACCAGTTTGAAATTACTCAGATAACGCTTAACTTTTTGTGGATTTTTTGATGTGATGTCTGCTTCGCAGAGCATCATCAGGTCATCCACTTCATCACCGGCCTCAAAAAGCAGACGTCTGATAGCCGAACCGGTAATATCTTCCTTTGCCAGCACGATGGGTCGTAGATGTAACAAAACCAGCTTCTGCACATATTTCATTTTTTCATTCAGTGGCAATTTCAACTGTTTAAATATTTTCGGAACCATTTTGGCTCCTACAAATTCATGCGAATGAAAAGTCCAGCCTGTTTTTGGTTCAAATTTTTTTGTTTGCGGTTTGGCGATGTCATGCAGAATCGCCGCCCACCGAAGCCATAGATCATTTGTTTTTTCTGACAGATTATCGAGCACCTGCAGGGTATGGTAGAAATTATCTTTATGTCCTCTGCCATCAAGGGTTTCTGCTCCTTTGAGTGCAACAAATTGCGGAAAGATAATCTTCAGGATACCTGATTGCTCCAGAAGTTTAAACCCCGTCGATGGTTTGGGTGAGAGTACGATCTTATTGAGTTCATCGGCAATGCGTTCGGAAGAAATAATTTTTATTCTCCCGCAATTTCTGCGGATGGCTTCAAACGAATTTACTTCGATACTAAATCCGAGCTGGCTGGCAAAGCGAATGGCGCGCATCATTCTCAGTGGATCGTCAGAATAAGTGATATCAGGATCGAGGGGTGTTCTGATCAGACGGCGATGAATATCACGGATCCCGTTAAAAGGATCAAGCAAAGCACCATAGTCATCCTGGCGAAGGCTTATTGCCATGGCATTGATGGTAAAATCGCGCCGGTTCTGGTCGTCTTCCAAACTGCCATCCTCTACGAGCGGTTTGCGCGAATCCTGCCTGTACGATTCTTTTCGCGCACCCACGAACTCAATAACCATTTTGCGCTCTTCTGTGTGCGTAAGCATTGCCGTACCAAAATTCTTATAATAATTCACCCTGGTATTTTTACCAAGCTTTGCGGCCACCTTACGGGCCAGTTCAATACCGCTGCCAACAACAACAATGTCAATATCGCCCCCGGTATCGCGCTGCATGATCCTGTCGCGCACATAACCCCCGACAACATAGGCATCAGCCCCCATTTCTGAGGCAGAGGCGGAGATCAGCCTGAAAATATCTTTATCGAGAAAGGATTTGACATTTTTCATCCGTAGCAAAATTATGAAAGTTCAAAAGGGTTTCCAACCCCATTGTGGTTTTGAATACCCTATTCAGAGACAAACTCTTCTTCGATCGTAAAAAATCCGGGATAATTTATCTTTTTCATTGCTATAAATATCGAAGGTTTGATCTTAAGTTTCACGCGGCTGGGATACCCTCCCGAACCTGTGAGGTTCATTGCAAAATTCATAACGGCTTCTGACGACTCGCCCGTAAATACTTCCCATAGGTCGATCTGCACCGGTACAGGCATCATGGCCCGGCCACCATCCGGAGCAATATTGAGCTTTTCTGTGATCTTCCCTTTCGTTACCTCCATATCATCAATATACAGGATCCAGTATAAAGCGTTTATGCTGGCCTTTTCAGGATTG
This sequence comes from Bacteroidales bacterium, assembly GCA_032250805.1. GTDB lineage: Bacteria > Bacteroidota > Bacteroidia > Bacteroidales > B18-G4 > B18-G4. The sequence continues at coordinate 63,532 of JAVVEM010000001.1, forward strand.
GGGTTTTCAACTTCTATGTCTACGGTAAACTCAAGGGGCAGTTCTCCTGAAAGTGCTTTCATGGAAATTTTGCCCGCCTCGCTGAAGCTGAGGTCCGAAAAACTGTTCACATCCTGAATATCAACACCTGCCAGTACAGTATTACGAACATCAACCAGCCGGAATGAACACCTGGTGAATGCTTTTATTTCGCTCGTCTGATCAAGGATGGCGCATGAGGATAAAACAAATAACAGGCCGGAAATGAGAAGAATATTTTTTTTTATCTGTTTCATATGGCTAATTGTTGCTGCTCATTGATAACTGTGGTCGGTTTGTGAAAATTATTACAGGAAATTCTGACCTGAATATATTGTTTATCGGGTATTATTTATTCCGTCGAACATCCCTATCTTTACACATTGATGATTTAATCCTGATCAAAGATAAATAAATCATCCTTGTGGCTAATCATGAAATCAATGATCTTTATTGACAGAACGCAAACCAACCCCTATTTTAATATCGCAGCAGAGGAATATGTGCTGAAAAACATTTCACACAACGTTTTTATGCTATGGATAAACGAGCCCTCGGTGATCATTGGCAAACACCAGGTAGCCATGGCCGAAGCCAATATTATCTATACAAACGGCAAAAACATTCCTGTGATACGCCGTATCTCAGGAGGGGGAACAGTTTATCATGATAAAGGGAATCTGAATTACAGCCTTATCGTAAAGGGGAAAAGGGGCCAGCTAGTTGATTATAAGAAATATGCCGGCACGATCATCCGGGCACTCTCCAAATTTTCAATCACTGCTGAGCTGCAGGGCAAAAGCAATCTGGTTATTGCAGGAAAAAAATTCAGCGGCAACGCAGAGCATGTTTTTCATGACAGGGTGTTGCATCACGGCACTTTACTCTACAATACATGTTTGGATGAACTCAGAAAGTGTATCCGGCCAGCACACAATGATTATAATGATAAGTCGATCAGATCTGTGGAGAGCAATATTACAAACCTGAAACTGCATCTCCCCCCCCACATAGACATGGACGGCCTCAAAGGGCTGATCGCACAGCAGGTAAAGGAAGATTACATGGATTTAGAAAACTACCAGTTCAGTGATCATGATATTGCTGAAATCAACAGGCTTACCGAAAACAAGTACACAAGCAACGAATGGAATTTCGCCTATTCGCCAAAATATGAACTTAAAAGAGAGATCATGCTGGGCAATAAAATGATCCGTTATGAGATGTCCTGTGACAAGGGAATCATTCAATATCTGGCATTTTATAAAAATGGAGAAAAGGTTTTCAGCGGGCTGTCAAAAAAACTACTCAACAAACTCCATCATCCTGCAGAGATTATAAATGTACTTAAAAATGAAAGTCTTTCTTTCGGGGAAATGAACATCGATGCACGTCAGCTCACCGAAAGCTTGTTTTAAGCCATCTGCATGAAAAAGGATATCCATATACAAACAGAAGCGTTGAAACAACGATTTGAGGGCGAAATATACGCCGACGAATCAAGCCGGTTGCAATACGCCACTGATGCTTCAGCATACAGGGAGATACCGTTATTGGTAACCAGGCCCAGGCATAAAAACGATATCAGGGAGCTTGTGCTTTTCGCCGCCAAAGAAAAAATACCGGTCATTCCCCGTGCAGCAGGCACATCACTTGCAGGCCAGGTTGTTGGCAATGGTATCGTTGCCGACATTTCGAAACATATGACGAAGATACTGGAGCTGAACGTGCAGGAGCAATGGGTAAGGGTAGAACCCGGCCTTGTCCTTGATGAGCTCAACATGGAACTGGCGCAGCATGGCTTGTTTTTTGGACCCGAAACCTCCACATCGAGCCGCTGTATGATTGGCGGAATGGTTGGCAACAATGCCTGTGGGGCGCATTCGCTCATATATGGAAGCACGCGCGACCATACCCTGGCGGTAAAAGCAATTCTGAGCGACGGCAATGAGGTTGAATTTGATTCGCTCGATGAAAAAGCATTCGCCGAAAAGTGTAAAATTGACGGGCTGGAGGGAGATATATACCGGAATATTCGATCAATACTGGGTGATGAGGCCAGGCGGGAAGCCATCAGGGAAGCTTTTCCCGATCCCGCAATTAAGCGGCGCAACAGTGGTTATGCGCTCGACCTTCTGATTGATACGGCTCCTTTTAATGCCGGAGGAATGGATTTTAATTTCTGCAAGCTTCTTGCCGGCTCGGAAGGCACACTCGCATTTATAACCGAGATCAAACTGAATCTGGTTCCTCTGCCGCCTGCTGAAAAAGGCCTGGTATGTATGCATTGCCATTCGCTGGAAGAAGCCTTTAAAGCAAACCTGATTGCACTCAAATACAAGCCAGGCGCAGTAGAGCTGATGGATTCAAGTATTCTCGGGCTCACCAGGGAAAACCTCACACAGCAAAAAAATCGTTTTTTTATACAGGGTGATCCTGCCGCAATCCTGATCATTGAATTTGCGCGCAACAAGCGCGAGGAAATTCTGAGCATTACAACAACAATGGAAAGGGAGATGAGAGCAGCCGGTTTTGGTTATCATTTTCCTTTAATCCATGGTGACGACATCAAAAAGGTTTGGGCCCTCCGAAAAGCGGGCCTCGGTGTATTGTCGAATATGCCGGGCGATGCCAGGCCTGTATCGGTGATCGAAGATACGGCTGTAAAACCCGAAGACCTTCCCGCCTATATGAGCGATTTTTCGAAATTGCTGAAAAAGCACCGGCTGGAATGTGTTTACCATGCCCATATCGGTAGCGGCGAATTGCATCTCAGGCCTCTGCTCAACCTGAAAGACAAGGAGGATGTCGGCCTGTTTAAAACCATCGCTTTCGAATCAGCGAAACTGGTTAAAAAGTACAGGGGTTCGATCAGTGGCGAACATGGCGACGGACGCCTCCGCGGGGCTTTGATCCCACTAATGATCGGAGCGGCCAACTACGAATTGCTGCGCTCGGCAAAGCAATGCTGGGATCCCCTGAACATATTCAATCCCGGAAAGATCATTGATACCGCCGAAATCAATACAAGCCTGAGGTATATTCCCGGCAGGGAAATACCTGAAATAAATACATTTTTTGATTTTTCGGGCGATAAAGGGATACTGAGAGCAGCAGAAAAGTGCAATGGCTCGGGCGATTGCCGTAAATCTTTCCTTATCGGTGGAACGATGTGCCCCAGTTATATGGCCACCCGCGATGAAAAAAATTCTACCCGTGCCAGAGCTAACATCCTCAGAGAATTTCTTACAAATTCGAAAAAAAAGAATCCTTTCAACCATCGCGAAATATATGATATCATGGACCTCTGCCTGTCGTGCAAGGCATGTAAGTCAGAGTGCCCATCAAATGTTGATATTACAAAATACAAAGCAGAGTTTTTGCAGCATTACTATGATGAGCAAGGCACTCCGCTGCGAACCAGGGCCATCGCCTGGATCGGCAATCTGAATAGTCTGGGTGCTTTGTTTCCAGGACTTTATAATATAATTGTGCGAAACAGGATATTGTCGGGTCTTCTCAAAAAAATGCTGGGCTTTGCCCCGAAAAGAAGTATTCCGGTATTGTATAGGACCACCCTTCGCAAATGGCTGAGAAAGAATTCAAATACCAATCATTCACTGAATAAAAAGGTCTTTCTCTTCGCCGATGAATTTACGAACTTCAACGATGCCGGGATCGGGATTAAAGGGGTAAAATTACTTCACAGGCTTGGGTACGAAGTGATCATCCCAAACCATAAATTCAGTGGCCGCACATTTCTTTCAAAAGGACTGCTAAGAAGAGCTGCAAAGCTGGCCAATCAAAATGTCAGGCTGCTATCGGGTCTGGTAAATAATAATGCTCCACTGGTGGGGATAGAGCCCTCAGGTATTCTTACCTTCAGGGATGAATATCCGGAGTTGGTCGAAAAAGACCTCATCAATAAAGCAAAATCCATCGCAGAGCACTGCTATACCATCGACGAATTTATTGCCAGAGAATTCAGGGATGGAGCATTTTCAAAAAAACTGTTCTCGCTTGATGAAAGGAAGATTCTGCTGCACGGTCATTGTTATCAAAAAGCCTTATCATCGGTTACACCAACAATTGAAATGCTGCAAATACCCGAAAACTTTAGTGTTGAAGAGATAAAATCAGGATGTTGCGGAATGGCGGGGAGCTTTGGTTTTGAAAAAGAACACTTTGAGCTTTCCATGAAGGTTGGCGAAATGGTATTGTTCCCTGCAGTAAGACAAGCTGACGGCGATGTGATCATAGCTGCTCCCGGTACCAGTTGCCGCCATCAGATACTCGATGGTACCGGTAAAAAGGCAAAGCATCCGGTTGAGATCCTGTACGAAGCGCTTGTGTGATCTGTCCCGGTCAGAGTTCTATCTGCAGCCCATCTTTGGCAAGGATCGTATCCGGGAATATTTCCTTCGCTTCGGAGAGTAAATCAGTGGGATCCTTATATCGTGCCGAATAATGACCAATAAGCAGCCGCCCTGAACCAGCTGCTTTGGCAATCGCTGCCGCCTGCCGGGCTGTTGAATGGAATTTTGCCTCCGCATCGGCAAGGCGGTCTTCCATAAAGGTGGCTTCATGATACAGCAGGTCAACATCCCTGATCAAGGGAATAATCTCCTTATAATAGGCAGTATCAGTGCAATAGGCATACGACCGGCCAGGTTTAGGCGGATGGGTGATATCGGCATTTTTGTAGATTGTCCCATCCTTATCGATATAATCCTTTCCATTTTTTATCGACCGGAAATCAGCAATATCCAGGTCTCTTCCCACTAAAAAATTTTTCCGGATATTTGGCTTTGTTTCTTTCTCCCTGATCAGAAAACCACAGGTTGGAAAATTATGCTTCATGGGAATGGTGGTCACACTTACGGACTCATTATCCAAAATCACCGCAGAAATATCAGGATCGACAGGATGAAAAACCAGAGGGTATCTCAATATTGTTTGCGAACCCTCTAAATGAAGCTGAATGATCTTGTCCAGGTGGGGATGTGCGTATACATGCAATTCATTTTCGCGACCCAGCAAATGAAGGGAAGTGATCAGTCCGATAAGTCCAAAATAATGATCTCCATGCAAATGGCTGATAAATATATGATTGATCTTTTGTAATCTCACCTTGTTTTTTCGAAGCTGAACCTGGGTTCCTTCAGCACAATCAAATAAAAATAATTTTTCGTGCACGTTCACCAGATGCGCACTGGGGTTCCGGTGCGAAAGAGGGATGGCTCCCCCACTGCCAAGTACCGTTATGGTGAATCTCATTACACTGCAAGATATAAAAAAAAAGGGCAACCGCTAACGAAACGGCTACCCTGTTGTTTTTCAGGAGGACTTTTTATTCTTTTCCTTCTGCATCTTTCTCCTCTTTCACGTCTTCTTCATTCTTCGCCTCTTTCTTTTCCTCTTCTTCTCTGGCTTTCTTCTCCTCCTTCTTCACTTCTTTTTTGGCTGCTTTTTCATCCTTTTTTTCCTCAGCCTTTTCTTCCTTAGGCACTTCCTTTTCGTCCTTTTTTACACTTTCATCCTTGTCAGCCTTTTTCTCCTTTGCCTTGGCTTTGGGTTTAGGCTGTGGCTTGCTTTTTTGCTCTTCCTGTTCCATTTCGGCTTTCAGTTTAGCCAATCCGTCGAGGTCGCCAAGGGTTGTGCGTTCAATATTGTCCTGGATCTTCTGGACAGATTTACGTGTTGAACGCTTCGCCTGTTTTTGTTTGGCATCTTTGCGGGCCTTTTCCTCGGCCGGGCTTTCCTGGAAGGTGCGTGTATGCGAAAGAATAATCTTTTTATTTTCTTTTGAAAATTCAATCACCATAAAATCAAGGGTTTCATCAGCTGTCGCATTTGATCCATCCTCTTTTGCAAGGTGTCTGTTCGGAACAAAGCCTTCAACACCATAAGGAAGGGCAACAACGGCTCCCTTGTCGTTTTTATTGATGATCGTTGCATTATGTATAGAACCAATGGTAAAGATCCCTTCGAATACATCCCATGGATTCTCCTCAAGCTGTTTGTGCCCCAGGCTCAACCGCCTGTTGTCGACATCAACATCGAGTACAACTACTTCAATGTCTTCACCGATCTTTGTAAATTCAGCAGGATGCTTTATCTTCTTCGACCATGAGAGGTCAGAGATATGGATCAATCCGTCGACACCTTCTTCAAGTTCGACGAAAATACCAAAATTGGTAAAGTTCCTGACAGTTGCTGTATGTTGCGAATCTTTGGGGTATTTGGTCATGATATCTTCCCATGGATCAGGAATAAGTTGTTTCATGCCAAGCGACATTTTTCTTTCTTCCCTGTCGAGGGTAAGGATAACGGCTTCCACCTCATCGCCCACTTTGAGGAAATCCTGGGCAGTACGCAGGTGTTGCGACCACGACATTTCCGAAACGTGTATCAGCCCTTCCACACCGGGTGCAATTTCGATAAAGGCACCGTAATCGGCGATCACAACAACCTTTCCTTTTACTTTGTCGCCAACCTTGAGGTTTTCGTCAAGTGCATCCCACGGGTGTGGGGTAAGCTGCTTGAGGCCAAGAGCAATACGTTTCTTTTCATCATCAAAGTCAAGGATAACCACCTTGATCTTTTCATCGAGTGAAACAATTTCTTCAGGATGGTTTATCCTGCCCCATGACAGGTCGGTAATATGGATCAGCCCGTCAACACCGCCAAGGTCGATAAATACACCATAGGAAGTAATGTTCTTAACCGTGCCTTCAAGGACCTGTCCTTTTTCAAGTTTCGACATGATCTCGGCTTTCTGCTGTTCGAGTTCAGCTTCGATCAGGGCTTTATGCGATACGACAACATTCTTATATTCATGATTGATCTTTACCACTTTAAACTCCATGGTCTTATCAACGAATATATCATAGTCGCGAATGGGTTTCACATCAATCTGCGATCCTGGAAGGAATGCTTCAATACCAAATACATCAACGATCAAGCCCCCTTTGGTTCTGCATTTCACATAACCATTAATGATCTCGTCGTTTTCAAAGGCAGTATTGATCCTTTCCCATGATTTCAGTATTCTTGCTTTTTTATGTGAGAGGAGGAGCTGACCGAAAGTATCTTCCTGGTTTTCCACATACACTTCAATGGTATCACCAATTTTCAGATCAGGATTGTACCTGAACTCGTTGAGTGGAATAACTCCATCGGATTTAAAGCCAATGTTTACAACAACTTCGCGGCTGTTTTTAGCCACAACAGTACCGTCGATTACCTCGTGCTCAACGATTGAACTCATGGTGTTGTTGTATATATCTTCCAGGTCCGAACGTTCTTTATCAGAATAGACATCCGTCTTTTTTCCAATCGAACTCCAGTCAAAAGTGTCTTCTTTTTCGCTGGTTTCAAGCTTTTCTTCCTCTTCAGCCACCGGATCTTCTTTTGCCTCAGTGTTTTCAATTTCTTCCACGGCTGCTGGCTCTTTGGTTGGCTCTTCCGGCTTCACTTCTTCCACAATAGTTTGTTCTTCAGCCGGCTCTTGAGGCTTTACTTCTTCACCGGCACCTTCTTCCTTGTCAACCTTCACATCTTCTGCTTTCGGCTCTTCGGCTTCTATGTTCACCTCTTCAGGTTCTTCAGCTTTCGTTTCCTCAATTTCAGCTTTTTCGGTTTCGGGCTCTTCCTTCATTTCTTCGTTTATCTCCTCTTCAGCCCTGCTTGTGTCAACGACATTTTCCTGCTCATTAACATCTTCATTTGCAGGCACATCCTCGTTGATCTTTTCGTTTTTATCTGTCATTTAATATTCATTGTATCCGCCCTTGCCCTGTACCCGGTGGTTTCGGATTGGTTTAACATTTTCAGAACAACTTGTGGTACAGCAGGATAATAAAAATCCCCAAGCTGTTCAAAACGGGCTGCAAAAGTAGTCAATAAATTATAAATTATAAAATATTTAACGAGATAATTTTCGCCATCAGCGCGACAAATTGCGAAGCCGGCCAATGCCTGGAGTTTTTTTTTGCCGCAGGTCTCAGGATCAATTTCCCTATCTTTGCAAAAAAAACGATCATGGGACTAAAGTGCGGCATCATTGGAATTACCAACATTGGCAAAACCACGATATTTAATTGTATCAGCAACACAAAAGCCGAAGCGAGCAATTTTGCCTTCAGTGCCTCAAAGTCGAATATTGGCATGATCTCCGTTCCCGACGACAGGCTTGAAAAGATCAACAGCATCATCAAGTCGAAAAAAGTAACAGCAGCCACTGTTGACATCGTAGATATTCCGGGTCTCACCAAAGGATCGGGCAAAGGCGAAGGTATAGGCAATAAGTTTTTGGGCGATATACAACAATGCGATGCCCTGATCCATGTGGTACGCTGCTTCGATGACGATCAATTGCCGCACATTGAAGGATCGGTGAACCCTGTCCGCGACAAGGAGATCATCGACCTTGAATTGCAGGTAAAAGACCTCGAAATGGTTGAGCGCAGGATCGGGCGCATGGAAAAAGCGGCCAAATCGGGCGACAAGGATGCAAAAAAGGGCCTGGAGATATTGCATATTTACAAGGATCATTTTGAGAATTTCCAATCGGCCCGCACGGTACCTTTATCAGAAAGCGAAAAGGCTTTCGTCGACGACTTGTTCCTGCTCTCCGACAAAGCTGTGATCTACGTTTGCAATGTCGACGATGCATCGGCAAACTCAGGAAATGCTTACGTTGATGCATTTCGCAAATCGGTTGAAGGTGAAGATGCCGAGGTACTGATCATTGCCGGGAAACTTGAATCGGAGATTGCCGAGCTCGACAACGAAGAAGACCGGAAAGAATTTTTACAGGATGCCGGGCTTGTAGAACCCGGAGTAAACAAAATGATCAGGTCGGCCTATAAACTGCTTAATCTGCAATCATTTTTCACGGCTGGCGTGCAGGAGGTCAGGGCCTGGACCATCAGGCAAGGAATGACAGCGCCACAGGCTGCAGGGACAATACACAGCGACCTTGAGCGGGGGTTTATCAGGGCGGAAGTAATGAGTTTCGACGATTTTTACAGCCTCGGCTCGGAGCAGGCGGTAAAAGATGCAGGCAGGTTCAGGGTTGAAGGCAAATCTTATATAGTAAAAGAGGGTGATATGCTTCACATCCGTTTTAATGTTTAATGGATTAAATCACCTCACCCTGCTATAGAGATAAGTAGTGGGCCTGAAGCTCGTGTATTTCTAAAACTGAACGCCCAGCGAAATATTTAAGTATTTATTGTTTGAACTGGTATAATTATCGTTTGCAATATGCAGGATACCCTGGTTATACCGGGCCTCTATGATAAGCTTTTCAAATAGCCTGAGTCCGGCTCCCATAATCACACCGCCATCCCATTGATCCGTAAAATCGTGGTCAAAATCATAATCATATTCTTCAGTGGTCCAGACATTCTGCCCCGCGTCGAAAGTGTTTTCCTTTATTTTGGCGCTGATGGCATAGCCAACATATGGCCCAAAATTAAAATAAAGTTCTGATCCGCCTATACTTATTCCTGCCCTGACAAGCAGGGGAACGTCAATATAGTTTAAATTGATTTGCCGGTAATAATCACTTGATTCATCGTTGAGTTTTGTTCCCTTTCTTACAAACATGATCTCGGGCTGAAAACCAAACAATCCCTTACCAAATTTAAAGTAAACACCACCATGGTAACCGTAAATAAAATCAGTAACTGTATCGGGAATGACATCGATATTATTATCAGAAATGGTCAGTCCGCCTTTTATACCGAAAGCAAACTGTGCGTTGGCACTCCCAACAATGAATGTGCTGAAAATAATTAAAAAAACTATCTTTTTCATAATCATATAATATTAGGTGACGTAAATATACAAAGGAATAATCAAAACTCCAAAAAACTTTATATCAGCACCTCATAAAAACTTAACAATGCACAATTATTTGCCAAATAACCAGGCAGCATTAATAAAAATGGTTCTGTTTGCATATTTGTAATCACTTGCATCGAAATCTGTCCCGGATTTTTCAGGCTGAAGGTTTGCAAAGCCCATAGCAAATCCCAGGTTAAGCAATACCTTATTTACCTGAAAACCCAGGCCAAAATCAACACCTGCATCAAAGGGGCGCTGGTATGCAATGTCATCTTTGTGATCGTCGGGTATTTCGCCTACAAACTCAAAATCCGAACTACCGGTAATATCTGTCCTTATCCCGCCATCATTTTCCTCATAATCCCAAACATTTTTTCCGGCAATGGCATAGGCAAAGTACGGACCCGCAAACACCTGAAACCTCACCGGTCCCAGCTTCAGACCAAGGGCTAAGTTCAGTGGAAGTTCAAGATAAGAAATTTTTACCCGGTCATAACCGGTAATAACTGCTTCGCCTGATTCGAATTCGGCCACATCAAATGAAACGCCTTTTTTTGAGTACATCAGGGAGGGCTGAAACCAAAGAAACTCCAGTATCTGAAGGTCCATCATAACGCCCAGCTGCGGCCCCGGTTTAAAATTCACTTCCGGCTCCATAAATTCATAAGCAGAAGAATAATTATATCCATACTTTGAGAGTGTCATCCCAACTTTAGGCCCAAAGCTTACCTGGGCAAATGCTCCGGCAGTCAGCGCCAGAAACATAAAAAACAAGAGTACCTTTTTCATTTATTTCCAGTTTTTGTTTATGAAAATCTAAAGCAAATATATAAAATGATTCAACTCAAAAACAAAAAAGCACGAAATAAACAAATTCAGAAAATAGGATCGTCATATTAAACCCGGCAAAGGTAAAGTGGCCCAAACGATTCCATCCAGGACTTTACTCATTTCTAAACTCAAGTTTTCCATCCTTTGCAGTCAGCCGTATAGCTTTGTCGTAGTTTACTTTTCCTGAAAGGATCAGTTTTGAGAGTTCGTTGAGTACATTTCGTTGGATCACACGTTTGAGAGGCCTTGCGCCATACTGTGGATCAAAACCCATTTCTGCCAGTAGGTCGATCGCTTCATCCGAAACTTCCAAACTGATATTATTTTCCTTAAGCATCTTGTCCAGTGCTTTAAATTGAAGACCGACAATTTCCCTGATATCGTTCCTGTCGAGGGGAGTAAACATGATCAGTTCATCGATCCGGTTTAGAAATTCAGGCCGGATGGTTTTCTTTAACAGTTCAAACACTTCCCGGCGCATCTCATCAAGGACATCTTCCTTATTGCTTTCATTCATCGCGCTGATCCTCTCCTGTATCAGATGTGAACCAATGTTTGAAGTCATAATGATGAGGGTATTTCTGAAGTCGACCGTACGGCCTTTGTTGTCGGTGAGCCTTCCATCATCGAGAACCTGCAGAAGGATGTTAAAAACATCGGGGTGTGCTTTTTCGATCTCATCCAGTAACACCACAGAATAGGGTTTACGCCTGACAGCCTCTGTAAGCTGTCCGCTTTCATCATAGCCCACATATCCCGGGGGTGCCCCGATGAGCCGCGACACGGAATGCCTTTCCTGGTATTCCGACATATCGACCCGCACCATGGCGTTTTCGTCGTTGAAGAGAAAGCTGGCAAGGGCTTTGGCAAGTTCGGTCTTACCAACGCCGGTCGTTCCAAGAAAAATAAAGGACCCGATAGGCCTGTGTGCATCCTGCAGCCCGGCCCTGCTCCTCCTTATTGCATTCGAGATCGCCTCTATGGCTTCATCCTGGCCAACAACCCTTTTATGCAATTCGTCTTCGAGCTGAAGAAGTTTCTCACGCTCACTTTGTAACATCCTGCTCACAGGAATGCCCGTCCAGCGCGAAACAATATCTGCGATTTCTTCCGATCCCACCTCCTCATTGATCAGGGGATTATCGCCCTGTATCTTTCGCAGGTCGTTTTTCGCTGCTTCAAGACCGGCTGTGGCCTGCTGTACCTTGCCGTATCTTAGCTCTGCCACTTTACCAAAATCCCCGTCTCTTTCCGCAATTTCGGCTTCATGTTTAAAGTTCTCAATGGCGGCCTTGAGTTGCTGTATCTTGTCGACGACTTCTTTTTCGCTTTCCCATTTGGCCTTGAGCTCATTCTTTTCATCATTCAGGTTCGCCAGCTCTTCATTGATCTTTTCCAGCTTGGCCTTATCTTTTTCGCGCTTGATGGCTTCTTTCTCAATTTCGAGTTGCCTTATTCTCCTTTCTGTAATTTCCAGTGGTTCAGGAGCGGAGTTAATTTCAAGTCTTAGCCGCGAGGCTGCCTCATCGATCAGGTCGATGGCTTTGTCGGGCAAAAACCTGTCGGTAATATACCGTTGCGATAATTCAACGGCAGAAACAATAGCTTCATCCTTTATTCGCACATGATGGTGTGTTTCATAGCGCTCCTTGAGTCCTCTGAGTATCGAAATGGCATCCATCGTATCAGGTTCATTTACCATTACGATCTGGAACCTGCGTTCGAGTGCTTTGTCTTTTTCAAAATATTTTTGGTATTCCTTCAGCGTTGTAGCTCCGATGGCACGCAACTCACCTCTGGCAAGTGCAGGTTTAAGAATATTGGCTGCATCCATGGCTCCTTCTCCTGCTCCTGCACCAACGAGGGTATGTATCTCGTCAATAAATAATACGATCTCTCCTTCTGAGCTGATCACTTCCTTCACTACGCTTTTTAATCGCTCCTCAAATTCGCCCTTATATTTTGCGCCTGCAATAAGTGCTCCCATATCCAAAGAATATACCAGTTTATTCTGAAGGTTGTCGGGTACCTCGCCTTTGATAATCCTGTGTGCAAGCCCTTCAGCAATAGCGGTTTTCCCTGTGCCCGGCTCACCGATCAGGATGGGATTGTTTTTTGTTCTCCGCGCCAGTATCTGCAGGATCCTCCTGATCTCCTCATCACGACCGATCACCGGATCCAGCTTTCCTTCAGCAGCAAGTCTGTTCAGGTTTCGCGCATATCGCTCCAGCGAATTATAGCTATCCTCGGCAGAACGGGTATTTACTTTTGCGCCTTTTCTGAGTTCGGTAATGGCCGCTCTCAGTCCCTTTTCGGTCAAACCATGATCTTTCAAAAGGTTGGCAGCAGTATCCTTCCCCGAGATCATGGCGAGCAGGATATGCTCAACAGAAACAAACTGATCGTCATAGTCCTTAAGAAGTGAAGCAGCTTTTTGCAGTGTTTTATGCGCATCGGGAGATAAATACTGACCCCCGTCGCCGCTAACTTTGGGCAATCCCCCGAGCGACCTGTCGATTACAGGCATAAAAAGGGATGTATTCACATTGAGTTTTTTAAGCAAAAATGGAATAACATTTTCATCAACATCAATGATACCTTTCAAAATATGCAGGTTTTCAATGGCCTGCTGCCCATTTTCCATTGCAAGCTGATGCGCACGCTCAATGGCCTCCTGCGATTTTAAAGTGAAATTATTTAAATTCATGTTCATTCTCCTTTTATATTTATATCCATCATAAACAAATTGTTTGCCATGCCCGAAAAAAGACCGGTTTTTTGAATTATTGTCATTTTATGATTGAATATCGTGACGTTTTGTCCTGAATTGCAGTATTTTCAGGATGTTCGCAACAATTTTCACAAGAAAGATCATTCATGGCCGGGCTTGTGAGGAAACTTGGCTATTTTGCAGTCACATTTACAATTTTTATGTACTTTTGCCGTTCAAAAGCCTGAAATAGAACAATATCTTTAGCTGCCGGGGCCCATGATAAAAAAGCTTGTCACCATCATTATCATCCTGCTGAATGTAAATATTTTACATTCACAGACATACGATACCATCGAGGTATTCCAGACTGACAGTGCCCTCCGCTGCCATATTGATACCCTGGTGCTGGATGCCGGCGAGGGATTCGAATCGTATATATGGAATACCGGCGAAACAAGCCGCATGATAAAGGTGGTGGAAAATGGCACTTACGATGTAACTGCCAGTGATATCAATGGGCAGATATCAGAAACCGATTGCTACATAAACATTATCAATGCCCGGATTTTGCAGGAGAATGACAGTCTTTGCTATAAAGACACGCTGTTTCTTGTAGTAGACGAAACAAACTACCGCTATCAGTGGAACACACGTCCTGAAGACACCCTCTTCAATGCACGTGTGATCCTTGCCAACTCCAAAACCTATACCGTCGACATTTATGATGATATAAACCGCTGCACCGATAGCGTTCGCCTTGACATGTATCCACGCATCTATGTCGAATTTGAGCAGAACCAGGAAAATAAAGGCTGTCCGGGAGGAGATTGCAAAGGCCAGGTGAGAGTGTTTACTTCCGGCGGGACCGGCCACCTGAGCATCGATTGGGATACGCCAAATGTAGATCCGGGCGATTCGAATTATGCCATTGGCCTTTGTGAAGGCTATGTTGGTGTTCATGTATATGATGATGCAGGATGCCGTTTTGATACGAGTTACTGGGTTGAAGTCTGGGATATGCCCGAAATAAGGACTACACCCGATACAACTACCTATATTCAGGATCCGAGATTGATGTTCTGGTTCGAAAACCTTTCAGAAGATTCTATATCATTGAACAATTATTTTTGGGCTTTGGAAAGTGGCTTCAGCTCGAACCTCCCCAACCCCACTTTTTCGTTTGGTGCCCTGGGTGATCATAGCGTTAAATTTGAATACACTACCATGAATGGCTGTGTCGACTCAAGCCTGATCAATATCACGGTAGAAAGTGTTCAGTTGCTTGTTCCTAATGTCTTTACACCCAATGGTGACGGTGCCAATGACACCTTTATCATTACCATCAAACCTCCTGAGGAGGATAATCCTCAAAAGGCTTTTATGGCATCAGGAGCGCATCAGCCCATCAATGACTTTTATATCAGCAATGAACTGGTGATCTTCAACCGTTGGGGGAAGCGGGTGTTTGAAGCAACCGACTACAATAATGACTGGGATGGAGGAAATCTGCCTGAAGGCACTTATTTTTATGTACTGAAATGTATGGGTACACAGGGAGAAGACGATTTCAGGGGTGCAGTAACCATCCTCAGATAATAATGTTTAATACGTGTAATATAAATGAAAATTAAGATGAGAAAGCAAGCAACAGGAATACTCCTGCTGTTTTTACTGATGATCACAGCCTGCAACAATCAAAGTGGTTCAGTGCCTGCCGACGTTGTGCACAATCCTGTAACTGCTTCGGGAAAAGGAAATATGGATGAACTCCCGGCATTTGAATTCAGAGAGACCCTCCACGATTTTGGCACTGTGATTGAGGGAGAAAAAGTGATGTACAGCTTCGTGTTTAAAAATACGGGCAAGATGGACCTGGTGATCAGTGATGTTTCGGCCAGTTGTGGTTGTACAGCGACAAAATATACCAAAGATCCCGTTCCTCCCGGCGGGGAAGGCATGATCACAGTTACCTTTGATTCAAGAAAACGCCGTGGATTCCAGAATAAGTCTGTCACGGTTTCGGCAAATACGCAACCAAATAAAACCATTTTAAGAATAAAGGCAAAGGTGGTATCACCCAATGATCTTTAATAAAAACTAAAAAACAGAACAACATGAATTTACTTACCTTTACGCTAATGATGGGAAACCCCGAAGGAGGGGAAGGCAATACCCTGATGAATTTCCTGCCACTGATTTTGATCGTCCTGGTATTTTACCTTTTCTTTATCAGACCGCAAATGAAAAAGACCAAGGAGCAAAAGAAGTTCAGGGAAGCACTAAAAAAAGGAGATAAAGTGATCTCGATCGGTGGTATCCATGGAAAGATTTTAGAAGTGAGCGACAAAACCGTTACTCTTGATGTCGGGAATCAGATAAAAATGACATTCGAGAAATCAGCCATTGCTGCCGACCCTTCTGCGCAACTTGAAAACAAGTAACCTCAAGCATAAGAGTTTTGAAAATAAAACTCACAGAACTGATCGACAGGGTAAAAAATCCAAGAGATAAAAATCTGCGGAAAAGCCTGTATATTTTTTTGATCTGCTGTATTATATCGTTGTTCATCTGGTTTCTGATCAAGATGTCGGATGAATATGTTGCAGAGATCAGGATGCCAATTTCTTATCAAAACATCCAGGTAAACAAACTCCTGGTCCAGGCCGATGATCATATTTATATCAGGCTGAGGGCCAAGGGCGCGGATATTTTTTCTGCAAAATATCTCTCCCGCTCCTCCCCACTCAAAATTAACCTTAACCAGGCTGAGACCAGGAAAAGCCGTTTTTTTGATAAATATTATATTCTTACCAACACCTTCAGGAACCAGGTTTCGGGCCGCTTTGATTTTGCCCATGCTGTGCTTGGCATTTATCCCGACACTTTATACCTCAACTTTGAAGAGATCATCACAAGATCACTGCCAGTGAAGGCCAGGATCGATGTTAGCTGTAAACCCCAGTTTCTGGTTTACGACAGCATCAGGCTTGTTCCCGAACAAGTACAAATCAGCGGGCCGGCCTCGATGATCGATACCATGACATTTATTCCAACAGAGAGAAAAAGCTATTCGGATCTGGACCAAAATCTGGAGACATTTGTTTCGCTCGATCCTGGAATAAAGAACAGCAAAGTCAACCTTAATCTTAATCGCGTAAGGATCGTCGTCCCGGTCGAGGAGTTTACCGAATCCATAATAGAGGTTCCGGTAACAGGTACTGCAGAGGATCCTGATATGACGATCAGAACATTCCCCCGATCGGTGTTGGTAACCTACAGGGTAGCGCTGAAGGATTATGATCTTGTCAAGCCCGAAATGTTTAGCCTGTCGGTGAATTACGATGAAAAAAGGGATATTGGGAAGAACCTCCTGAAAGTGAAGGTTGATGAAAGCCCTGACTTCATCAGGATCACAAGGATCAATCCCGCCAAGGTTGAGTATCTGATACAAAACTGATGAAAAGGGTCGCGGTTACCGGGAACATTGGCAGTGGAAAAAGCACTGTATGCAGGATATTTGAAAGTCTGGGCATTCAGGTTTATTTTGCCGACAGTGAGGCGAAAAAGTTCTACGGTGAGGCACATGTAGCCAAAGCAGTAAAAGCACTTTTCGGGGATGATGTATATGGCTCAGGCAATCATCTGCAAAACAGCATATTGGCCAAACGTGCTTTTCAGGATCAAAATAAACTCACAAAACTCAACAACATTATACATCCTCTGGTACTGGAAGATTATCTGGCCTGGGCTGCCAGCCACTCCGACAAGAACTACACCCTGTATGAATCGGCACTGCTTTTCGAAAGTGGCTTTTACAGGCACTTTCACAGGAGCATACTTGTTACCGCACCTGTTGAAATTGCATGCGCACGGGTGATTGCACGGGATAGTATAACAAAAGCCGAATTCAATAAGCGGCTGGCCAGACAGTGGGATGAACAAAAAAAATCAGAAATGGCCGATCATCTTGTCATCAATAATCTTGAAAAACCACTGATCCCCCAGGTTATCGCTTTGCATAACATCCTTTCCGCGAGTTGATTTAACTTTTAAATTTATTTTTCCAGGTATAAACGTTAATAGTGCCTGCAAATCAACAATTGGAATATCTGCTATTGACAATGGGGTTTAATTTTACTATCTTTGGGTAAACTGTAAGAACTCAGCATAACATTTATATTATCAATCAAAAAAAAAGAGCAGACTGACCAATGTTCAATTTTGACTAATATAAAAGAGTATTATGGAAAAATCCGAACTTGAAAGTATCATTATTGAAGCCGTTGACAAATGTGCCGATGATCAAGGCTGGGCAAACCTGGCTAAGATGGGTGCTTTTATACGCAAAAAAGGCGTTCAGTATGGCCGGCTCTCGCGATTATTAAGGGAGTACGAACATATCGTTGAAATCAGGATAGATGAGAGCATCCAGCCCCCGGTGGCATATGCCAGACTGGCTCAAAATTCATGAACAGGGCACGCTTTGCGTGTTACGACAATCATTGGTTTCTTAATAATGCGTTGTTGACAAAATTATTGAGGAGTCCAGGTTTATAGGTTTGCCCTCAGGGCAATGATAAAATTCCTTCCTGGTGCAACTATGCCTGAAGAGTAAGGCCTGTAGCGTTTATTTAATATATTTTCTAAACCAATATCAATATTTAACTGTTCAACGATCTTTAATGTTGACTTAAAATTGAGCGTCCACCATGATGGGGACCATGGATTACCGTTATCATCAGAAGCATAAATGTGCGGCTTATCGCGTTCACTGGGCGATAAGCGGCCGAAGGGAACCGATCCATTGTAAACGGCATACAATTCGGCACGAAACCGCTTGTTGACAAAACTGAGACTTGTATTTCCATACAATGGCGATACATGCCTGAGTGCATACCCTTCATCATCTTCACCTTTCATCCAGTTTATTGCAGTGCTCAGTTTTACATATGATCCCAGCTGAAGGCTGCCCTGGGCGCTTAGTCCATAGATGGTGGCGCTGCCGGCATTGACAAGCGCTTCAACATTTGAATATTCGCCATCATACCAGATCGAATCCTGGCCGTTAAAGCTAAAATTCCGTCGCACCATAGCATCGACAAGATAAGTGTAGAATGCAGAAAATTCGATGCTGATGATTTCGTAAAACTCTTTCAGTACTGCAGCATCAAGACTATATGCATACGCCGGTTTCAGGTCCGGGTTGGGGACGATGACATTTCCGGGAGAAGAATCAAACACTTTTCCGATATCATCGAGATTGGGTGCGCGAAAACCCGACGATGCATTCACTTTCGATTGCCAGCCATTTCCAGGATTCCAGCTCATTCCCAAACTGCCATTGAGTGCTCCGGTATTTAAATTCACTTCACTGTATGGGAAATGGTATAAAGATGTATCCGCAAAGCGCGACTTCAGGCTGACATGGTTGTATCGCAGGCCGGAAAAAAGCGTAAGCGACTCCGTAAAGCGGTGCTCAAAGTTCAGATACCCGGCCAAAGTCAGGTAGTCGTTACTGCCATCAGGGTAACGTGTGCCTGTTTTCTTCCTTTCGCCAGTGATATAATTTCGCAATAAAGCGGTTGAAACAACATCATTGTATACCCCTTCAAAACCATAAAAGAAACCATTCCTTGAATTCAGCTGTTTTTCTATGTCGATATTGACCGTATACATATCAATCTCTTCATACTGGTTTTTAAACCATTCGTTATTGAATTTCCGGCTGTGCCTGCTCTCTTCAAAGCGTTGCCATGCGAGGCTTACTTTCATCTCAGTAATCATCCTGCGATTTACGTTAACGCCAGCGTTTAAGACATTCATCATCCATTTCTGGGGTCCGTAATACCAGTTTGCATATTTCAGTGTATCGTCGGAATCATATTCTATCAGCCTGTCATAACGCGGAACATCAGAAGATTCAGAATAATGAAAACCGTAGGTAAGGTCAAGCCATTTTACAGGCTTATACCTGAGTTTCTGCATAATATTCAGTTGGTTATAGCCTGAGAAGCGTTGTATTTCTTTATTAGAGTTATTGACCATATAATCCTTTAGTCCGCGGGTTTCAATATAGTGGCGACGCAAATATTCATCAGGCCCATCGCTTCCCATGCGCAGGTCATCAAACCAACTGGCTGAAAAACTTGTTACAGCGGCCCATTTTTTCCCGGAGAGCGTAAAATCGAGATGCCCGGTACGTTCATTATTGGCAGTAGCATACCTGGCCAACAGATTTACTGAAGTCGTAAAATTGCTGCCAACACTCAATTTGGGTTCAAGGGTCATAAAACTCATTACCCCGCCCAGAGCATCGCTGCCATATATAACCGTTCCGGGTCCAAGAATCACTTCAGTGCGGCTCAGGCTGTTGGGGTCAATGGCAATAACATTCTGAAGGTTCCCGCTTCTGAAGATGGCATTATTCATCCTCACCCCATCAACAACGATCAGCACTTCATTGGCCGAAAAACCTCTGATCATCGGACTACCGCCTCCCAACTGGCTTTTCTGCACAAAAACCTCGTTCGAATATGCCAGCATATCTGCGGTGGTCTGGGGGTTTTCAAGCTTTATCTTTTCGGGATTGATGGAAACAACCCTGTTCGGGATTTCATCACGCTTGCGTTCAAAGCGAGTGGCAGAGATAACGATCTCATCAAGCGCAATGGATTTCTTTTGCAGGTAAACATTGAATTCATTTTCTGCCAGAATCTCATATAAAGTAATATGATCCTGATAAGAGGCATGTTGAAAGATCAATGTATCTGTAGGCAAAAAAGCCGAAGCATCTGCAATGCCTGAAATATTGGTTAAAGCCGTCCGGGTGTGCTCAGGATTGTAAATTGCCACATTTTCTATCGGCCTGGACGTGAGGATATCGCGAACAACCAGATTTTGGCTGTAAGCTCCGATTGATATGAATCCCAAAATAAATGAAATACGCAAATGCCTCATGAAACGTCTATCCATCATAAAAAAATTACAATTATATGGTTTCACGAAGAAATATCTCCCCGCTGGGCAAAATATTACCAAAATCGTGCTAAACTATGTTATTCCTTTATAAATTTTATCGCTTCGGTAAACTTGCCGGTATCGATCAGGCAGAGGTATATGCCCGGATCAAGCGAAGCGGTATTCAAACTGATGTTATGCAATCCTTTGGAATAATACTGTTCCTGCTGTTTTTCAATTTCAATGCCTGAAATTCCGGAAACAGAAATCCGGAGGTATTGCGATTCGTTAAGGTGAAGTGCGAGGGTAGCGTCTTTATTTGTCGGATTAGGATAAATGAATCCTCTTAAGCCTGTGTTACGATCATCAGACGGATCATTTACCGATGTTCCGATATCGGGAGTCACGAGGTGTTTATCGGTATACAGTCGATACGCTCCCCGTCTTAGCGTCAGCTGCATCTCTACATCTGAAACCTGGAGGGTATCGCCGCTAAAATATTCATGCCAGACCCCTGTATGGCCGAACACGGGCCGGATGTTTCCTTCGCCCACTCCGAAGTTCCCCACAACAATCACCTGCATGGTATCGCCAAACAACCTGATCGTCTTCATTTCTCCATTGTTTACATCCATTTCGAAATTGCCTGTCTCAAAAACATCATAATTTTTCCGCATGCTGATGAGTGAAGAGATAAAATGATAATTATAGTTTCTTCTCCAGTCGTTGTAATAATCCCACCTCACCGGCTTTTCACCAAGGCGGCCGTTATAGTCAATTGAATAATCATAACCCAGTTCACCGAACTGCCAGATCATCTTGGGTCCCGGCACCGTATAGAAAAATGCGGAAACCAGCCTGATCCGGTCGAGGGCCACCGAGGTGTCCTGAATATTATAATATCCCTGCGAATTGCCGTAAGTGACATTCTTATACATGATCCGCTCCTCGTCGTGGCTCTCCATATATCCTACAAGGTGTGGATAAGCCCATTGCCGGGCTTTATAGGATATGCCCGAAAGGTTGGATTTATCACCCGTATTATAGCCCATGGCAGCTTCGGCATAATGGTAATTCATGTTCCCCCACAGCAGTATACCATAATTTGCAAGCACCTTTTCTTCCGAATTTTCGGCCAAATGCTCAAAGATCACAATAGCATCGTCGTTTTGATCATAGATCGCATCTACCATTCTTTTCAAAATTGCCACCCGGGCGGCATCATAATTGCTTCCCCAGGGATCATCATCAGTGTGGTATGTATTGCTGAAGCCCTTTGTAAAGTCAAACCTGAATCCATCCATTTTGTACTCACTCATCCAGTAAGTGTTTACGCTATCGACAAAATTTTGTGTGTACAGGCTTTCATGGTCAAAATCGTTGCCCCACCATGCATCGGGGTTGGCAAAGTTATGGTTGGGATTATACCAGGGATTCTGCGGAGCAGGATTGTTGCCATCGAAATACATCTGAACCAACGGGGATTGATCATAGGAGTGGTTCAATACGATATCAAGAATAACTGCAATGCCACGTTTATGGCATTCATCCACCAATCGTTTGAGCTCATTTTTAGGGCCGTAGTATTTATCGGGGGCAAAGTAAAAGGACGGATTATATCCCCAGCTCAGGTTTCCTTCAAACTCGTTTACCGGCATAAGCTCCAGTGCATTGACTCCCAACCGCTGTAAATAGTCAAGGGTATCAATGATCGCTGCATAGCTGTGTTTTTCAGTAAAGTCGCGCACCAGGCATTCATAAATGACAAGGTCGGTAGTTTTGGCGGGAATAAAATTTTCCACTTCCCATTGATATTCTTCCTGCGCAGTTTGCAATACGGTAGCAATGCCTGATGTTTTTCCTTCAGGATAAGCGATCAGCCCGGGGTAGGTTTCCTCGCTGATAAAGTGGTCGTTCCACGGATCACTCACCTTATCGGCATAAGGGTCGCCCAGCCTGAGTTCACCATCTATCAGATATTGAAAAATATATTCCCTGCCGGGATCGAGATTATTGATTTCCAGCCAGAAGCGCTCCCCGTTGGGTGTCATTTTCATAAAATAATCATTGTTGGGATGCCAGTTGTTAAAATCGCCGATCACATAAACGTATTCTTTCCCGGGTGCCAGCAGGCTGAGCACAAGCGTTTGATTGTCAATATAGTTGATCCCATCCCTTATCCCGGAAGGTCTTTCTTCCTGCGTTACAAGCGGCCTGACGAGATAAAAGAATGAGTCCGCAACGCTCATATCACTATTTTCCGCGATCACCTTCACCCAGTGCACTTCGTTACCGGCCGGTGTAAAAGTATGTGTAAGGCTGGTACCTGAAACTGTCTTAATAAATACATCATCTTCATAAAGGCTCATCGTTTCGGCCTCATTTGCAAAGGCCTCCACAAAGAGGTTTTCTCCGGGATCAAGGAGGGCCGGCCTGATTTCGGGTTGCACAAAAAGAATATTCAGGCCTGATTCCACAACAGCCACGAAGATATCACCACCATCAGCCTCCCTGCCTGCCAGATATTCACCTCCAACCGGTTCCTGGCTGCGAAAAACAAACGCGAGTTGAAGGATGGCTTCATTTTGCTGCACCCCGTAATATGCCCTGATGTCAGGGGCAATGCTTAGGGTATAAACATCATTGGCAATGCGGGTAAGCATGGTCTCAGGAGTATTCTCGCCCCAGTCCGTTTTCACGTACTCCCAGTTTGCCGGGCCGGTGCTGTTTTCGGTAATCACACCAGTATGGGCATATACATCGCCCGTATAACCTGCCAGACCTCCATTGCCTTCGGCAGCATAAAAGGTTATGGTAACAGGCTGATCGGTTACAGGAACAACAGGGTTTGTAACGACTACCTGGGTATACAGGGTTGATGATAACAGGGTTACTGTTAATATTGTTAAAAGCTTCTTCATCATAATGTTATTGCGAGTGTAAAGTTACATTAATATAACACCTGAACCTGAAGTTGGTTCTTAATATTTATTCTTTAACAAAAAAAGGCTGCCCCGGTTTTTGCCAGGGCAGCCTGTATGCTTAAAACGCTTTTGTTTTAAGGCTTAATTTTCGGTGATCACAATTTTCTTGGTATCGCTGTTTGCAGCATCAATCTCAAGTGTGATTGTATATGCACCCTTAGTGGTAACGGCAAGGTTTCCGCTCATGTCATAAACATTTGCAGAAGAAGCATCGGCATCAAGGTCGCTATAACCTGAGTCGAAGTTTGCACCACCACTTGGAGGAGCAACGCCATTGAGTGTTCTGACCTTGAAACCTTCATCAGCTTCGAGGATAATTCCTGTCCATGTCCATGTATACACGTCACCATTCTGAGTGGGCACGCCACCATTGTCGGCAACAAGTACATTGCCCCAGCCCCATGAGCTCGGGTCGGGAATTGCATTGGCATTATCGGCACTAACACCTGTACCAACTGCATCACATTCAACGCCGGTCCAGTTTGTGAGCGGAAGCTCGCCGGTTTTGGTAAGTGTTGCATTATAGCCAGAGCCAAGTTCGTAGGCCAGTTCGATGGTATAAATACCAGGATCGTCGTTCACGATGTTGTCGCCACCCGGAACGAGTGCATCAACGGCACCGCCGAGGTTGGTATTTACTTTTACGCCAACATCTCCGCCACCAATGTCGAGGGTAGTGTCGATTTCGATCTTCCAGCCATTCGAATAACGGAATTTCCAGTCGCCACCACGAAGTTCCATATCAGTGATCTCCCATGACATGCTTGTGCCATTAAAAGCCGATTCTGTAAGAACTGTAGAAGTTCCCCAGCCATCAGGGGTTGCTGCACCAATAACACCCCAGTGTACCTGGCAAACCACAGCTTTCATAATGTCCATATCAATTGCAACGTGATACATTCCATCTAAATCAACACTAAATGAATTTGTTGATTCTTCTACGCTTCCACGATGAATATCCGCATCTTTGGGTTCATCGGTTGTAGGTTCGGCAACAACTGCCCAGTTGGCACCCGGTCCGTATGTTTTCTGCACGGAACCTGCTACCTGGGAAATCTGGAAATTTTCGCCACCTTTAAGTGGAATGTAGAGTTCGTAGAGGGTGCTACGTTCTGTTTGGTTAACCTCGTTGCGTGTAACTGCCATCATGGCATCGGCATTAAAGCCGGTATAGGCAGTTGCAGCTCCTGTTACATAAATCCCGTCAAGGATCACCACAGGAGGGGTTTCGTCGTCGTCATCATCTTTATTACAGGACGAGAAGATCACTAATCCTGCAAGCATGAGTAAGCTCATTAATTTAATTGAATGTTTTAGCATTGTTTTAAAGTTTTAGTTAATAATAATTGTTATTTGGTTATTTGTTGAATATTATTGCAATAAGTTTGGATTTGCGTCGGTAGCCCATTTCGGTATAGGGAATGTGTTCCTTTCAGGTCCGCTGGCAGCTTTTTCCCACCAGGATTCCCCGAATTTGCCAAAGCGTATGAGATCCTGGCGGCGTTGGCCTTCACAATACAGTTCACGTGCCCTTTCATCAAGAAGCATTTCCAGTGTAGCTCCCGACCATGGGTCTACCTCGGCTCTTTCCCTGATGTCGTTGATCCAGTCGTCGCCATTGCCTCCCTGTCGTATGCGCACCTCCGCCTTCATCAACCAGAAGTCGGTAAGCCTGAATAATGGAAGGTCATTGCTCAGGTTTTCCTTGGCACCCATTGCGATCTCATATTTACCGATCCTCGCTCCCGTTGTCCTGATCTGTCCGGCTGTATATTCACCCGCCGACATGGAAAGAGCCGGAAGATAAGGATCAATATCGAGAGGTTGATTGGTTGTACCGTCAAGAATAACGTTTCCCTGGCTGTCGTATTGCAGCCCGTAAATATTATACGCGTCCTTCCGCAGATCGCCATCTTCATAACGGTCAAAATGTGTCGGAACAATGGCAAAGCCATTCCAGGGTCCCACAGGCATGTCATATTTGAGATTATGCTGGTAATGCAGGGTCCGCATATGCAATCTGAATCCCTGGAAATTATCTTCGTCGTATGGTATACTAAAAATGATCTCTGAATTGTTCTCATTATTTGTAACGAAGGGACCCTCAACATTAGGCGAAAGATTGAAGGGACCGTCAATCACGCTATCAATATACATCTCTGCCTTTTCCCATTCGGGTGTGCCTTTATAAACTTCGGCATTCAGGTAGAGTTTGGCCAGCAAGGCATAGCCTGTATACCTGGTAACCATGTACTTGTTATCAATTGCTTTAAGATATGGAAGTGCTCTTGTAACAGTATTCACGAGGCTGTCGTAAATGGCTTCCCTGCTTTCTTTAAAGGGTTTTTCCGGGGCATTTCGGGCTGAAGTAAGGTAAGGAGCATCGCCATAGTTATCGATTAACAGGTAATAATAAAATGACCGGAGTACTTCCAGTTCTTTTATTTTTAGATTTACCGCCTCGTTTTGCTCCAGGTCTCTTAACATATCCAGGGTGCTGTTGCAGGTAGTGATCCCTCTGTAGAAGTGATCCCACATCCTGTTTACCCCTTCGTCGTCGTTTGTCCACTCGTGGCGGTGCATATTTACCCATTTACCTCCGTCAAACCAGTCGGCCCCGCGTGTAGGTCCGCAAACAAGGTCGCCGGTCATAATCTGTGCCAGGAACCACCAGCCTTCATCATCGGCATAGGTTCTTAGCTGGGCATATGCATTTACAGTAAGGTTGGCCACCTGGGCTTCATTTTCGGGATATTTATCCCCGGGAATTTTATCATATACTTCCTCCTCGAGCTTCGTACATGAGGAGAGTATAAAAACAAATGCCAGTGCTAAAAATATTATCTTTTTCATACCAAATCAGTGTTTAGATTGAACCTTTGACCCCAATAGTAAATGTTCTTGTTTTAGGATATACATTGTATTGGTCGATGCCAAAACTTAATCCGTCGATGGTTGTTTCGGGGTCAATTCCTGAATAACCCGTAATGGTAAACAGGTTGTTTGATGCAACAAACACGCTTAAACCCTTAAAAACATTATGGTTCTCGCCGAATTTGAAGTCATACGACAGAGAAACGTAGTCAAGCCTGACGAAGCTTGCATCTTCCACATAAAAATCGGCCAGTGTGGCAGCCGTGGTCCTCCCCTGCTTATCCCAGTCAAGTGCTGCCGGCGATGCATTCAGCGACTGCAGCAGTCCCGGGTCGTCGAAGAACATTTCGGTTGCATTATAAATGTCGTTTCCTATCATTGCGCGGAAAGAAAAGTCGAGGTGCCAGTTTTTACGGAAGGTAATAAAATTCGACCATCCGATCTCGAAGTCGGGAGTAGCATAGCCAATGATTGTTCTTTTGGCTTGAGTAAGGTCTGTGGTAAATCCTCCGGTTTCTGACTTATAAACAAATTTTCCATCCTGCAGCGCCACATATGTAGGCAGGTAGAAGGCTCCTATTTGTTCACCTTCCATCATGCCAATGGTATAATATTCTTCACCAACAAGTCCCCGGCCCGAGATATATCCTTCTTTCCTTACCCCGTCTTCTTCATTAAAAAACCCGCCAAGATCATTGATGATGGTTCTGTTATGCGCCATGTTCAGGCCCATCTTGTAACTCCAGTTTGAGCTGGACAATATGAAACCCTGAATGTATAATTCAACGCCCTTATTTTCAAGTTCGCCGGAATTGGCCCAGGTCCTTTGTGCGAGGTTTGGTGGTACCGGCACATTATATTCGCCCAGCAGGTCTTTGGTCTTTTTCTGGTAAACCTCAAATGAACCGCTTATCCTTCCACTGATAAATGAGAAATCAAGACCGAGGTTTATCTCTGAGGTTTCTTCCCATTTCAGGTCGGGATTTGCATTCCAGGCAGGTTCAAAAGAGATCACTTGTTGCCCGGTTTCCGGGTTGATAGCTGTTCCGGCCGGCTGCCAGACAACCAGGCTGCGGTATTCGCCAATTTCCTGGTTACCTGATACCCCATAACTCAGTCTGAGTTTTAACTGGTCAAGCCAATCTGCATTCTTCATAAAATCCTCGCTGTGGATATTCCAGCCAATCGCTGCCGTTGGAAACCAGCCCCATTTATTGTTTTCTCCAAATTTCGAAGACCCATCGCGGCGCAGAGAGGCAGAAGCATAATATTTCTGACTGAAGTTATACTGCGCCCTTGCAAAGAAACCAATGAGGTTTGATTTTCCTTTCCAGGAGCCGATATCGCCGTATTTTACATCGTTGAATATGCCGAGGTTGCTGCTTCCAATATGGTCGGACTGGGCATCTATTCCTTTGGCAAAAAATCCGTCGTACGCATTCTCCTGCCATGAATAACCCCCAAGCAGGTTTATATTGTGTGTTGCATTAAATGTCTTTACATAGGTGGCGGTAGCTTCAAGCAATTTCTGTGAATGATGTTCATACTTTTGCTCGCCGGCACCAAGGTCCTGGGTGGCATAGAGTCCGCTCGGCCGGAAATATCTGTTGTGCGCCCTGCTGTCGGTCATACTGAGGTTCAGGCTCAGGTCGAGGCCATCGATCACAGTGAAATCAGTCCTGAAATTCCCGAGGAATAATTTTCTATTCCTGCTATTTTCCACTTCATTGATGATCGCCATAGGGTTTTCATAATTAAACTCCCTGTTTGACTGGTAATAACCGCCACTGCTATTGTATACAGGGTCGGTAGGGTTACGTTGAAGGGCCTGGTAGATGATATCATCTTTATCCCAGCCATCGTAGTTCTCCAGGTCGAAATCTTCAAATGAACCTGCCCAGTTTGCAGCAAACCTGAGGCGGTCGTCAATAGCCGAATGGCCCACATTCAATCTAAATGAATTTCTTGTTCTTGATGTGCCCTTCATAACGCCATCCCAATTGGTGTTCGTTAGCGAGGCATTATAATAGCTTTTGGCATTACCACCTGAAAAGCTTAGGTGAGCACTGTGTGAATAGCCTGTTCGGTATATTTCATCCTGCCAGTCGGTACTTGATCCGCCATCGATATAGCCCGGTTTGTCGCCGTAAAAATTCCTGATCTCACCAGCATCCAGCAGTTCAACTTTCTTCAGGATATTGTCCATAGAGCCCCTTAAACTAAAGTTAACCTCATTGACCAACGATCCTGGTTTTGCGGATTCGGTACTTCCTCTTTTTGTGGTAATGATAACAACACCATTTGAACCGCGCGAACCATATATGGCTGTTGATGCGGCGTCTTTAAGGATGTTGTATGAAAGAATATCTTCAGGGGCGAGCACTGATGGATCTGCCCCGGGAACCCCATCGATCACGTACAAAGGTTGTGTACCGGCCTGAAAACCCGAAGCACCTCTGATCCTGACAGAAAAATCCTGCGTCGGATCGCCTCCCTTTTTGGTAATCGACACCCCTGCCACTTTGCCCTGCAATGCCTGCATGGGTGAGATCATGTTGCCTGAGTTCAATTCTTCCGACTCTACATTGCTTACAGCACCTGTTTTATCCTCTTTCTTCTGAACACCATAACCAATCACGATCAATTCATCAAGCACTTCGCTTTCAGGCACCAGTTCAACCCTGATGGTGGTATTTGGCTGAACAGTAATTTCTTGTTTTTTGTAACTAACATAGGAGATCACCAGTACCGTATTGGGTTCGACAGTAAGACTGAATTTACCGTCAATATCGGTAGTTGTTCCGGTTGTAGTACCTTTAACAAGTACTGATGCCCCCGGCAGGCCGGTACCATCTTCTGCATCAACAACGATACCGCTTAACGTCCCTTCCTGGGCAACTGCTGAAACAGCGATACATGCCACCATGGCCAGAAACAGCATAAATCGGAGAGTTAGCCTTCGTATCATAAAAATTATTTTTGGTTAATAAACAAAGTTTGTACAATCTATTAATAGGTGCTCATACACGAACAAAACTTAAACAAAACGTAAAAATAACATATATTTAAAAATAAAACAACTTTAATTTAATATGAAGCATTGAAGATCAACCTGGTTAAGCAGGAATATCCCGCTGCGGCATATTTATTGGCCGGTCATGTTCAGGCAATGGTGCAGATAAGAGCAATGTATTTTGTGGTCATTGTGATGATGACAGCAATATCCGGTACGCCCATTTCCCGAGTATGAAGCTTTTACCGGTTTCAAGCATAATTTCCTCGCCGGTCAAATAATCGGTCATTAAAATGTTGTAGCCTTTTGATTTGATTGTGAACTCCCGTTCACGATCGCTGAGATTAACAAGTACAACCACCTTATTATTCTCAACCTGACGAATAAAGGCATAAATTGCTTCATCATTTGTTTTGATCTTTTTTAAATCACCTCCGGCCCCGCCGCTCCACAGGGCCTGGTTTTCTTTTCTAAGATCAGCAAGCTTACGGTAGAACCCTGCATATTTATAATCTCCCCATTCAATGGTATCTTTTGTAAAAAAGCTGAGGCGCTTATTCAGCCCTGCTTCCTGCCCGCTATAGATCATGGGCATGCCCGGCAATGTAAATGTGAGCATAGCAAAGGTTTCCACCGCTTCTCCCAGACGTTCAAAAGCAGTGCCATTCCATGAATTTTCATCATGATTAGTGATGAACAGCATCCGGTATGCATCATCGGGGAATAAAGTGTCGTGCTTTAAAAAATATTTATCCAGATGAGTGGATTTTTTCTCTCCTTTGGCAATTCCGTTCATGATATGGTGCAATTCCCATGCATACGACATATCAAAAGCATGGATATGGTGTTCAGGTTCTTCAGACTCTGCAAGCATAAAAACCGGCTTAAGACTGTCGAGTTCCATACGGACATTATTCCAGAACCCGGAGGGCACTTCGGCAGCCACGTCACAACGATATCCATCAATATCAGCTTCGCTGATCCAGAACTTCAGGGCATCGGTCATGGCTGGCCGCATGCCGGGCTTGTCATAATCGAGTTTGGCAACATCGGTCCAGTCGAAGGGTGCGATCATTTCACCCTGCTCATTCCTGGCATACCATTCGGGATGACTGGTGATCCAGTCGTGATCCCAGGCAGTATGGTTGGCCACCCAATCGAGGACAACATACATTCCAAGGCTGTGGGCCTGATCGACAATTCGTTTGAAGTCGTCCATACTGCCAAATTCGGGATTAACCGCAGTATAGTCACGAACAGAGTAATAACTGCCCAGTTCACCTTTTCTGTTCTTTTGGCCGATGGGGTGTATGGGCATAAACCACAGAATATCAACACCAAGGTCTTTAAGTCGTGGAAGGTGTTCTTCAAAGGCACTGAAAGTTCCCTGTGGGGTATACTGCCTTACATTTACCTCATAGATGATTGCATTCCTGCTCCATTCGGGGTGAACGACATGGCTTACAACAGCCTTTTTCTTTTTTGCCGCATTGCACGAAATAAAAATGATTGCTGATAGCCCGATAGCAATCAGGGCCATCAACAGAAGTTGGGATATTTGCATTTTATTATTCATTGGTCATCGGGTTGTTAAACAATGATTCCGCCCTGAACAAGGCCTGACAGCCCTACGGATAAATCACATCAAACGAACGGCCGCCAAGCGTAACAGTAAAAATGCCCTTCCTGATGGCAGGCAGGCTGCCAAAAAAAGCTTCAGGCTCCATATCAGCGAAGCGCTCCGGAAGTGCAAAAGTAAGGTTTTTCGTATTCTTGTCCTTGTTCATCACTACAATTACAATTTCATCGAAAAAGGTCCTGCAATAGGCCCAGGTCTGATCAGTAAGCAGCAAGGTTTGAAAATCCCCATAGATCATTGGCATATTTGTGGTACGAATTTCAGTAAGTAGCTTTACGGTTTCCAGAACGTCTGCTTCATTTTCATTCAAATCTTCAAAGCGCATCATCCTGCGGTTGTCGGGATCATTTCCGCCGGGCATCCCGATCTCGTCACCATAATAGATCACCGGCAATCCGGGGATGCTCATATTAAAAGCAAATAAGAGCTTTGTAATATCGTATCCATATTCATTGCCAACAACCACATTGCGGGTCCACCCGGCCAGTTTGGCATCTTCAGCAAATTTCAATCCGCCGCCGGCATAGGAAGTAAAGCGTCCCCTGTCCTGGTTGCCGCTTATGTATCCCATAAGATTATGAGACCCGTAAAATTCGAGGCTTTCCTGCAGGGAGGCCTCCAGCCGGCCAAAAGGCTGGTCCTGCCTGATCAGCACTGCAAGTGCATCATCATATACATTGAAGTCGAACTGGGCATCGAGCATCCCGGTGCCAACATAGCTGCCAATGAGTTCTGCTCCGCCATATGTTTCGCCAATCTGATATAGCGGCCTGTTTTGGCCGGCAACGATCTTTTGTTTTAATTTCCGCGTTAATGTTCGCCAGAACACTTCGGGAATATGCTTGGTAGCATCATGCCTGAAACCATCGAGCTGGTACTTATCGATCCAGTATACGGCCGAATCGGTAAGCATTTCGTAAACCACAGGTTTTGACAGATCGAGGGTAGGCAGGAATACATCAAACCAGGTGGTTAAACGGTATTCATCCCAGCGCTCGGTATTCAGGCTGCCATCAGGAAGGTATAGCTCAGTTGCCCATTCGGGGTGTTGCTTATAAAGGGGATGTTCTTCATGAACGTGATTGGCAACAATGTCCAGCAGGACATTCATATCATTTTCATGTGCCACGCGCACAAGTTCGTGAAGATCATTTTCCGTTCCGTAGCGATCGTCAACAAGGGTAAAGGAAATGGGCCAGTAGCCATGATACCCTGCGAATTTCGAAGGGGGATCGGGCCAGAAACCATATGCACCTTCCGGGTTTTTTATTACCGGCGATATCCAGATCGTGTTTACGCCCAATTCGCTAAAGTAACCGTCGATGATCTTTTCAGTCACCCCTTTGATATCGCCCCCGTGATAATCGGCCGGAGGCAGGACCTCAGGAATGTTCAAAGGCCTGTTATTTGAAGTGTCAGCATCGTTAAAGCGGTCAATAAAGGCATTATACAGGATCATGGCATGATGGTCGTGCCGGTTGAGCACCTCGGGGTCGGTGATCACTCTGCCGTAATCAAGCGGAATGAGCAGATCATTCGAAACACCGAAGTCATTCCAGGCCCATACCCTTACAAAGGAGCGTTTTAATTTTTTTGCATTTTCGGGGATCGCGATCTCATATTCACCATCTTCTTCCTGTTCAATATATGCATCGGGCAAACGCACATTCTGCCAGGAAACATACATGCCCCCGATCTCTTTTTCGCTGCCAATTTCAATGCTTCTTCTTCCGTGTTCAAGGGTGAATATCCGTGGCACTTTTTCCGTCAGGGCGGTGCCCACCAAAAGCAGCGAATTGAATCCGCCCATATTGTTATCGATCTTATCGGGATTGCCCGGATCCAGCATATCTTCGCCATCAACAACGAGCAGGTACTGATAGCTCCCCGGACTCAGCATAAGTCCGGCCTGCCATTTGCCGTCGATCAACTCAAAACCCGGCCTGTTAGCTGTCCAGCCATTAAACTCCCCTCTTGCACTTACACTCTCGTATTGTTTTTGCCCGGGATCAAACTGAAACTGAACAAGCTGCTTCCCTGAGCGAAATAACGGGATGGATTCAGTGATCCCCTCAGCAGTAATTGCCAGCTCAACAATGGCATCCATTCCTTCAAAGGGAATCATCACCAGCGTCTCTCCTTCCAAAAAATATAAACTATCAGGATAATCGGTAATTTGAACCTTTTTTATAATCCCCGGATCGGTATAGAAGTCGCTTAGCATAACCTCTGTGGTATCATATCCGAGCTTAAGCCCGCTTGCCAGTCCTGTAATATTTGATCCGGCCGGAATTCCCGGAAGCTTTTCGTTCCGGCAGGCCAAAAGTGCCATCAGGAATATCAGGCCGATAAGAGTATTGCTTCTATGCATGATCAATGGTTTTTTTTATGATTAATTTCAAGGATCAGGGTTGACTTTGGTGGCAGCATCAGGGTTTGCAGGTCTTCAACATCGCTCCCGCCAATCACTTCAATAGCTTTTCTGTTCCCATCCAGGCATTCATCAAAGCGGTCGACCGGAGGCATTTGTTTTTCTTCCCCGTTATTATTTAACACCACCATGATCCTGTGCTCATCCAGAAGCCTGAAAAACACATAGATGCCGTCGTCGGGAATAAAATGCACCAGCCTGCCCTCGTGAATGGCAGTCTGCCCTTTTCGCCATTGCAAGAGGTGCTGCAGGAATGCCTGTGCACCTGATTGTTCAAAGCGAAGTCCCTCGCCCGTAAAAGCATTTACCTCATCACCCGGCCATCCTCCCGGAAAATCTTCACGAATATATCCATGGCCCGACTGCTCCTCCCCTTCCATCAGTATTTCGGTGCCATAGTATACCATTGGGATCCCCCGGGTTGTGAGCAGGTAGGCAAGCCCCATTTTATACTTATTTATATCTTCCTTCATCAGGGTAAAATACCTTGTCAGGTCATGATTATCGGCAAAGATCACATTGACGTAGGGATCATCATACAAAAAATCCTGTGCCAGCACGTAATACAGCCGGGTCAGGCCTCCGGTCCAGCTTTCTTCCTCATGAAATGCCTTTTCGATGGCATAATGCAGCGGGAAATCCGTTTGGCTGTCGAGATGTGAATTATACCCGAAGCGATTATTCTCTGAGCCAGCATACCATGCGGTTATGGCCTCTTTCTGAAGCCATGTTTCGCCCAATACCGTAAAATCGGGGTATTCCCTATGCATACGTTGCATCCATCTTTGCATAAATTCCTGGTCAGAATATGGATAAGTATCCATGCGGATCCCGTCAAGTCCGGCATATTCAACCCACCATATACTATTCTGAATAAGGTAGTTGGCCAAAAACTCATTGTTCTGGTTCAGGTCGGGCATATTGGTGTCGAACCAGCCCTTCTGCATTCTGATCTTATCGTATGACGAAGCATGTGGATCGGAGTTCACGGGGGCCCGGAAGTTGGAACGTGTAAACCCGGGCCACTGGTGAATCCAATCTTCCGATGGAAGGTTCTTCATCCACCAGTGGCCCTTGCCACAGTGGTTAAATACCATGTCTTTGATCACCTTCAGGCCGTGGCCATGCGCCTGATCAACAAGTTTCCTGTATTCTTGGTTTGTGCCAAAACGCGGGTCAATGGTGTAAAAGTCGGTAATGGCATAGCCGTGGTATGAATAATGGGGGTTGTTATTCTCCAGCACAGGGTTGAGCCAAACTGCCGTAAATCCCATATCGGCAATATACTGCAGATGATGGGCGATCCCTTTCAGATCGCCGCCATGCCTGCCATCAGGGTTGTTCCTGTTGGCTTTCTCCAGCATTCCGGGCACGTTATCATTGGCAGTATCGCCATTTGAAAAACGGTCGGGCATAAGCAGATAGATCACATCACGGCGCCCGAAACCTGTTCTTTGTGCCGAGCCGTTGGCCCTTTCCTTCAGTTCGTAGGTATATGTATAGCGGAGGGCCTCATCCCTGTCGAAATCGATCCTGAACCACCCTGGCTGTGCATTATCATCGATCAGGATATCCAGAAACAGATAATCGGGATTGGTGGTCTTGCTCACTTTCTGTATGCTTACCCCCGGATAAACAAGGTGTGGAGCAGTGAACGCTATTCTTTTGGCATGCACCATCAGCTGGACTTCCTTCTCCATCATGCCTGTCCACCAAAAAGGTGGCTCAATAAGTGGTGAGCCCTGTCCGAATGCTTGTCCGGAAATGATAAACAAAACAAAAAAATAACGAAGTGCCTTCATAAGCATATTAGCGGTTGAGGGTTACGATCATGAATCAAAATTGCAAATTATTCCTGAAATGGATGTTACATTTCTAAATTATTCGTAAATACTCTGCCCGTTTTCGGCTCCCTTTAATTAATTTTACAGTCACTTAGCATAAAAAATATGAAAGATACGATATCAAGAATGAAAGCAATATGGGATCGACTCTATCCCGGTGCAGGGCCGGAGGCCTTAACAAAGTTTATTTCGGGACTTGATAAGGTCCGGGCCTGCATCACTTTTCCGGGACACGAGAAAGAATGGTACAAGGATTCCATTGTTTACGCCCTTTATGTTGACCTTTTTAACAATGATTTCCCCGGACTGGAAGAGAAGATCGGATACCTGCAGGATTTGGGTGTAAACTGCCTTTGGTTGTTGCCAATCCTTGATTCGCCGGGAAAAGATGCCGGTTTCGACATCAGCAATTACAGAAGCATCCGCCCCGACCTCCTTGGCCTGCCCTCTGATGCTCCGGATGAAGAAAAATCGGAGGTTTTTGCCCGCTTCCTCGAAAGCGCGCATAAAAGAAACATCAGGGTGATCTTCGACATTGCGATCAACCATACTTCCGATCAGCATCGATGGTTTACCGAATCAAGGAAATCAGAAGACAGCCCTTTCAGGGATTATTATATCTGGGCGGATGATGATAAAGGATATGCAGGGGCCCGCATTATTTTTGAGGGTTTGTGCGACAGCAACTGGGAAAAGGACGGTGATCATTACTTTTTCCATCGCTTTTTCGAGTTTCAGCCCGATCTCAACTACCGCAACCCTGACGTATTGCTGGCCATGGCCAAAAACCTCGTTTACTGGCTAAAACTGGGTGTTGACGGTTTCCGGGCTGATGCCATCCCCTACCTCTGGAAAGAAGAAGGAACCGATTGTGAAAATCTTCCCGAAACACACCTGCTCATAAAGTTCTTCAGAGCTGTGCTCGACCATGTAAGGCCACATACTTTGCTTCTGGCCGAAGCCTGTCAAAAACCCAGGGAAGTGGTGAAATATTTTGGCAATGGCGACGAATGCCAGGCAGGATATCATTTCCCGCTGATGCCGCAGATGTTCAAAGCATTGCATATGAAAAACGGCAAGCCGGTAAAGCATGTGCTCAGTAAGGAGGTCACTCCTTCGATACCTGATGAATGCCAGTGGTTTACCTTTTTGCGCCTCCACGACGAACTGAGCCTCGAGCTGGTTTATGTGAGTGAGGAAGACCGGAAATACATCCACGAAAATTACTGTAAAGAACCCGAATGGGATTTCAGACACGGACAGGGCATTTCGGCACGGTTATCCGAATTGTTCGACCATGATCCGAAAAAGATATTGCTCGCCTACGCCATGATGCTATCATTGCCGGGAACGCCGGTGATCTATTACGGGGATGAATTCGGCAAGTCAAATGACAAAAAATATTATAAGGAAATGATCGCCCTTACCGGGAAGGATGATACCCGCTTCCTGGTCAGGGGCCGGATCGACTGGGATGAGGCAGAGAAGGAAATCAATACGACCGGATCATTTGCTTCTGGAGTTTATTCACGCATCAGCCATATGATCAATACCCGCAAAAAACACCCGGCCTTTGGCAGGGGAGAACTGGATATGATCGAAATTAAAGACCCTTCAGGTGATACACTGAATCAGGTGATGGGTTATTGGCGCAGTTGGACAAGCAACAGATTGCTGATATTGCTGAATCTTTCTGACGAAGCCCAAACGATTGCGCTGCCTGCAAAGCAGCTCGAAAAATGCAAACATGATGCGCTTGGCCAGGCTGTTTCGACAGATATAAAAAATGCTTCGATGCATATGCCCCCATTAGGCTATTTCTGGTTTATTGTTTAATATTGATAAGATGGAAGAAAGACTTTTTGATGCGGTTATTTTTGACCTCGACGGTGTGATCACACAAACGGCGCTGGTTCACAGCCAGGCGTGGAAACAGATGTTTGACGGATACCTGCGCGAAAGAGAAGCGAAATACGGTGAGTCCTTCAGGGAATTCTCACACCAAAATGATTACCTTCCCTATGTCGATGGCAAACCGCGCTACAATGGTGTGCAGTCATTCCTCGAATCGAGAAAGATCCATCTCCCCTTCGGGGATCCTTCCGACCCTCCCGAAAAAGAAACTATTTGCGGTATCGGTAACCGTAAGAACATCGCTTTTAATGATATTCTTAAAGAACAAGGGGTAAAAGTTTACCCTTCTACGGTTGAGCTGATCCATACGCTTAAGGACAAAGGTATCCATGTGGGTGTGGCCTCATCCAGCAAAAACTGCGAGCAGGTGCTTGAAGCCGCCGGTCTTGCCGGACTTGTTGAGGTGCGTATCGACGGCGTGGTTTCGGCAGCACTTGGACTGAATGGCAAACCAGCCCCCGATATTTTTACTACTGCTGCCGACCGGCTGGGAGCCGACTACGACCGCACCGTGGTTGTCGAGGATGCCGTATCAGGCGTAACAGCAGGCAAAGCAGGGAATTTTGGCCTGGTGCTGGGCATTGCCAGAGAAGAAAATACACAGGAACTATTCATTGGCGGAGCCGATGTGGTTGTAAACGACATCGATGAGATCGGTTTCGAAGGGATTGAGGAATGGTTTCTCGAAAAATTGCCCTACGACAATACCAACCTTATTTACTACGGTTATGAGCCCGGCCTTGAAAAAACGCGCGAGTCGCTGTTAACAATTGGCAATGGCTATTTCGGCACCCGGGGCGCATGGGAGGAAGCAAGTGCCGGCGAACATCATTACCCTGCAACATACATGGCGGGCCTGTATAACCGCCTGGAGTCGAAAGTTGGCGACCGGATGATCACCAACGAAGATTTTGTAAATGCCATCAACTGGCTTCCGCTTACCTTCAGGATCGATGATGGGGATTGGTTCAGGCCGGGCAGCATGGAGATCGTTTCCATTCGCAGGCGGCTTCATATGAATAAAGGCTTTTTATGCCGGAAAATGATTGTTCGCGATAAGGGCGGCAGAGAAACCCTGATCCACAGCCGTCGCTTTGCCAGTATGGACAATCCACACCTGGCAGGAATACGTTATGAGGTAACACCACTAAACTACTCAGGCCGGATCGAGATAAAATCAGAGCTTGAGGGCGAGCACATCAATGATGGGGTTGAACGGTACCGCCCGCTGAATCAGCAACACCTTGAGGCCGTTAGTGAAGGCCACGAGGGCGATATTCAGTTTCTTGAAGTGAAGACCACGCAATCAAATATCCATATCGCTGCCGCTGCCAGGATCACGGCAGAAACAGACAAGGGTGCTGTGCAGGCAAAAATTATAAATGACTCAGGCCACGGCAGGGTGATCACTGTGGTATCGGCTTTGGCAGATCAACACCAGGCTGTTGCGCTTATAAAACGATGCGCCATGTTCAGGTCCGACGATGAAGGCATTTCTGATCCGCTTAAGAGCGCCATTGATCACGCCAGGCAGGCAGCAGAATTCCAGGAACTTCTGGAAGCTTCTATCCCGGCATGGGAAGATATCTGGGAAAAGGCCGACATCATGGTTGAAGGCGACCGCCTGTCGCAAAAACTGCTCAGGCTGCATATCTATCATCTCATGATCAGCATATCGCCTCATAACGCAAATATCGATGCCGGCATCCCTGCCCGGGGACTGCACGGCGAAGCTTACCGCGGACATATTTTCTGGGATGAGATCTATATCCTTCCATTTTATTATATGCACTTCCCCGAAGCGGCCAAAGCAGTGCTGAATTACCGCTATAACCGCCTGGATGCGGCACGCAGATATGCCCGTGAACATGGTGAGCAGGGGGCCATGTTCCCCTGGCAGAGTGGCAGCGACGGAAGCGAAGAAACCCAGGTAATACACCTGAACCCGGTTAGCGGCAAATGGGGAGCCGACCATAGTTCGCTGCAACGGCATGTGTCGCTGGCCATCGCCTATAATGTGATCATGTATTTTCATTATACTGCCGACAAGGATTTTCTTGAACGCGGGGCAGAATTGTTAATTGAGATCAGCCGCTTCTGGGCCGGAAAAGCAGAAAAAGACGAAAAAACAGGGCGCTACAGCATCAGCGGAGTAATGGGCCCCGACGAATTCCATGAAAAATATCCCGGAGCAGAAAAAGGCGGACTGAAAGACAATGCATATACCAACCTGATGACCGTGTGGGTATTGAAAAAAACCGCCGAAATACTCCATACCCTCGACAAACAAAAGAAAGAAGCCCTTTTCCAAAAACTTCATGTTCAGCCAGCTGAACCTGAATACTGGAAAGAAGTCAGTAAAAATATGAATTTACCCATATCTGATGAAGGTATCATTGCACAGTATGATGGATATCTGAACCTGAATGAGCTCGACTGGGACCGGTACAGGCAAAAATATAACAACATTCACCGCATGGACCGCATCCTGAAGGCAGAAGGAAAGTCGCCCGACGATTACAAAGTAGCCAAGCAGGCCGACACACTGATGACCTATTATAACCTCGACAGCGGCGAAGTGGATGAAATGATCAGGGACCTGGGTTATGAGCTGCCCAAAGACTATCTCAAAAAAAACCTCAATTACTATCTTCAGCGTACATCACACGGCTCAACCCTGAGCAGGGTTGTTCATGCAAAGCTGGCCGGCATGACCGGCGATCATGAGTTAAGCTGGAAACTTTACCTTGATGCCCTTACCAGCGACTATAACGACATTCAGGGAGGAACCACTGCCGAAGGCATACATGCAGGAGTAATGGCAGGCACTGTGCTTGGGGCCATGCACACTTTTGCCGGGCTCGACCTTCAGGGCGATATTGTGAGGATCAATCCCCGCCTCCCGACGCACTGGAGAAAAATAAGCTTTAACTTTACATTTAAAAAGGTTAACTACCGCATGGAAATAACAAATGACAAATAACAAATAACAAATGACGAATAACAAATAACAAATAACGAATGACGAGTGACGAGTGACGAGTGACGAATAATGAATTATTAAACTTAAATTTCAAAATTATAAGTATATGCTTGGAGATGTATTGCTCATTCAGGAAAAGCACCACAAAGCAGGTGCGGTGATCATTGATGAAATATTAAAAAATAAAAAAGACAAATTCATTGCGGCCATATCAGGAGAGTCGGGATCGGGCAAGACTGAGCTGGCACATGTTATCGCCAGGGGGCTGCGCAAGCACGGCATCTTTGCCAAGCCCCTGCACATTGATAACTATTACAGGATACATCCTCTGGAGCGAAAGCAGTGGCGCATCGACAAGGAGATTGAAAAGTGCGTAGGTTACAGCGAATACGACTGGGACACGATCAACAGCAACATCGAATCCTTCAAAAAAGGCGAACAAGCCATTATGCCCTGTGTTGACCTTGTTACGGAGCAGGTCGATACCCTGGTGACTGATTTCAGTACGGTGGATATGCTCATCATCGACGGCCTCTATGCTATAAAAACCAGCGGCATTGACCTGAGGGTTTTTATCGAACTCACATACCACGAAACCAGGAAAGCCCAAAGCGAGCGTGGCAAAGAACCCCAGAATGAATACCGCTGGGCCGTACTGGAACAGGAGCATAAGATGGTGCAGGCGCTGAAGGCATCGGCCGACCTACTCGTAACAAAAGACTATGAGGTGGTAGAAAAACCTTAGCATCCTGACAGACAGTCAATACTGTACAGTTTACAATTTACAATTTACAGTTTATGCCATGATCACAAAATATCTCCTTCTTGCCATTTTTGGTATTGCCATGGCCCATTTCGAAGGGGTTGTTGTACTTTACCTCAGAAGGGCCCTGGGTATCCTTAACAGGGTGCCCAACCGCGATTTTTTAGAAAAGATCCCGAAAGATTACATCCTAATTGAAAAAACCCGGGAAGCCGCTACCATTGTGATGCTGGTAGCCCTGGCCCTGCTTGTGGGAACATCCTTGATTGACATGATTATCGTCTTCCTGTGGACCTTCGCCTTCTGGGACCTGTTTTATTATCTTTCGCTCTATATACTGATAAAATGGCCTTCGAGCCTCAACACAATCGACGTACTCTTTCTCATTCCCCGCCCCTGGATCGCACCGGTGTGGTTCCCGATAGGCGTATCGACACTGACAATCGTTGGCATAATAATATTACTTGCGCTGGGAGTGGTTTAAGCCGCGACATTTCGTAAACCGGAAAACGCTCAGACTTCATCCACATCATCAACAAACAGCACCAGAACGGCCGCAATGGCCATGGAGATACCACCCAGCACGAGGGCATAGATGGCCTGATTCTGAAAAAGTTCCCTGACGAAGAACCCCAGGATGGCCGCTGCGGTTATCTGCGGGATCACGATAAAGAAATTGAATATCCCCATGAAGGTTCCCATCTTATGCGAAGGCAAAGAACCCGTTAAGATAGCATATGGCATAGCCAGGATCGAGGCCCAGGCAAGCCCTATTCCCAATTCAGGAATAATGAGCATGTTGGGTGATGCGATAAAATAGAATGATACCAGGCTGATCCCTCCTACCAGCAGGCTGATGGAATGCACACGCTTACGACTGGTCAACCTTGCCATCCACATGATGAGAAAGGCCATCACCGCAGCAAAGCCATTGTAAACGGCCATAAGCACGCCTACCCAGTCGGCACCGGTATTATATTCTTCCTTAATGTATTCAAGCCGTTCAGTAATCTCAGGTGCTATTCCCAGCAGGGCATTTTTTTCCTCGTCGGTAAAAAATTTTACAATGCGCATGGTGGCCACCACCTGTTCATCCTTTTCATATCCTGCAGCCATCTGATCCAGGTCGCCGGCAACTCCTTCGAGGGTGGTCCATGCGGCAGCCTCAGGAATGCCCGGTGCCAGCGTAACAGCCGCCTTAAGCTGCTCAAAATCAGCCCTGTCGAGCTTCATATCATATTTTGTGGCCGTCACTCCTGCGGTGGTGTAAATCCACATCGAAAACAATGCAAACCACGAAAAGAACTGCACAATGGCCAGCTGTTTCATGGTCTTAGGCATCCTGTATAGGTCGTTGATGACCTCCACAAAGCCATTGCGTATCATTCCCCGGGCCGTCATTGCTCCCGTAAGGATCTGCAGTAAGCCAAATACCGCAGCACCCCCGAAGAATACGCCCAGACCATAATCCATATAAATGAAAAAGTAGAAAAGAAGAAACAGGGATATGCTGATCAATAACCATATGCTGCCCTGCATGAAAAGTTTCCTGGCCTTCGTCGGTGTTTCAACGTAGGTTGCTTCAACTCCTCCGGTTTTCTCTTCTGCCTCTGCCTTTGAAAATCCTTCAAGCTCCTTGGGAGAATACTCCCTGCTGCGCACAACCGTCCACAGCACCGCCAGGAAAAATACGATACCACCGATGTAGAAAGCAAACTTAACAGAGGGCGGGATTTCACCTTCGGCAGCTGTATTTGAAACATTAAACCAGTTGGTCATTATCCAGGGCAATGCCGACGCAATGATGGCGCCTGTGCCGATAAAGAAACTTTGCATTGAAAACCCCATTGTACGCTGCCGCGAAGGCAGCATGTCGCCCACAAAGGCGCGAAAAGGCTCCATGCTGATGTTTATGGAAGCATCCATAATCCAGAGCATGCCGGCTGCCACCCAGAGCACGGGTGAGTTAGGCATAATAAACAGGGCAATACTTGCAAGAATGGCTCCAATAAGAAAATATGGCCTCCGCCGGCCCAGCCGGCCCCAGGTATTGTCGCTCATGTGCCCGATAATGGGCTGTATGATAAGTCCTGTTACAGGTGCGGCGATCCATAAAATGGGAATATCTTCGATCCGCGCACCCAGGGTTTCAAATATCCGGCTGACATTGGCATTCTGGAGGGCAAAGCCGAACTGTATCCCCAGAAAGCCGAAACTCATGTTCCAGATCTGCCAGAAACTAAGTTTGGGTTTTGTACTCATAGCTCAACAGGTATTGGATGAGTATATGATGGTTACCTTCTCTTTTGCTTTTGCTGCTGACGTTTTGCCGCCTCTTCCAGACGCTTCTGGAAACCCGACCTTTTCTTGGGTTTCTTTTTGTTTTCCTGAAGTTTCTTATATATTTTTTCCTCGTTAATGGTCTGGCGGATAATAAACATCTGACCAAAAGTAAAAATGTTGGCAAGCATGTAATAATAGCTCAGTCCCGAAGCATAATTGTTAAACCAGCCCAGGAACATGATCGGCATCAGGTACATCATGGTCTTCATGCCCGGCATTTGCTGGCTGCTGCTCATCATCTGGTTATTCATATAGGTGTAGATGATGGTTGAAACGGTCATCAGCAATGTAAACAGGCTCACATGGTCGCCATAGAACGGGATCTCAAATGGCAGGCTGGCAATAGAATCATAACTCGACAGGTCATCGGCCCAGAGAAAAGATTTTTGCCGGAGCTCGATAGATGCCGGGAAAAAGCGGAAAAGAGCGATCAGTATCGGGAACTGCAACAGCATAGGCACACAACCTGCCATCGGGTTCACCCCTACCTGCTTATACAGGGCCATGGTCGCCTGCTGTTTCTTCATCGCATCCTCTTTCTTGGGATATTTCTTGGCGATCTCGTCAACCTCAGGTTTGAGCACCCGCATTTTTGCCGTCGAGCGGTAGGTACGGTAGGCAATGGGGAACAAAACGATCTTCAGCATGATGGTCAGCACCAGGATCACGATCCCGTAATTCCAGCCATAACTTCCAAGCCAGGCAAAAACAGGGATCACCACAAACCTGTTGATCCATTGCATGAGGAAAAAGCTCCAGCCCAGCGGGATCTGCCGTTCCAGGTCGATCTTGTATTTTCTGAGGATGTTGTAATCGTTCGGGCCAAAATAAAAACGCATATTGGTACTGCTGTTCATGGTTCCATAAATGGGTACGTCAAGCGTAGCCATCATGGTTTTCAGATAGCGTTCGTTTGCAGGATCCTGATGCATGGTATGGGCGAGCTTGGGATTATCGAAAAAATCGTCGTTTATGATGAGTGAAGAGGAGAAAAAACGCTGTTTCATGGAAACCCACTCCAGCTTGTCGGTAAAGTTCTTCTCATCCTCGTCCGACTCGCTTAGGTAATCCACCTCCTTATCATTTGCACGATAGTAGATCGTTGTTCCGCTTAACCTGTCCTGGGTTTTTTCCTGCTTACGCAGATATGTTTCCCAATACAATTCCAGTAATCCATCGCCCCTGGTCGACTTCATGTCGGCTCCCAGTCCCAGAATATTCAAATCATAATCGAGCATATACTTATCGCCGTATATGGTATATGCCTGTTCGAGGTATTTTTCGCGGTCGATATTGCCTGAATTTCCGTCGGCGTAAAGGCGAAGCCTGATCTGTACACTGTCATTTTCGCTCAGCACGATACGG
This sequence comes from Bacteroidales bacterium, assembly GCA_032250805.1. Taxonomy (GTDB): domain Bacteria; phylum Bacteroidota; class Bacteroidia; order Bacteroidales; family B18-G4; genus B18-G4. Next base: position 108,059 of record JAVVEM010000001.1, read on the forward strand.
TTGCCGGTGATTTCGCTGCCATCAGCCATTTCGGCCTTAAAATACAAGTCGTTGGTACTAAGCGGGATATTTTTTGAAAGAAAATGATAGCCGAAGTGCGCCGAATCAGCATTAAACAGGATCAGCGGAACCGAATCAAAGGTTTTATAATTCTTGAGTTCGACAGAATATATGCGTCCGCCCCTGTTCAGGAATACAAGCTTCATTACATCGTTTTCGACAGTTATGAAGCGGTCGCTCCCCTCACCGGCATTGGCAAAGGATCCGTATTTATGAACCTTTTGCTGATACCGGCCCGAAGTATCTGCAAGTGCGGGTACTTCCTGTTCGTTGGGAGCCTGCTCTTTTTCAGCCGCAGCCTGTTGCTCCAGCCTGCTAACAAGAGCGATCGAATCCTTCGCCCGTCGCTGTTTTTCTCTTGCCGGTTGCTCCTGCTTCTGTTCTTCCAGCTCTTCTTCAGATGGCTGCATCAAATAGCTCCAGCCGATAAAGATCGCGAAAATCAATACCAGCCCGATAATAGTATTCCTGTTCATTTAAGCAGTTTTTTTGAGATGGCAAATATACATTTATTCAGCGATCTGCCATATTTTATTCCGATTTACTATGCTTTATACAAGCTTCCACAAACCTTACAAAGAGGGGATGTGGTTTGGCTACCGTACTTTTGTATTCGGGATGAAACTGAATACCTATAAACCAGGGATGTGCAGGTATTTCCATGATTTCAACGAGGTTTTTATCAGGATTGATGCCCACCGGGATCATGCCTGCCGAACGGTAATCATCGAGGTATTTATTATTAAATTCGTAGCGGTGGCGGTGCCTTTCCGAAATATTTTCGGCACCATAAATTTCATATACCTTGCTGTCGGTGCTGATCCGGCATGGATATGCCCCAAGCCGCATCGTTCCTCCCATATCATCGATCGCTTTTTGCTCATCCATCAGATCGATAACAGGAAAAGGTGTTTTGGGGTAAAATTCGGTAGAATGCGCTTTTTCGAAACCCAGCACATTGCGGCCAAATTCAATTACAGCACATTGCATTCCGAGGCAGATGCCCAGAAAGGGAATTTTATTTTCCCTCGCCAGGCGGACAGCAGAAATTTTTCCTTCAATACCACGTTCGCCAAAACCTGGTGCAACAAGGATACCGCTCAGTCCTTTTAAAAGTTTTGCTGCGTTTTCATCGGTCAGGGTCTCGGAATGGATGCTACGAACCTCAACATTATATTCGTTTTCGGCGCCCGCATGAATGAATGACTCGAGAATCGACTTGTAGGCATCCTTTAGTTCGACATACTTGCCTACCAGACCGATCTCTACCGTTCCCTTCGGATTTTTCAGTTTCTGCAGAAAACGTTCCCAGTTGGTCAGATCAGGAAAGTTTGCCAGTGGCATCTCCGTCTTTTTTAGGATCTCCTCATCGAGTTTTTCTTCGCGCATCAGCAGCGGCACATCATAAATGCTTTCAGCGTCGATCGATTCTTTCACCGCCGAAATGGGAACATTACAAAATTGTGATATCTTTTGCCGGATCGTTTCGCCCAGGTGCTTTTCCGAACGGCAGACAATAATATCAGGCTGCACCCCGGCCTCAAGCATTGTTTTTACCGAGTGCTGGGTTGGTTTTGTTTTCAGTTCCTCTGCGGCTGCCAGATAGGGCACAAGGGTGAGGTGCACCACGATACAGTTCTTGCCGAGCTCAAAACGCATCTGCCTGATGGCCTCAACATAGGGCAACGACTCGATATCGCCAACGGTTCCTCCCACTTCGGTGATGACAAAATCGTAGTCGCCCGTCTCCCCGAGCACCATTACCGAGCGTTTGATCTCGTCGGTAATGTGCGGGATCACCTGAACGGTTTTCCCGAGATAATCGCCATGCCTTTCCTTGTTGATCACATGCTGATAGATGCGTCCGGTAGTAACATTATTGGCCTGCGAAGTATACACGTTTGAGAAGCGCTCATAGTGCCCCAGATCAAGATCTGTTTCTGCGCCATCTTCGGTAACGTAACATTCGCCATGCTCGTAGGGGTTAAGGGTTCCAGGGTCGACATTAATATAGGGATCGATCTTTTGCGTAGTCGTTGAAAAACCCCTGGCCTGCATGAGTTTGGCAATTGAAGCTGTAATGATCCCTTTTCCAAGCGATGATGTTACACCTCCTGTGACGAAAATATACTTCGTTCCTGACATGTTTGATTCCTTTTCTGGATTTATATTTAATTAAAACAGGGCAATCCGCTCAGGACTGCCCTGCTGATCTTTTCATTTCCTCAGACTAGTAATATCTGAACCTTCTGATTCCCGCCACATGCTTGGCCAGCCTGATCACCTGAATGGTGTACCCAAATTCGTTGTCGTACCACAGGTATATCACTACGTTCTTACCATCGGCCGACACCTGCGTTGACGGAGCATCATAAATTCCGGCTACCGGATCACCGATAAAGTCGGTCGATACGGATTCGTCGGAGGATGAATACCTTATCTGCTCAACAAGATCGCCAGTGAGTGCTGCATTTTTCATCACTGCATCAACTTCTTCTTTGCTTGTCGCTCTTTTCATTGTTAACGACAGCAGGGCCAGCGAAACGTTAGGAATGGGAACACGCACAGCATTGGCGGTTAGCTTGCCCTTTAGGGAAGGAATGGCTTTGGCTGCCGCCGCCCCGGCACCTGTAGAGGTGATCACCATGTTCATTGGTGCAGACCTTCCCCGTCGCGGTTTTTTGTGATAATTATCGGTAAGGTTCTGATCGTTGGTATAGGCATGAATTGTTTCAATATGGCCTTTTTCTATACCAAACTTATTTTCAAGCACAAAAAGTGTAGGCACGATAGCGTTGGTAGTGCATGAGGCAGCAGAAAAAATATTTTCATTCACGATATCGAGATCTTCATGATTGATACCATAAACAATATTGGGCACATCGCCTTTTGCCGGTGCCGTAAAGATAACCTGGCTCACGCCCTTTGATTTGAGGTGCCTCGACAAGCCTTCCCTGTCTTTGAATATGCCGGTATTGTCGATCAGTAAAGCATTTTTTATACCTTCGGCCGCATAGTCGATCTCTTCAGGTGCACTGCCTTCCATCATTTTTACTACATGGCCGTTAACATAGATGGAACTGTTTTCGAAGTCTTCGATGACATTCCCTCTGAAAGGACCGTGTATAGAGTCGTGCCTGATCAGAGAGGCCCGTTTGGCAATATCTTCCCGGGTCACTTTCCGTGTAACAACGGCCCTTACCCTGAGCTGGCTGCCATTTCCCTGAATGATCAGCTCACGCAGGAGCAACCTGCCGATACGTCCGAAGCCAAACAGGACCACATCTCTGGCTTCCCTTTTTATGGCGGGCTGGTCAATGGCATCTTTGAGTTTATCGGCAATAAAGTCTTTGACATCCTTATAGTTTTTCTTTTCTTCGCACCATTCTTTATTCAACCTTCCAATGTCGATGCGGGCATTGGTGATATCTGCTTCTTCAATCGCTCTGGCAATCAGGAGCGAGTCGCTGATGTTGAGTGGAAAGCCAACAACGTTGGTAGCATATGAATGTTTAAAAAGGACAACGCTGGCACTTCGGTCGATCAACTGGCTTCTGAACAGGATAAGTTCGACGGTACGGTCGAGGAAAAGTTTCCCTACGATCATGACAAATTCCAATGCACATTTTTCGGCATCGATCCAATTTTTCAATGACGTTTCAAAACGGTTTAGGCCCATAATTAATTGGAGTGTTGAAGGTTAACAGAAATCATCAGGTTTCCATTCCTATTCACCTGATCTCTTTGAGATTCAAAAATATAAAAAAAGGGATAACAAAAAATTTTTTGTTATCCCTTTTTATCGACATTTTAATTTATTCGCCCAGGTAGGCCTTAAGGAGCTTACTCCGGGAGGTATGTTTGAGTCGTCTGATGGCTTTTTCTTTGATCTGGCGCACTCTTTCGCGTGTAAGGTCGAACTTTGCACCGATCTCTTCAAGGGTAAGACCATGTGCCATGCCAATGCCGTAATAGAGATTGATCACATCCCTTTCCTTTTCAGTAAGCGTGGCCAGAGATCGCTGTATTTCTTTGTTCAGCGACTCATGCATCAGGTGTTTATCTGTTCGGGGCACATCATCGCTAACAAAGACATCGAGGAACTTGGTATCTTCCTCCTGATTGAGGGGGGCATCCATGGAGACATAGCGCGTGGTGATCTTCATGGCTTTATCTACCTTATATTCTGGTAGTTCCATCAGTTCGGCGATCTCATCAAGCATGGGTGCACGTTCAAATTGTTGCTCAAGGCGTGAAGTTGCCTTTTTTATCTTATTCAGTGAACCCACCTGGTTGAGTGGTAACCTCACCAGTCGCGACTGCTCGGCCAGGGCCTGCAGGATCGACTGACGGATCCACCAAACGGCGTATGATATAAACTTAAAACCACGGGTTTCGTCGAAACGCTTTGCCGCTTTGATAAGGCCAAGATTACCTTCATTGATAAGGTCGGGCAGACTTAATCCCTGGTTTTGATATTGCTTGGCAACGGAAACAACGAACCTGAGATTTGCCTTGGTGAGCTTTTCCAGGGCCAGTTGATCACCGGCCTTGATCTTCTTCGCCAATTCAACCTCTTCCTCGGCAGTGATCAGTTCTTCTTTACCAATATCCTGAAGATACTTATCCAGCGATGCTGTTTCACGGTTGGTTATTGATTTTGTGATTTTTAATTGTCTCATATGTCTTCTGCCTCCTGTTCGAAAATCCCCCGACAATTTTTCGCAATCGTAATGGGAAACATGCAAAGGTACGAAATGAAAGCCTTTTATGAAAGTGTTTCACACATTATTTTCTAAAAAAACTGTTAATTATTTAAAAATATTCTAAATTATAGTCCAAACTCATATGTTACCCGCATTCCGTTCGGGTAAATACCGGAAATTTTGACTCTGTTATTGTTCTGATCCAAAGCTGATTCGAGGCTTGACTCTGAATCAACTTCATAACCGTTCACACTGGTAACGATAAAGCCATCCCTGATGCCTCCTCTTTCGAGGAGCCCGCTTTCGAGCTTGATGATCTTCAGGCCTGAAGGTGTATCGTAAGTCATTCTCTCCTGGGCCGTAAGATTACTAAAGTGTGCCCCGAGGCGCTCATTAAAGAATTCGTCGGTGCGGGTGATCACCTTGGTTGATCCATCTTCGGCACGCAGTTCAACATTGTAATCCAGCACTTTGCCATCGCGGTTAACATACACACCCAGTTTGTCGCCGGGGTCATGCTGGCCCACTACTTCGAGGAGCTGCGACAGGCTGTTTACTTCTGCGCCGCCGACGGAAAGGATCACATCGCCGATCTCCAGGCCTGCATCATAAGCTCCGCCATTTTCTACCAGGCCATCAATATAAACACCACGAACATAATCCAGATTGAGGTCGTTGGCAAAATTCTGGTCAATCTCACGAATGATCACGCCCAGGTAAGCACGTTGTACTTCGCCATGCTTTTTCAGGTCTTTGATCACCTTTTTAACAATATTTACCGGTATGGCAAAGGAATACCCCTGATAATAGCCGGTATTGGATGCGATGGCCGCATTAATCCCAACAAGTTCACCCATCGTATTTACAAGGGCACCTCCACTATTGCCACGGTTAACGGCAGCATCAGTCTGAATAAATGACTCAATGGCACCCTGACTGCCAAGAATGTTGATATTACGAGCCTTTGCACTTACAATACCTGCGGTAACAGTTGAAGTTAGGTTAAATGGATTTCCCACAGCAAGCACCCATTCGCCGATCCGTACATCATCAGAATTGCCGTAACTGATAAAAGGCAATCGCTTTTCGTCGATTTTCAGCAGAGCAAGGTCGGTTGAGGGATCGAGCCCGACAACTTCTGCTTCAAAAACCCTTTTGTCATTAAGCGTAACCTCAACCAGTTCGGCACCTTCAACCACATGATTATTGGTAACGATATATCCGTCGGAAGTAAGGATCACCCCCGAGCCCCATCCCGAAACGGGATATCTTTTATTGGGCATGCGCTGATATCCAAGATACTCGCGCAATGCACCAAAAAAATCGTCATATCCGGGGCTTTTGGTGTAAAACTGAGAGCGGATATGCACTACAGCATCTACTGTTTTCATTGCTGCGGCCGTAAAATCGGGACCATTTACCGGAGGTCCGGAAAAATATCCGGTACGTTCGACAGGTGGCAGGCCTGGCAGTTCACTATCAACAGCAATTTCATCATTTTTATCGAATTGGGTGATGAGGTAAAACACAAATCCCCCGATAAGGAAAACCACGAAATATGTTAAAACCTTTTTCATTTTTAAAAGCTTTTATATGATTAATAGTTTTTTGATATAAATTGTTCACTGAGCGTTAAATAAACGTTCAAATTTTATACCTTATTCTATTGATGCAGTGTTAAAATATGTTAATTCAAAAGCCCCTGCAAAAGAAGCTTTTCGTTGAATATTTACTATATTTGCTAATCATAATGCGTTGTGCACATGAATATATTATTTGAGAAATATCACGGCAGCGGAAATGATTTTATTATGATCGATGCCAGAGACCGGCCTTTCTCCGGATCACCTGACATAATTGCAGATTTATGCGACAGGCATTCTGGCATAGGGGCTGACGGGCTTATCTTACTGAAAGAGGAAGGAGGGTTTGATTTCTCCATGCAGTATTTCAATGCCGACGGGCACGAAGCCGGGATGTGCGGAAATGGTGGCCGCTGTATTAGCGCTTATGCCCATAAGCTTGGCCTGTTTAAAAAAAAGACCCGCTTTCTGGCGAGCGACGGAGAGCACCGTGCAATCATCTTATCCGAAAACGGAAATGAAACAAAGGTTAAACTTAAGATGAAAGCGGTTACAGCAGATGATTGGGATGACAACAGCATCTTTCTCGACACAGGCTCGCCGCATTATGTATTAAACAAAAAAAATATTGCTGAAACCGATGTGGTAAGAGAGGGCAAAAGACTGAGAAATGATAACCGCTTCGCAGCCTTTGGCGGAACAAACGTTGATTTTATCGAAGAGATCGGCGGTATCCTGAATATCAGAACCTACGAACGTGGTGTGGAAGCCGAAACCCTCTCGTGCGGAACAGGTGTAACAGCTGCCGCGCTGGCATGGTCGCTGAAGCAGGATGTGCAGTCGCCGGTTCAGGTCAATACCCCTGGAGGGGAGTTGAAGGTATATTTTGAAAAAAACAAAAACTATTTTGACAACATTTGGCTTGAAGGTCCGGCATGCTTCGTTTTTCGGGGAGAAATAGAAATAAAATCAACATGACATCAGAAAACATAGCCCTGAGGGCACTTGAACCCGACGATATCGACCGGCTTTACCAGTGGGAAAACGACACTGCCCTTTGGTATCTCAGCAATACCCTTACACCTTTCTCGCGCTTTGCCCTGGAGCAATACGTGCTGAATGCGGGCGACGACATCTATGCAACAAAACAACTGAGATTAATGATCGACTTTGTATCAGAGGCAAGTGTGCGCAGCATCGGCTGCATTGATCTCTTCGATTTCGACCCGGCAAATGCACGTGCCGGCATCGGAATTATGATCATCAATGAAGAAAGAGGCAAAGGATATGCATCAGAAGCACTTGACCTGATGATCGATTATGCATTCAGGCGGTTAAACCTCCACCAACTGTACTGCAATGTGGTAAAAGAAAATAAAAGCAGTCTTGAGCTCTTTAAAAAGAAACATTTTGAGATAATCGGAGTAAAAAAAGAATGGCTCCTGCAGGATAACACCTGGGTGGACGAGTATTTATTACAAAGAATTAATAAACAGTTGCACTGATTATGGCCTATTACCACTCAAAATATGGCATCAGAAATAAAAGGAAAAAGCCCGGATGGGTAAGAATTATTTATCTGCTGCTAACCATAATGATCATCGCCGCAATGATCATCGCCTATTTCGCATATGGAATTATTTACAAAAACAATGTTTGGGTGCCGGAAGGAAAAACAACCTCAATTTACATTCCGAGCGATGCCGGTTACGAAGATGTAAAAACCATTTTATACAGCCAGGGTGTCATTGTAAACCGGAATACATTTGAATGGCTGGCCAGAAAAAAGAAATACCCCGGGCTGGTAAAACCAGGCCATTATGTCATCAGGAAAGGCATGAGCAACGATGAGCTGATCAATATGCTCAGGCTTGGCGAGCAGGTGCCCGTAAACGTGATCTTTAACAATATAAGGACAAAAGCAGAGCTGGCACAAAAAGTTTCACAACAGATCGAGGCCGACTCGTCTTCTATCATGGCATTACTTAATGATTCGGCATATTTATCCGAAACCGGATTAAAAACCGAAACCGCCCTCACCCTGCTTATTCCCAACACATATGAGTTTTTCTGGAATACAACAGCACTTCAGTTCATCGAACGGATGAAAAGGGAATACAACGCATTCTGGACGGATGAGCGTGACATAAAGGCTTCGGCTGCCGGATTATCGCGTGAAGAAGTGGTGATCCTGGCTTCGATCGTTGAAAAGGAAACCAACAAGAACGATGAAAAAGCAAGCATTGCCGGAGTATATAAAAACAGGCTGGACAGAAACTGGCGCTTACAGGCCGACCCCACCCTGGTATATGCTTCGGGCGATTTTGGCCTGACCAGGGTGCTGAATATTCACAAAAAGATCGACTCCCCATACAACACGTATATGTATGCAGGCCTGCCTCCAGGCCCGATTTGCATTCCTTCTATCGCCTCCGTCGAGGCCGTGTTGAACTATGAAAAACATGATTACCTGTTTTTCTGTGCAAAAGATGACCTTTCGGGTTATCACGTCTTTTCCAAATCTATAACACAACATAACAAAAATGCACGCCAGTACCGCAAAGCAATTGAAAACAGGAAATAGTTTACAGGCATTTTTATGAACATTGACGCACAGGCACTTGTCCAACTCATCAGGTACAGGATTTCAGCCTGTATTTTTATGATCATATTCATTCTGGGGCCACTGCATTTGCCGGCACAGCAGGACAGCAGCCTGCACCGGAAACGCCTGAACGCGCTCATTATCAGCGGCGCAGTAGCATATACCGGCAGCATGACAGGTTTATACAAGATGTGGTACAGCGATTATCCTCAATCATCCTTTCATTTTACAAACGACAACAATGAATGGATGGGCCTCGACAAACTCGGGCATGTTACCACCTCTTACTGGGTTGGCCGGATTTCATATCACTCCCTGCGCTGGGCCGGAGTAAATGAAAAGCATGCAGTGTGGTATGGCGGATCAGCCGGTTTATTTTTTCTAACCACCGTTGAGATCTTTGATGGGTTTTCGGCTGAATGGGGCGCCTCAACAGGCGACATTGCAGCAAATTTTGCAGGCGCCGCATTGTTTATTGGTCAGCAGCTCGGATGGAAGGAACAGCGATTGCTGATTAAATATTCGTATTCCCCCGGCGATTATGCGCAGTACAGGCCCGACTTGCTCGGAAGTACACCAATTGAACGATCGATAAAAGATTATAACAGCCAGACCTTTTGGTTGTCAGGCAATATCCATTCTTTTTTGAACTCCGGAACACGTTTTCCGAAATGGCTGAATATTGCCGTAGGTTATGGCGCTGAAGGCATGCTGGGAGGAAGCGAAAATCCACCGGAGTATAATGGTAAGCCCCTGCCCGTATTTAAAAGGACGGCCAGTTTTTATCTGAGCGCCGATGTTGATTTAACCCGCATTCCAACGCGTTCGAAAGTACTTAAAGGAATATTTACAGTGCTCGGGTTTATAAAAATACCATTCCCCACCATTGAATTTAATACCGAAGATCAATTTAAGTTCCATATTCTGTATTTTTGAGGCATGCAAAATCAAAATACGATCATCTGGGACTGGAACGGCACTTTGCTCAACGACATTACGATTTGTATTGATGCGATCAACCTCTTACTGAGCAACAGGAACAAAGCAGCAATTGATGAAATTACCTACCGTGAGATCTTTACTTTTCCTGTGCGGGATTATTATGTAAAAGCAGGATTTGATTTTGATGATGAGCCTTTTGAAAAACCGGCACTGGAATTTATTCAGGAATATGAAAAGCTTGTTGAGGGAGCATCATTATTTGACGATGCCAGGGAAACACTCGAATATGCCAATCGCATGGGCTACGAACAGATGATCCTCTCGGCCATGCATCATGATTTTCTGATGAAGCTTGTGCGGCAGCATGCGATCGGTCATTTTTTTACAAGGATCTCCGGCATTGGCGATCATTATGCCTCAGGAAAAGCAGAAATCGGACAACAACTGTTAGCGAGCCTGAATGGAGGCCGCAATAAGATCACGCTGGTGGGCGACACGGTACATGATCATGAAGTGGGTAAAGCGCTTGGCATCGATGTAATTCTTGTTGCGCGTGGTCACCAATCGGAAAAAAGACTCAGGCAAACCGGTTGCAGGGTAGTGGGCACACTCGGTGATCTGAAGGCACTCCTGCAGTGATGATGTCAATCATAATATAAAAGCCTGCGATGCAGGGAGAGCCTGTAATACCTGAAGGATTTGCTGCCTGCGAAGAAAATATTCCCGTAAATTAAGCGCAGGATTCTAGAAATCCTCCAATTCCTTGAGCTGGCCATTTTTATAGGTTTCTTTTTTAATAATTTCGCCCCTTTCATTGAAATGTATCCAGAGGCCATCCTTGAAATTATGTTTGTAATTTCCTGATATTTGCACCACACCATTCTGATAATAAACAAACATCATCCCTTCGAGCAGGTCGTTTTTATATGTAGCTTTTAGTTTTAACTTACCATCAGGAAAATACTGTGTCCATTTACCTTCTTTGATCCCGTTGCGGTAAGGGATTTTTTCGACAACCTCCCCTTCCGGATAATAATTAATCACATTGCTGTCGAGCTTACCATTTCGGTAGAACTCTACCGACAACAAAGTGCCATCCAGGTCACTATAATATCTCCATGTACTGTCTTTTTGCTGCTCCAGAAAATTGCCTTCGCCCATCAGCCTGCCATTAAGGTGAAAAAATTGTGTTTTCGACCTCCTGCCCTGCTCCAGCATAAGCGAGATTGCTTTCACCTTTCCGTCAGGGTAATAATAGGTAAAGGTATCGACCGGGTGATCGTTGATAAAACTACCTTCGTATTTGAGTGCGCCGCTCTGGTCAAACACTTTCCAATAACCTTGTTTGCGACCATGCTGGTCGAGTTTATTGTGTTTGCCATTTTCAGTCTCCTGTGCAATGATGCCAAAAGAAAGCATGACGAATAACCCAAAATAAATTGCCTTTACCATGAATGAGTTTTATTTCATTAACGCCTTGCGGATATCAATAATTGCTAAACTTAATTTTAATACTTTTGTCTCAAAAGTAAAAATAATCTCCCATATATGAATGCATATTCATCAAGGCTTCTCGAGCAATGTGTTAATGAACTCGGAAGGTTGCCCGGTATTGGCAGAAAAACTGCATTGCGGCTTGCTTTACATATTCTGAAGCAGGACGAAGCGGTTGTTTCCGGTCTGACAAAAGCCATTGATGACATGAAAAGGGAGATCCGTTTCTGCAAAATATGCAACAACCTTTCGGACAGCGAAGTATGCCAGATATGCGAAAATCCCCGCCGCGACAAAGGGATCGTGTGCGTTGTAGCAGACATCAGGGATATTTTGGCCATCGAAAATACATCGCAATACAAGGGGGTTTACCATGTATTAAATGGGATCATCTCCCCCATTGATGGTATTGGCCCCGGCGATCTTACCATTAAGGAACTCATTGGCCGCATAGCTGGTGGCAGTGTAAGGGAATTGATCTTTGCACTTTCGGGCAGCATTGAGGGTGATACCACGAGTTATTATATTTTTAAGCAGATCAGCAAATACAATATCTCGGTGAGCACGATTGCCCGCGGCATTTCGGTTGGCGACGAGCTGGAATATGCTGATGAGGTAACCCTGGGCCGGTCGATCATGAACCGGACACCTTATGAAGGCGGCCACGAACAGTGACAGGCCCTCAGGCATGTTCTAAAATTCTTCTTCCACCTTATCTTCAAAAAGGGTAAGCTGTTTCTCGGAAATGTAATATTCATCCGGAACTTCAATGGAATAATTGCTGATGTATGGCCTGATCATTTTTTTGATCAGTTTGTTGGGCGTGGTTTTGCGGGCGTGACAATAATTTACCAGCGACTTTTTCTGCCTGGAAGACAACCTTATGCGTATCTCGCTGTATCTGATTTTTTTTCTCTTTTTGTTTTTTCGGGCTGTCATGGTTAAATTTGGTCAGGGCCAAGGTATAAAATTTTAGCTGTTCCTAAAGCAGGGTTCGTATTTTGTTGATAACTTCCTGTGCCAGACGATCGGCTGCAGCCGGATCGGAGCTTTCTGCATATATCCTGATGATGGGTTCGGTATTCGACTTCCGCAAGTGAATCCATTCCCGGCCCAAAATGATCTTGAGCCCGTCAATCATGCTTACCTCGTGCTTGTGGTACAATTTTGCCATGGCATGAAGGATGGCATCAACATCAACACCGGGCAATAATTCGATCTTGTTTTTTGAAATGGTATAATCAGGATAACGGGCGCGGAGTTCGGAGCATTTAACATCTTCCCTGGCCAGGTAGGTCAACAGCAATGCGATACCAACGAGCGCATCCCTGCCATAATGAAGTTCAGGATATATGACACCGCCATTGCCTTCTCCGCCGATGACCGCATTCACTTCCTTCATGAGTTGAACAACATTGACTTCGCCAACCGCCGAAGCAAAATATTTTCCACCGGCTTTGAGTGTAATATCGCGCAAAGCGCCTGTCGACGAAAGGTTTGAAACTGTATTGCCCGGCGCATTCTGCAAAATATAGTCGGCAACAGCCACCAGGGTATATTCCTCCCCAAACATCAGCCCTTTTTCGGTAACAATGGCCAGCCGGTCAACATCCGGATCAACGACAAAACCAATATCGGCACCTGTTTCTTTTACGGTTGAAGCAATTTTGCCAAGGTTTTCGGGCAAAGGCTCGGGATTGTGCGGAAAGAGGCCATTGGGTTCGCAATAAAGTTCTGTGATCTTTTCAACGCCCAGGGCCGACAACAGGCGTGGCAAGGCAATACCACCCGTTGAATTTACGCAGTCGACCACGACATGGAAATTCCTGCTCCGGATGATCTCCTTATCCACAAGCGGAAGTTTCAGAATAGCGTTAATATGCTCTTCGATTGCATTTTCGTCAATAACATAAGTACCTAAATGGTCTGCTTCAGCAAAATGGAGTTTGTTATCTCCGGCAAGTTCAAGCACACGGTTGCCTTCCGCAGCATCAATAAATTCGCCTTTTTCATTCAGCAATTTCAGGGCGTTCCATTGCCCGGGATTGTGGCTTGCTGTAAGGATGATCCCTCCGTGGGCATTTTCAGATACCACTTTCATTTCGACCGTAGGAGTTGTCGATAGCCCGATATCAATCACATCCACGCCCATGCCCATGAGGGTACCGCTCACCAGGCGGTTAAGCATATCGCCCGATACACGTGCATCCCTGCCTAGAACAAATTTCAGTTTGTGCGCGGGGGCATGCTCACGGATGAATTGTGCAAAAGCAGACACGAACTTTACAATGTCGAGGGGGGTCAGGCCCTGGCCGGGTACCCCACCGATGGTACCCCTTATGCCGGAAATTGATTTGATCAGGGTCATGAATAATATGCTTATGAAGAGCAAAGATAGAAAGTTTGGAGAATTAAGAACAAAGCGATCATCAAACCGCATTGTATTTCCGAAAAGCCATTTTGCCGGCAATGACCCTGTATATTAATATCAATAAACAATATAACAGCGTTCTGTCGTTACAACCACTTTTTGCGTCTGAAATAGATAATAAATACCAGACCGATGATAAGCATAATCCCCAGAAGAAAAAAATACCCCCACCTCCAGCCCAGTTCAGGCATGTACTCGAAATTCATACCATAGATACCCGCCAGAAAAGTTAAAGGGATGAATATGGCTGCCATAATCGTTAATACGGTCATCACCTGGTTCATGCGGTGGCCCTGCAGCGAAAAAAAGAGATTTTCGGCAGAATCAAGCCGCATCGCAATGACATCTGCACTTTCAATTAACTGCAAACAATTGTCCTTAAGATCGAAATAATATTTTTTCTGATCAGGCTTGATGAGCGGTGAAGTTCCTTTATCAATAGTTTGCATGGCATCGCGCAGGGCCATTAAATTACGGCGCACCAGTTGTAGCTTCCGCTTATAGGATTCGATCCTTTCGATCACTATAGGGTCGGTACGGCTCTCTTCGAGCGGATTAATGCTATCACTGATGGTTGCTTCCAATTGGTCGAGCGTAGTATAATAATTGGCAAGAATGCCTTCAAGAAGCAAAAACAGCAGAAAATCGGGACCTTTTTCGCGTACAAGGCCGTTGCCTTCTCTGATCCTTGTACGTACATGTTCAAAATGGTCGCCCTTTTTCTCCTGGAAGGAGATAAGCATTTGCCGGCCCAGAAGAAAACTGATCTGTTCGATCTCTAAATTCTGATCACTGGAAGGCAAAAACGATTTTACTGTAATGAATACATAATCGTCGAGATCCTGAAATTTGGGACGCTGATTGGTATCAAGGATGTCCTGCACAATAAACCGGGGTATACCGGCAATTCCGCACACTTTCCGTACCAGCGCGGTATCGTGAATTCCGTGAACATTCATCCAGGATACCTGACCGGCAGGCATTTCTCCACGATACTTATCAATAGAAAAATGTTTGTCTTCGGCATATGAATCTTTATTATAAGTAAACATTTGCAATTCAGGCTTATCAAGATACTGCTGCCCGATAAATTCAACTTGCCCGGGGTCGGAAAGCCTAATGGTTCTTTTCTTTATTGCTTTCATTCAAATCCTTTTTATAAACAATGGTTCTGTATGGGAATGGGATCTCAACACCTTCCCTGTCGAATCGTTGCTTGACTGATTTATAAAGATCGGTCATTAATACGAAGCCATTATCGTTGTTTTCAGTCCAGATGTATGCTTTTAGCTGTACCGAAAAATCTCCCAGGCCCACAACACGAACGACAATATCGGCAACACCTTTCCTTTTTTCTTCTTCCGATCGATTATCCAAAAAACAAGGATGTTTTCGCGCCTCATCCCTGATGATTTCAATGGCTTTATCGATGTCGGAGTCATAGCTGATCCCAAAGGTAACATGCTGACGTATCATGGTATCCGTAACGTTGCTGTTAATGATCGTGTCGTCGCTGATGATGCTATTTGGCACCAGCACACGTCTGTTCTCATAATCTTTTATTACGGTATGCCGCAGCGTAATTTCTTCCACAACACCTTTTGATGTTTGTCCGAAAGCAATGGTATCGCCCACTCTGAAAGGCTTAAATATGAGGATGAATATCCCGCTGATGATATTCGAAAAAGCTTTTTGTGAAGCAAACCCAATAATGGCAGCGATGATCCCTGCGCCCGCGAACAAGGCAGTACCCAATGCCCGTAGCGAGGGGATCCTGTAAAAAATAATGATAATGGCAGCGGTATATACGATAAAACTGACCGAATTCTTGATAAAAGAAAAATTTGTCGGATCAGCTTTTAAGCGTGACGAGTAACGGCGTATAAATTGATTCAGAACGATCCTTAAAACTGAAGACAGGATCACCGCGATTACGATCACCGCAAGGATAAATATCCCATAGCGAAGATAATCATTATCGATAAATTCAAGTGTCATGATATAAAGATAACTAATAACCCAGTAAATAAGCAAATATCAATGGAGCCACAATGGTAGCATCGGATTCGATAATGAATTTCGGTGTGTTCAAATCCAGTTTTCCCCAGGTGATTTTTTCGTTGGGTACCGCCCCTGAGTAAGAGCCATAGCTGGTTGTTGAATCGCTGATCTGGCAAAAGTACGACCACACCGGGATATCGGTCAACTGCAGGTCCTGATGGAGCATAGGCACAACACATATAGGAAAATCGCCGGCAATCCCGCCGCCAATCTGGAAGAAACCAACACCGGAGCCGGCATTGTTCTTGTACCAATCGGCCAAAAAGATCATATACTCAATTCCTGTTTTCATTACATCGGGTCTGGTTTCCCCTTCAATGCAGTGTGCTGCAAAGAAGTTGCCGCATGTTGAATCTTCCCAGCCGGGAACAATAATGGGTAGATTTTTTTCAGCAGCTGCCAGCAGCCATGAATTGGCAGGATCTGTGTCGTATTCACTTTCAAGTTCACCGCTGAGCAATATTTCATAGAACACTTCATGCGGAAAAAAGCGCTTGTTTTCTTTAGCTGCACTTTTCCATTTCTTTACCAGTGATTTTTCAATCCTGCGCATGGCTTCTTCCTCGGGGATGCAGGTATCTGTAACCCTGTTAAAGTGCTGGCTGAGCAATTCCTTTTCTTCGCCGGGCGAAAGATCGCGGTAATGCGGAACACGTTTATAGTGGGTATGCGCCACCAGGTTAAAAACATCCTCTTCGAGATTTGCCCCTGTACAGGTAATGATCTGCACTTTATCGCGGCGGATCATTTCAGCCAGCGAGATGCCCAGCTCAGCAGTGCTCATAGCTCCGGCAAGGGTGATCATCATTTTATTGCCTTGCAGAAGTTGCGATTCATATGCTTTGGCGGCATCCACCAGCGAGGCAGCGTTAAAATGCCGGTAGTGATGCAAGATAAATTCGGATATGCGTCCTTTATTTTTCATTTTCCATAAATTTATATGTCAGCATTTTATAGTACAGCTTGGCCACCAGGAAATCGGCAGCGCTGTGGCCGGGAACAGGCGCCAGTTCAACAATATCAAAGCCAAGTACGTTTTTGCTTCGAAATACATATTTCAAAAGCTTCAGTACCGTATACCAGTCAAGCCCACCGGGCTCGGGAGTACCGGTAGCCGGCATCACCGAAGGATCAAAAACATCGAGATCGAGGGTGATATACACCTTTTCGCCAATTAGCTCCAAAACCTGATGCATCCATCCCGAAGTATTGTGGATATCGGCGGCATAGAAGCATTTACGCTCATCAACGAGGACTTTTTCCTCAACATCCATACTCCTGATCCCTACCTGCACAAGATTGGCATTTTGCAAGGCATCGTACAGTGCACATGCATGGTTATAAGGACTGCCAAGATATGAGGGCCGCAGGTCGGCGTGAGCATCAAGCTGCAAAATACTGATATCGGGATATTTCTCGTAAAAAGCTTTGATAATGCCGATACTGACCGCATGCTCACCACCAAAAAACGTTAAGAACTTGTCTGTTTTCAGCAGTTCGGATACTTTGGCATATACACGGCTGAATATTTGCTCAGGCGTTCCATCTTTTTCGATCGCCGGCAATATATGCACCCCTCTTTTATATACTTCCGAACCGGTTTCGATGTCGTAAACTTCCATATTTTCCGAAGCATCCAGAAAAGCATCAAAGCCTTTATCGGCGCCTTTACCCCAGGTTGACGTGCCATCATAGGGGATGGATTGCAATAAAACAGCGGCCTTGTCAAACTCCGTATAGCGTTCTTCTATTCCTGCGTAGGTTCTCATTTGCTATCTTTATATCCCAAAATGCTCAACATATCATCAACAGTTTGTTCACCCCGGAAAACATAATCATAAAAGTTACCGGTTTCATCCCTGTCGACCACGATATGCTTTGGTGAAGGGATGAGGCAATGCTTGATGCCACCATAACCACTGATGGAATCCTGATATGCTCCGGTATGGAAAAACCCGAGATAGAGGGGTTCTTTGCCACGGGGATTGAATTTGGGCAGCAGGATCTGCTGGTTCATATCTTCCGAGTTATAATAATCTGATTTATCGCAGCTGATCCCCCCGATATTCACGCGGGTATATTCGTTTTCCCACTTATTGATAGGCAGCAGGATGAACTTTTCATAAAGCGACCATGCATCAGGAATGGTATTCATGAGGCTGTTATTCACAATATACCAGAGCTCGGCATCGTTTTGCTGTTTCTGCTCCAGCACCTTAAAGACAATGGCACCGGCTTCGCCCACGGTATATTTTCCAAATTCAGTATAAATATCAGGCGATTCGATATTTTCCCTGTCGCAGGCTTCCTTTATATTTTTAATGATCTCCCTGATCATATACTCATAGTCGTATTCAAAGCCAAGATGATTCCTCACAGGCAAGCCACCACCCAGATTAAATGAATCCAGCTCAGGAAATATCTTTTTAAGCTCAATAAAGCGCGAAAGTGCTTTCTGGAATTCTCCCCAGTAATACAAGCTGTCCTTAATGCCGGAATCGACAAAGAAATGAAGCATTTTCAGTTCAACTTTTTCATTTCCTACGATGTTTTTCTGACAGAAGTCCATCATGGCATTGTTGCGGATACCAAGGCGTGATGTGTAGTATGATGACTGTGATTCTTCATCGATAGCCAGCCTCAGGCCAATCGTTATCTTTTCTTTTCCGGATATTTTAATTAAGCGATCCAGTTCGGCCTGATTATCGAGGATGACAACATTGTTTTTAAATCCGTCCTTTTGTAAAGCAATGATCTTTTCAAGATAATCAAAGGTTTTGTAACCATTATTGATAATGATGATGGATTTATCGATCTGCCCTTCGGCATATAGTTTCCTTATCAGGTCGATATCAAAGGAAGATGAAGTTTCGAGGTTTACGTTATGTTTAAGTGCTGCACTCACAACATGGTGAAAATGGCAGCATTTTGTACAATAGCAATAGTGATACTTTCCGCTGTAGTTGTGCGCCTTGATGGCCCGGTTAAACAGGTTGCGGGCTTTCTTTATCTGCTCACCGATGCGCGGCAGATACATCATCCTGAAAGGTGTTTCGTACTTATTGATCAGATATTTCAGTGAAATGCCGTGAAATGTAAGGTAATCATCGCGCAGGTCGAAGCCTTCCTGTGGAAAGTAATAACTTTGTTCAATCAGGTCGAAATAGGAGTTTTTCATTATATAAATTATGTGTTTCGTTTAATAACTGCGAAAATTAAATATTTTTTTTATTAATCTGCATAAAAAAGCCGATATACCTTATTATTTCTTCCATAGATTCCCAATTAAAAAAACATTACTTTTGCTGAACCAAAATTTTGTAAAGGCTGTAATAATTCATGTCTGAAGATTTTACTCCATATGATGCCGAAAATTTGATCAGGGTTTTTGAAGAAATGCTTGCATCAAACAAAACAGTATTCTTTGATGTCGACCAGTTTGAGGTGATCATCGACCATTACCTCGATCAGCATGAGCTTAGCCGGGGGCATAAAGCTGTGGAGTATGCCCTTGCCCAGCATCCCGCCAACAATATTGTGAAACTTAAAAAGGCAAAACTACTCATTCTGCAGGGAAAGAGCAAAGATGCCCTTTCCATTTTGCGCAACCTTGAGGAGATCGAACCAGCCAATACAGAGATATTTTACCTGAAGGCTTCGCTTTTCAGTTTTGAAAAAAAGTATGAGCAGGCCGTCAGGGAGTTTGAAAAAGCATTGCTTGCCGGCGAAGATCCTGACGAGGTCTATACGAACATTGCCTTTGAATACGAAAATATGGGGCAATACAGCCAGGCCATAAAATACCTGAAAAAAGTTCTCAGGATCAACCCCGACAATGAGGCCGCCATTTATGAGCTTTCGTTCTGCTACGAGATCGATAACCGGCTGGAAGAATCCATAGACTTCTTCAACGAATTTCTTGACCGGTATCCATATTCCAAAGCCGCCTGGTTTAATCTGGGTATTGGCTACAACCAGCTTGACCTTTACGAAAAGGCTGTTGAAGCATATGATTTTGCCATTGCCATCGAACCTTCATTTTCGTCGGCTTATTTCAATAAGGCCAATTCCCTTGCCAACCTTGAGCACTACCATGCAGCCATAAGGGTGTACAGAGAAACATTTGCCTATGAAGAGCCCGAAGCCATGACCTATTACTATATAGGTGAGTGTTACGAAAAGCTTAAGCGTTTCGACCAGGCCCTGACAGAATACCAGCAGGCCATTAAAATTGATGAGAAGCTTTCGGAAGCATGGATGGGAGCAGGTATTGTAAAAGATGAAATGGGCTTTACGGATGAAGGGATACAGTTTATGGAGAAAGCCATCGGACTGGAAGACATCAATCCCGAATACTGGTATATTCTGGGCGATACACATTTAAAAGCCGGCAATATCCAGGAAGCCATGAACGCTTACAAGAAAGTAAGCGAACTAGATCCCTATAATACCGACATATGGTTGGATTATTCAAACCTTTTTGTTCAGGAAAACATGATTGATGAGGCCATCAATATTCTCGACAAAGGCATTGATTCAAATCCCCGCAATGCTTCCAACATTTACCGCAGGGCATTGTACCTGTTAAAAAAAGGATTCGTTAAGGAAGCCTACAGCACAATCGAAGGTGCACTGATCCTCGATTACAGTAAACATACCGAGATCTTCGATTATATGCCTCTGCTAAAGAACGATCATAAGATCATCAACCTTATTGAGATGTTCAGGGTTGAGAATAAATAGAAGACCGCCCAAATGAATAAGACTTCCAAAGAATATGCTTAAGTTAAAATTTTACGTTGTTCTGGTTTTAAAAGGTATGGCCATGGGTGCCGCCAATGTGATCCCCGGGGTTTCGGGAGGCACCATCGCCCTGATCACAGAAATTTTCGAGCGCCTCATCAATGCAATCAAATCATTTGATCTGAAGGCTGTTAAACTTTTGGCGAGGGGGAAATTCAGATCATTCATTCAGCACACCGACCTCTACTTTCTGCTTGCCATTATGGCGGGAATAATTATCGCCATTGTAAGCCTTGCGCGTTTGTTCGACTTCCTGTTCAGGGATTATCCCGTTTATATATGGGCTTTCTTTTTTGGTCTTGTGCTGGCATCGGTATATTTTGTCGGAAAAAGGATCACAAAAATCACTCCTGCCGTGATCATCACCTTTATATTGGGAACGGCTATCGCAGTGGCCATTACTTTTTTAAGCAAGGGCCAGGAAAGCGATAATTTCTTTTACCTCATCCTTTGCGGCGTTGCAGCGATATGCAGCATGATACTGCCCGGACTTTCAGGATCATTCATACTCTTTATTATGGGCAATTACAGGCTGGTAGCCATTGATGCCATCAATGAGCGCGACTTTAGCATCCTGTTTCCTGTCATTTTAGGAGCTGTGGTTGGCCTGATCGCTTTTTCGCATATCCTTGCGTGGGTATTTAAAAAATACAGAAATGAAACTATCTCGGTCCTGACAGGATTCATACTGGGTTCGGTGAGTATACTCTGGCCCTGGCAAAGGCCTAATTTCCTTACCAATGCTGATGGTGATCGTATCATCAAAAACGGCGAGGAGGTCATCACGCATTACAGTCGCTACGTCCCCGATGAATTTGGCTCAGAATTCTGGTTTGCCATCATGTGGATAATCGTGGGTATTCTGAGTATCTGGGCCATCGAAAAACTGGCAAAAGGCAGGTCGCGATGAAGCATTACGGACTGATCGGCAACCCTGTATCACATTCTCTTTCGGCAAAGTACTTTAACGACAAATTTGCACTCATGGGCATTGATGCGCGCTATGAAAGCATTTTGTTAAAAGAGATTGATGGCTTTCCGAAGATCCTGGCAAGCTATCCAAAGCTGGAGGGATTAAATGTTACCAGTCCTTTCAAGTCATCGGTGATCGCCTATTGTAATGAACTGGATACCACTGCCGCTACCATCAGGTCGGTAAATACCTTAAGCATAAAACGGTCGGGCAATAATTATTATATCAAAGGATACAATACCGATGCTGACGGATTTGCCGTAGCGGCGATCCCCGTTCTTTCGGGCAAAACCCCTGATGCCCTTATACTGGGCAGCGGCGGCGGTGCACGGGCGGTAGCCCTGACCCTTGCCAGGATGGGCATTCATTACCTGATCGTTAGCCGTACCGCAGGCAAAGGCAATTTAACTTACAGCGAATTAACCGGCGAACATATCAACTCGCACCATTTTATTATCAATGCAACCCCACTGGGTATGCCGCGTTATATTGATGGCTTGCCCGAAATTCCCTATGAGCATATAGGCAAAGGCCACATCCTTTTCGCCCTGAACTACAATCCCCCCACAACACCTTTCCTTAAGAAAGGTCGTGAGCGGGGCGCCACAACATCAAACGGACTGGTCATGCTGCAGGCGCAAGCCGAAAAAGCCTGGCATATCTGGAATGCTCAGGCATAGAAAAAGCTGCCACCAGTGCATGACACCGGCCGGCAGCTTAACACGATTACGAAATTAACACCAGATTATTTTATATCTCCGTCTGCTTGTTCAGGACTTTCTATGCTGATCTGTTTTTGCTTTTTCATTGAATCTTCTGAAACGCCAGCAGTTGCAGCGCTCTTGCGCTGAATCTGTCCGTTGACCAGTTTCCCGTTCTTATAATAAAGACCAGTTCCGATAGCATTCAGATCATTATCATTGGTCAGGCCCTGTTCAATTTTTTCGTCGTAATCAGCAGCAATAACATCTTCGGGCAATACTTTATTTTCAAAACCTTTACGCTTTCCAATAGCGATCCAGCTGAACTGCACGCTGCTTTTTCCACGGTCATTCTCGGCTACGTTGAATCCTGTGGCATCCACCTCCCCGAGGTAGATCCCTTTCGACTTTCCTATTGGCGTTACGGTAACAATGATGGGTTCACTATCTGAAACAACTTCTGCAAAGTTCCTGTCGAATGTGATGCCGGCTTTTCCTTTATCGAGTTGCCCGATACCATAGGTTTGCACGATCATATCGGCAGCAACCACTGTATACATCACCTGCCTCTTTCCTTGTGCATCCTGCTGCATATGAACATCGGCACCGGTCCGGTATACATCACCCCGGGCATATAAGCCGTAATTTGTCCCTTCGGTGTAGAGCCCGTATATTCTTCCTTTTATTTTGGCACCAAAAAGCTCACCCCACACACCGACACCTATGGCCGAGGCAGGGCCCGAAGTATTGTCGCCATTTCCATTTGTTTCAGAGGTAAAATACCCGCCATAGCTCGAACCATTATTTGACCTGTAGGCCAGTGCTCCCCATTCGGCAGCATCATTGAAGGCACCTAAAACCGCTCCCGAACGTTTTGCAAAGTTCGGGCCTACATAACCTGCTACACCAAAAGAATATTCGGTGGATTCGGTATTATAGCCCAATACGCCTCCCAGTGTGTGATCAAAAGCATAACTATCGCCTGATTGCGTATTCGTTTCCACACCGGCACCCTTAACTGCATAATCACCAGGTGTGAGGGTCTGGGCAGTCTGTCCGTCTCCGAGCCGTCCAAATACGCCAGCGGTTGCTGTACCGATGGTTCCCCAATATGATGAGGTTCCATGCTCTCCATAAACCCCATAAAGGTCTGTACCAAGGTAACTAAAGTTGTCGTATTTTTCATTTTCAGCATATAAGGCGCTTCCTTCGCCATTGTTCCAACTGGCGATGGCTGAGGAACTGGCAGATGCATTCAGATCAGAGAGTGCCACACTGATACATTTGGCCTCGGCATAATTATTGTCATTATCAATATACATGGCAGAGCGCGGGGCAGATGAATACATTACATAAGCCTGAAAATCACCTCTGTAATCCTGACGTATTCGCCCATAACGGGTAACGCCCCATACGTCACGGTAGATATCGGAATTGAGCATCAGAAGGGGTTCGCCAATGATACCATCGGCCAGCCGGTACCGCAATTGCATTTTAGTTGAGCCTTCATAAGCCCATCTTATACATGCTTCATGATCAGTGGCGGCATTGAGGTAAAGACGTCCCGGACTGCCATCAACAGCAATACTGTCGTTGAACCATCCGGGTCCGTTTACATCAAAAGCAACTGAAGGAGAACTTGTTCCAATTCCAACCTTGCCGGTATTGTAGTAAATATCGTTTCCTGATTGGGTCCAGTAGCCTTGCGGGCCTGAAGTGTCGGCCAGCTTTTGCCATTGCGGAGCTGATGGTGTTCCGGAATTAAAATAAAAACCTTCCGCACCATCTGTCTGATAAACGATCAGCCCTTTGGCAGGGTTTATTATGGCATTTTTCTGAGCTTCGGTCATGCGTGGGGTTAAAAACCCTTTTGTTGTGGATTGAAGATCGAGGATTGAGGCTGGATCGGGATCCTCTGCAGGACCCTCAGATATGGCAACCTGTGTATATCCTGAAGCACATATCAGAAGGATGCTAATGCCTGTAAAGATTTTGGTCAGGTTCATGTCGTAAAAGTTTCGTAATTGTGTAATAATCGTAATGGGTGTTCTAATCGCTACATATATTGCTTTTTTATGTCAATATTTGATAAATTTTATATCCTTTTATACTGAATATTCACGATAAGGTTCTCATTTTTATAAATTATCTGCTAACTTGCACGCCATGGGATTCAGAAAACTCATAAAGCTACTGGGGCCCGGCCTTTTATACGCTGGCGCTGCAGTGGGTGTTTCACATCTTGTTCAGTCGACACGTGCAGGTGCCGGTTATGGTTACGACCTGATCTGGGTTCTTTTGATTGCCAATCTTTTAAAATACCCCTTTTTTGAGTTTGCACCCCGCTACGCAGCTTCGATGCAGGAAAGTCTTATAAGCGGATATAAGCGGATCGGGACCTGGGCAATCATTGCCTTCGCAATATTGACCGTTGCCACCATGTTCACCATCCAGGCTGCCATAACTATTGTTACAGCCGGATTGCTGGCCAACCTGTTTCAACTGTCACTGGATGTTGTGAGCCTCAGCGCCATTATTTTAGGATCTACCGTGCTTATCCTGATTATCGGAAAGTTTGCAATCCTCGACAAACTGATCAAATTCGTCATCATTCTGCTTACCATTTCAACCGTGGTGGCGGTGATCTATGCTTTCAATGCGGCAACAGATAACAATCATGATCTTATTCACCATTTCGACTGGATGCGTGATACGGATATTCTGTTCCTCATTGCCTTTATCGGATGGATGCCAGCTCCACTTGATGTTGCAGTGTGGTCATCCCTGTGGAATATCGAAAAAAACAAAAGTCTGCAATACAAGACCGTGTTAAAGGATTCGTTGCTTGATTTCCGTATCGGGTATATCGGGACTGCTTTGCTGGCTTTGTGTTTCCTGTTGCTTGGAGCACTTGTAATGCATGGAACGGGTGAAGAACTTTCAGCCAATGGAACTATATTTTCCGGTCAACTGATCAGTCTGTATACAAACAGCATCGGTTTATGGGCCAGACCCATCATTGCCATTGCCGCACTTACTACCATGTTCAGCACAACCCTTACCTGCCTCGATGCTTATCCGCGTGTATTGGGCCCGACCACAAAAATGCTGTTCCCCGGAATTTTCAGGGGAAACAAATACAACAACAATTTATACTGGATATGGATGCTGATTGTCACGGCAGGATCACTGGCCATGCTGCGATACTCTGCCACTTCCATGCATTACATGGTAGATGTGGCCACAACCCTTTCGTTTATCACGGCGCCGGTTCTGGCATTCATGAACTATAAGGTTATTACAGCTAAAGATATTCCTGAAGAAGCCAGGCCCGGACTGCTTTTAAAGATCTGGGCCTGGATCGGAATGATCTTCCTAACTGTGTTTACGCTCTTTTATATCGCGTGGCGTACAGGCATTGTCAATCTTTAGTGTCTCTGCCGTTGCTGATGGTGAGTGTACTTTACTCAACCGGACTGGTGTAGCCTGCTTCTCTTTCGGCAGCTTCCGCTAACCATTGCGGAACGATCTGCCGCAGAAAAGCATCTTTTTCGGCCTGCAATTTGTCGACCGGCAAATTGATAAAATCCTGTGCTTTGCTTTTGGTACTGATGTCGGGATAGGGAATTTCATCTATATGGCCATAGAGGGCGAGCAATCTTGCCAGCATAACGCGGGCTTCCTGGGCCTCAAAAATAGCGTTGCCGATCACCCGCGAAATCTCGATGGGAGAATGGAAAGACCCTCCATGACTGGCGGCGGCATAATCCCAGAACCATTGCGCAGCCCTTATATGGTATAAGATGCCTTTCATTTCTTCTTCAGAAGCACCGGCATCCCAGGCAAATTCAGCCTCTACGTGGGCCCTGACAATCTGCTCTTCAGCTTTATCGCGAATCTCAATGACCCTGCGCTGGCGATCGTACACATTCTTTGTCAGTGTAGCTTCGCTTTCCCTGTGGCACACCTGGCAGGAGGAAGTGATATATTGCAGCGGAGAAGTTAAGTGGTGATTGGTAAATTTTTGTCCACCCTCACTGTGATAGGGCATGTGGCAGTCGGCACACGACACTCCCCGCTCATAGTGGATGCCGGTCATGAAGGTTTCATAACCAGGATGCTGGGCCTTGAGCATGGGCGCCCGGCTCAGGGCATGTGTCCAATCGGAAAAACCAATATTATCATAGTATTCGAGCATGCCTTCTGCAGTGGTACCATCTTTCCATGGGAATGTAAGGTAAGGAACCCCTTCGACCGGCACCTTGCTGTTAAAATAATATTCGACATGGCACTGTGCACATACGAGCGATCGCATTTCCTGATGAGTGGCTTTTGAAATATCCTTTCCTATGCTTTCATATGCTTCAATAAGTGCAGGCCGGGTAATACGCAGGTCCATGGTATTCGGATCGTGACAGTCGGCACAACCGATATGATTAACAATTTCTGGTCCGAGCGAAGCCCATTTCCCGTTATAAAATTCTGCTATACCAATTTCATTCATCACGCGTGGCACATCCGGACTTTTACAGGTCCAGCAGGTATTTGGCATCGGCCCTTCACCGGGCCCCTGCGGAGCACCAGTACGCAAGGTCTTATGAATATCCTCAATGGCATAATAATGCCCGCGACCCTGATTATAATCTGCTGCAAAACCGTATCCTGCCCAGAGTACAACCAGCCGGGGATCCTCCTCCAGCATATCGATCATTGCGTTGCCATTATACAGCGTCCTGAAAGAAGTATCAGCAGTTTGGTAATAAGATTCATACTCACGCGGAAAGTTCTTGCCCCATTCCTCGTTTCGGGGCTCATACTCGCTTAGCTTAACTACGGGTTTGTTTACAAAAACCGCTTCAGCCCTGCGTTCCATTACAGAGGATGCCAGAAGCCCCAGCATAAAAACAATGGCAATGGTTACAAAAAAGATGAACCAGTTTACCCATGATCTTTTCCTTGATTTCATTATTGATTTGTTTTATCGGTTAATTTAGTTTTGAGTCAATTTCTGTAGCCACACAGGAACCGGGCTTTCAGGGCCGGGAACCCTTGCATAAGGAACACTTGAAAGACTGTGAACCCTCCCGTGAGGCGTTTCCCTGTGGCATTCCCAGCATGGCCTCTGATCAAAGCTATCCTTATATGAATGTGTAAATGTCATCAATCGCTCATTATGCACCAGAGGGGCATGACAGCGAATGCAATTCTGGTGGACAACCGCCTGGCCATCCGCTCTGATAAATATGGTTTGTGGCTCCTGCCGCAAGGTAAATATATAGGCATGCCGCATTCCGTCTTTCGCCTTGAAATAATACTTATTGAAAAAATTATCGTGCGGAACATGGCAATCATTACAATGTGCTACTTCCCTGTGCGAGCTGTGCGACCAGGTGGCAAACTCGGGTGCCATAATATGACAGTTGACACATGTTTCCGGTTCATCAGAAAGGTACGACACCGCATTGGATATATGCACGAGGTAGAAAAAAAGGCCCAGCATGGCACCTGATATGATCGCCGCTACCCTGCCCCAGCCTTCAGGTGGGATAAAAAAATGTATTAGCTTTCTCATTATTGGTTCATTAAGTGGCTTCAGTCCCGGATCAGGTTATAATCAGGTAATCTCGTACTATAATTCATATTCAGGTCAAATATACAAATTGAAGGGCTTCAGTTCAAGGTTTTGAAATAATTTATATAAACTCTAAATTATTTCCGTTTTCGATTGTATTTTCTGATCCAGAGGATTACCCCGCTTATCAGGATAGTGAGGGTGCTAAGGCCAAAGAGTGGAATAAATAAAATGTAGAGGTCACCCATAAAGGGCTTGAACAAACGGGCAGTATGGACTTCGAGTGCGAAATTCCACAGGGGCATGGGTGTATTTTTTATCATTGGGGGCATTTCCTGAAACCTGCCGTCATGACGAAGTGCATATACTCCGCGGTTGTAGTCAAACACATATTCACGGCCCCCTTTTTCGCGGTGAAAGCCGGCCACCATATTTGCGCTGACCGGCATCGACGGTGCCTGCCTGTAATCGAAAGGCAGGCCGCTGATGTAATCATATATTGCCCCGCTTTCAGGAGCCCATAAATACAAACCTGTAAACGAACCAACAAGTATATTGCCGTGTGGAAGCAGCTCAAATACATTATACCCCATTACCGAAACCGGAGGCTGCGGAGATATGCGGCGGGGAGGCATTGAAAAGGATCCGTCAGTTGTATAAATGCCTTCCAGGGATGCCAGGTAAATCAAATCCTTTTCTGAATCGTAAACGATCCTGCGCAGCTGGTCATGCCAGGGGTTGCCATCATCAAGCATCGAATAAGGTACTTTTGGCACCCTGCTGCCGGCAATGGCAATGAGCAGTGGCGGCCTGAGGAACATCCCCGTAAAGGTGGTGATGATCAGGATTATTGCAAGCCAGATACCAATCTTGTTGTGCCATTTTACCGACCAGCGGGTCCATGATGCCAGCCGGGAAATTTTTTTCTTCGTCCGCTTTCTCTTCTTTATCATTCGGGGAAAAAAGAAATATACGAGGCCCGAAAGAGTGAGAAAAATGAATATGAACGCAACAAAGTCGACCAGAAGCTTGCCTGCCAGGCCATAAATCTCTCCGCTATGGATCACCCACAGGGTTTTAAACAAGCCAACCTTGTTATCATAGCCTAAGGGTGCAGGGATCTCTATATGGCTGAAGGTAAGATCTCCCTCAAGGGGGATACTCCAGAGGTGTGAACGGGTCATGACCCATAATGAGTCGCGCATCTCCATCA
Source organism: Bacteroidales bacterium (assembly GCA_032250805.1). Classification (GTDB taxonomy): domain Bacteria; phylum Bacteroidota; class Bacteroidia; order Bacteroidales; family B18-G4; genus B18-G4. The sequence continues at coordinate 137,203 of JAVVEM010000001.1, forward strand.
TATCAACAACATGCCGGTCATGATGCGGAATATGAAGTTGTTGCCATTGCTCACCGGGCTCGTCATAGGTGTATAGCCCAAAGCGGGTACCGGCATATAAATTTTTGCCTGAGGTATAGCTGATGCAATTTATCTTATGATGATCGGCCCCGGAAGGCAAACCGTTTATCATTTCAGAAAATACGCCCCTTTCAGTTTCATATTTCCAAATCCCTACGTTCCCGTAAAACAATACAAGATTGCTGTCGATCCTGACCGAAGCGCGAACGGCCGCATTATTCCAGTTATTGTAATGATGTTCGGCGGGAAGGAGTTGCCTGTTTACATCGAAGGATGAGAAGGTGTGCCGGTGATTCAGAATAATTCCCGACCCCGCCCAGAGAAGAATAAAGACAGCAATGACCAGTGAGGGCCATTTATGCAATTTTTTAATGATACTTTTTTTCTTTCCTGCCAAGACGCTTAAGCCACTATTTTGTACATCCTTTTAAACCCATTCTTCGTTCAGGATATCCCCTTTTATACCCACAATGGTCTTTTTTATGGGGATTTTTCTGTTGGCGCCTGAAAGGGCCAATTGTGCCATCTGCAGCAAGCCACTACAACAAGGCACTTCCATAATCATTACCTGAAGCGTATTGATTTGGGCTTCATCGATCATGGCAATTAATTTCTGCACGTATGAATCCGTTCCGCTATCCAGTTTCGGACAGGCAATGGCCAGGGTTTTCCCCCTGAGGTGGTCAGTATGAAAATTTCCCAGGGAGTATGCACTACAATCGGCAGCCAGCAACACATCGGCATGTTTAAAATAAGGCGCATTTGGATTCAGCAGGTGCAGTTGAACCGGCCACTGACGTAAAGCTGTTGGCTGCGATGAGTGTTTGGAAGTAGATTGGTGGTCTCCGGCATTTTCCACTGCATCAATATCGATATCAAAACTCACAGGCGCAGAACCGGGACAGCCGCCTGTGCAAGCACCGGCTTCGGCTTTTTCGTGAACAGCTTCCAGTATCTCATCAAGAGTGTATCCCAAATCGTTGCTGCTTTGCAATACATCGAGTGCTTCTTTAAAAAAATCTGTTTCGCCATGATCACTCAAATGTTTAAGATGCGCAACAACCGTATTGAATCCATGCCCGATGATCTCCTTCATCACCATTGTTTCATTATATGCTTCCGCTTCGCGAAGTTCGATTTCTATGGCACCTTCGGGACAATCACCAATACAGGCCCCCAGGCCATCACACATTAGATCGCTTACCAGCCTGGCTTTACCGTCAATGATCTGCAAGGCCCCCTCAGGGCAGGCAGGGATGCAAAGACCACATCCGTTGCACTTTTCTTCATCAATTTTAATGATCTCTCTCTTCATTTTAATATTTTAAGTATTTAATTACGCAAATATACATTTAAAATTAAAATGGAGAAAAAATTGGTGAAAAAATCGGATAAAAATTGAAACACAATTAATCGGCAAGGTACTTGTCAAGGGTTTGCTCTTCCATATATTTTCTGAATTCGAGCGTAAGATCCTTAATCACATTTTTAAAGATACATTTATCAAAAGAGCAAATGGGCTTATCGAGCGGACATTTAGTAATTTCTATTTTTCCTTCGATGGCCTCATAAATGTCGAGAAAAGAAATATCGGCGGGTGCCATCTTTAAGGAAAAGCCACCGTTTGGGCCCCTGCTTGATGAAATGAAATTTTCCTTTACCAGTCGCTGAAATACCTTTGCAACATGATGCCGGGAACTTGAAGTAAGCTCGGCAATCTGATTTACGTTCACCAGTTTATCTGATCTTGCGACCAAAACCATTCCATGTACAGCAATTGAAGCTGCTTCACTTAAGGTCAGGATCCGTGACATTTGACTAAATTTAGTAATTAATTACCCAAATGTATCATTTATTCTGGTACCTGGCCAGAAATCAGCTAAAATTCTGCATAAAAGCAATTAATTTTTATTCAATTCAAATAAATCGGGTACAAAAATACCGGTAAAGTATATTATTATGCTGATTGCTTTAAACATGTTCAGGTTTAATTCGCCTCACTGAGCGTGTAACATTGATCCAAAAACATTATCTTTGAACCTCAGAAACGAAAGCAGCAACACAGCAGGAATGAAACTCTCCATAATCATTGTCAACTACAATGTGAAGCATTTTCTCGACCAATGCCTGACCTCGGTGAAAAGAGCAATCACGAAAATTGATGCTGATGTTTGGGTAGTCGATAATAATTCGGTCGATGGATCAGTCCGCATGGTCAGGGATAAATTTCCCGAAGTTAAGCTGATCGCCAATAAAGACAATGCCGGTTTTTCGCGTGCAAACAACCAGGCGATCAAAGCTTCTGAAGGTGAATATGTTCTTTTGCTCAATCCCGATACAGTTGTTGAAGATGATACTTTTTTGAAGATCATCGCATTTATGGATGCGCATCCCGGGGCGGGCGGACTTGGGGTAAAAATGATTGACGGCAAGGGCAATTTCCTTCCGGAATCAAAACGTGGCCTGCCCACACCTGATGTGGCCTTCTACAAAATTTTCGGCCTGTCGAAGTTCTTTCCCCGTTCAAAGCGTTTTGGAAAGTACCATCTGGGCTATCTCGATAAAGACAGCATTCACGAAGTGGATATTCTCTCCGGCGCATTTATGTTTATGCGAAGAGAAACCCTCAACAAAACAGGCTTGCTTGATGAAGATTTCTTTATGTATGGTGAAGACATCGATTTGTCGTACCGCATCATCAAAGCAGGATACAAAAATTATTATTTCCCCGAAACGCGTATCATTCATTACAAGGGCGAAAGCACAAAAAAAAGCAGCGTTAATTATGTATTTGTGTTTTACAATGCCATGGTGATCTTTGCGCGCAAGCATTTTTCGCAGAAAAACGCACGCATGTTTTCCTTTCTCATCAATATGGCGATATGGTTAAGGGCATCTGTTGCAATTTTAAGCCGCTTTTTCAAAAAGGCACTGCTTCCGATGCTCGACATTATCATGATCTTCGCAGGTATATTTTTTATCAAGGAATACTGGGAAGCAAAGGTAATTTTTCCGGAGGGAGGGAACTATCCGCTCGAATACATCACAATAGCTATTCCTGCATATATTTTAATATGGCTATTCTCTGTATTTCTCAGCGGGGGATATGACAAGCCCATCCGCCTGATCAGGATTTTCCAGGGCATCGTTGTGGGAACACTGTTTATTCTGGTAGTTTATGCTTTGCTCAGCGAATCATACCGCTTTTCGAGAGCCATCATCATTCTGGGAGCGGTTTGGGCTTTGATAGCCATGACGGCCACACGGCTGATGTTATCGCTCACCGGAATAAAAGCATACAGGCTTGGCGAAGAAACAAAAAACAGGCGCTTTATTATTGCCGGGCAGAGAGAGGAAGCTGAGCGCGTGGCCGAATTATTGCACAAAACCTGGCTTGCACCGGCCTTTGTCGGCCTTGTTAGCATTAAAAACAACAGCGATAAAGACGACTCCTTTATCGGAACCATCGATCAGCTTCATGAGATCATACCAGTTTATAAGATCTCTGAAGTGATTTTCTGCTCGAAAAACCTCCCCCACCAGGTGATCATCGACAAGATGTCGGAATTGCAGGATCTTCGCTGTGACTTCAAGATCGCACCCGAAGACAGCCTTTCAATCATCGGCAGCAATTCGATCAACACCTCCGGTGACCTGTACACCATCGACATCAATTCCATCAGCTCGCCCCGGAATAAAAGAAACAAACGCTTCCTCGACATCATTGCATCACTAAGCTTACTCATTCTTCTTCCGGTAAACATGTTCATTGTAAAAAACCCTGTGGGTCTTATCCGGAATATTTTCAGTGTTCTCTTTGCCAGGCGTTCATGGGTTGGATATAACACCAGCGATCCGGCGGAACTCGACAAACTCCCAAACATCAAAAAAGGTATACTGAATCCTGAAGATGCATTCACGAGGAAGCGTCTGAACAAGGATATCACAGGAAAACTGGATCTGATATATGCCAGGGATTATGATTTTACGACGGATATAAACATTATTTTGCGTGCTTATCGCAGGCTCGGACGAAAATAATACAGGATTGGAGTGTTTTGATGAAGAATTTATTATCGCTATGTTCTAAAAATTAGAGTTTCACCAATAAACAATTGAACTTTACAACTGTTTAGATTGTATATATAATGAATTAAAGAATATTAGCATGGCAAACTTTAAGATCGTAATGCCCAAACTGGGTGAGAGCATTATCGAAGCAACCATCACCAAATGGCTCAAAAGTCCGGGTGACACCATTGAAGAAGACGATCCTATCGTAGAGATCGCTACCGACAAAGTAGATTCAGAGATCCCTTCTCCCGTTGAAGGAACGCTTAAAGAGCTCCTTTTTGAGGAAGGCGATGTTGTGGAAGTAGGCAAAGTCATCGCTATTATTGAAACTGAGGGTGAAGAGTCAGGTGAAGAAGAAGACACCGGTAGCGGTGAAGAAGAAGACGCCGGCTCAGCTAAAGAAAAAAGCACAGACGCGGATGAAGCACAAGCTCCTGAACCAGAAACAGACAGCAGTCAGGAAGCTGCAAAAAAAGATGCTCCCACAGCAGAAAAGAAAGCAGATACTGCTGAAGCAACACGCTTTTATTCACCCCTGGTAAAAAATATTGCGAAAACCGAAAATGTGAGCATGTCGGAACTGGAAAGTATTGAAGGATCGGGTAAAGATGGTCGTGTTACAAAAAAGGATATCCTTGATTATCTTAAAAACAAGCCAGCTACACCCGACGACAAGCCTTCAGCCACGCCTGCTGCCAGGACTCCGCCGGATACTCCAAAGGCACCGCCTGTTGTAAGTGAGGCGGGTGACGAGATTGTGGAGATGGACCGCATGCGTAAGCTTATCGCTGACCATATGGTCATGTCGAAACAGGTCTCTCCGCATGTAACTTCATTCATCGAAGTAGATATGACCAATGTGGTAAACTGGCGCAATAAGGTTAAAGATATGGTGATGAAGCGCGAAGCGGAAAAGCTCACTTTCACCCCGATCATTATTGAAGCAGTTGCCCAGGCCATTAAAGAATATCCGCGCATTAATGCTTCTGTTGACGGAACAAAAATGATCATCAGAAAAAAGATCAATATCGGCATGGCCGCAGCTTTACCTGATGGCAACCTTATCGTTCCGGTGATCAAAAATGCCGATCAGAAAAATCTTCTTGGCCTTGCCAAAGATGTAAACGACCTTGCCAACCGTGCCAGGAACAACAACCTGCTTCCTGATGAAATACAGGGAGGCACTTTCACAACAACAAATTTCGGCTCATTTGCCAGTATTACAGGCACACCCATTATCAATCAGCCTCAGGTCGCCATCCTGGGCATCGGCGCTATCCGCAAAAAGCCCGTAGTGATCGAAACACCCCAGGGCGACATGATCGGAATCAGGCATATGATGATACTGTCGCTTGCTTACGATCACCGTATTGTTGATGGTGCATTGGGTGGAATGTACCTGAAACGACTGGCCGAACTGCTCGAAAACTTCGATATCAGCAGGAATATCTGATAAATTAGCACTTGCGTCAGGAAATTCCTTTAACTTAGCGGTATTCGAACCCTCTTATAACTTTTTATGAAATTAAATCTAAGCAGGCCACTGGCCATTTTCGACCTCGAAACAACCGGTATCAGGGTATCATCCGACCGGATTGTTGAACTTTGTGTGATCAGAGTTGAACCTGATAACTCATCGCAGGTAAAAACATACCGCATCAATCCGGGCATTCCGATCCCTTTAGAATCAACACTTATTCATGGCATTTCTGATGAAGACGTAAAGGACGCCCCCGGCTTTAAAGAACTTGCTCCTGAGCTTCTTGAGCTGTTTACCGACTGTGATCTCTCGGGCTACAATTCAAACAAGTTTGATATTCCGCTGCTTGTTGAAGAATTTCTCAGGGCCGATATTGATTTCGATCTCAGGGATCGCTATTTTATCGATGTACAAAACATCTTCCATAAGATGGAGCCACGCACTCTGCGCGCGGCATATAAATTTTACTGCAATAAAGACCTGGTCGATGCCCATTCGGCCGAAGCCGATACAATGGCCACCTTTGAGATACTGCAGGCACAAATCGAACATTATAAGGATGCCGAATTTGAAGACGAAGACGGCAATATCAGCACTCCTATAAAAAATGATATGCGTGCCCTGCACGAATTTTCCTATAACACACGCTTTGTCGACCTTATCGGGCATATCGTTTTCAACAGCCAGCAGGAAGAAGTGTTTAACTTTGGCAAACACAAGGGAAGAAAAGTTGAAGATGTATTTAAAAAAGAACCACAGTATTTCGACTGGATGATGAAAGCGGAGTTTCCGCTCTCAACAAAAAAAGTGGTACAATCAATCAAACACCGCTTTATCGATCACAAATCAAAATAGTAAATTCCACCCATGATCCAATTTAAAAACATCAAAACGGCTTTGCTTTCTATTGCTCTGCTTACCATCATTTTCACAGGCAGTTTACAGGCACAGGAAAGGCTTTACCTGGTTCATCTGAACAGCAATCCCGACCGTCAGCAATTACCCGACGAAAAAGTATCGGCACTTCAGGAGGGGCATCTCGAAAACATCCGGCAACTCTACGATGCCGGGCATCTGCTCCTTGCCGGACCATTCGATGACGGAGGCGGTATATTTGTCCTGAAAGCCGAAAATACAGAAGCAGTAAACGATCTTCTGTCGACCGACCCGGCCATCAAAGCCAACAGGTTGAATATTGAGGTCATGCCCATGATCATCGACAAAGGAATGATCTGCCAACAGGACAAGCCCTATGAAATGACAGCCCTGCATTTTATCCGTTTCACCCATACCGGAAGGCAGCCGTCAGAAGATATGCACAAGCGTATTAGCAAAACAGAAGCATACAGGGATAAAAATGCGCTTATCTTTGCATGCAGCCTGTCGAACGAATCAGGCCCTGCTGCCTTTGTTGAGATACTTGGCACTGAACATGATGCGGATAAGTATGCTGCCGGGCATCCGATGGTTTCTTCGGGAGCATTTGAATATACCGTAAGGCCCTGGTGGGGCAACAATAAATCATTCTGTAACGACAAAAGCAAAAAACTTAATTATTAGGTTAAAATGAAAATCCTTTGCATCGGCAGGAATTATATCGATCATGCCAAAGAACTGAAGAACCCTGTCCCGAAACAACCTGTTTTCTTTCTCAAACCCGATACTGCCCTTTTACGGCGAAACAGGCCTTTTTATTACCCCGGCTTTTCGGAGGATATCCATTACGAATGTGAGCTTGTGGTAAAGATCAACAAGCTGGGGAAGAATATTCAGAAAAAGTTTGCCCACACCTATTACGATGAGATCGGGCTTGGTATCGATTTTACGGCGCGCGACCTTCAAAGCTATTCAAAAGCGAAAGGGCTGCCATGGGAAATCGCAAAAGCTTTTGACAGCTCGGCCCTCATCAGCATGGATTTTATTTCAAAAAAAGAATTTAAAGACATCCACAGCATTGGTTTTCATCTCGACAAAAACGGCGAAACCATGCAGCGGGGCAATTCAGTGGATATGATCTTCAATATTGATGAACTGATCGTGTATCTGTCGAAATTCTTCACCCTTAAAACCGGCGATTTGATCTACACCGGCACCCCTGCCGGAGTGGGTCCTGTTCAGATCGGTGATAAGCTGGAAGGATATATCGGTGACAGGCTGATGTTTACGTGCAGAATAAAATGAAAAATGAAAAATGCCCAGGGCTCAACCCATTAGAACTAACTAAATACCAGAGCCTTAATCACCTCCCCACCTGCTTCCTTATTCAGTTCCAGAATGATCTTCGATTTAGAATAGCCAAGTTCATTTTTTAAAGCCGGAGAATCCAGCTTTACGAAAAGCGTTCTTCCTTTGATATACAGATCGCGTGTGTGGCGGGTGATCATTTCACCGGCAACCTTCGGCCAGGCTTCGATAATGCGCGCCTGGCTGAGCTTCCCCTCAAGATGATAATGCCGGAGCAGTTCTTTGATCACCTCTCCAATTGATTGGTTGTTTGAATCTCTTGGTGTCATGATCAAATGTCCTCCTCCGAAAGTTTTCCACCGCTTACATTAAATATCCGGTGGTCGATGTTTACCATTTTAAAGATCCGCTCAATACGCTGACGTTGAGTATCGGTTATAAAAACCTGCCCGAAGTTGTTCTCGCTCACCAGTTTAATAAGCTGCTTTACACGGTGATCATCGAGCTTATCAAAAATATCGTCAAACAGCAATATGGGTTTATAGCCTTTTTCCTCGCGTGTATAATCGAATTGTGCAAGCTTGAGGGCGATAACGAACGACTTTTGTTGCCCCTGCGAGCCAAATTTCTTCACGGGATAGTCAAAGATACGAAAGATCAGATCATCCTTATGGATCCCTGTAGTGGTATATTTCAGGATGCGGTCTTTTTCAAGGCTGGCAGTGAGCAGTTCCTGGGGCGTGGCATCATGCAGTTGCGAATCATACTGAATTGATACGCTTTCTTTCCCTTCCGAAATAAAATCAAAATATTTTTGGAAGATAGGAATAAAGCGCCTCACAAAGTCTTCCCTTTTATTGAATATCTCAGTACCCAGGCGGGAGATCTGTTCATCCCAGACATCAAGCATCGACGGATCAAAATAATTCCTTTCGTAAAACTGTTTCAAAAGCGTATTGCGCTGTTGCAGGGCCTTATTATAATTGATCAGGTCGTCGAGATACACCTTATCAAACTGCGAGATCACACTGTCGATCATCCGCCTTCTGATCTCACTACCCTCATTGATCAGGTCACGGTCGTAAGGCGAGATCATCACCAGCGGAAAAGCACCAATATGGTCGGCAAGCCTGTCGTATTGCTTATCATTCAGCCTGAATTGTTTCCGCTCACCGGCTTTTTGAATACAGCTTACCTTATCGCTCTGATCGCCATTGCGTATAAACTTTCCGTGAATGGCAAAAAAACGTTCACCATGTTTAATGTTCTGTATATCGACATGGTTAAAATAGCTCTTGCAAAATGAAAGATAATGGATCGCGTCAAGCAAATTGGTTTTTCCGGTGCCATTGTCGCCGGTAAAACAATTTATCTTTTCCGAAAAATCAGGTGCCACTTCGGTATAATTCTTAAAGTTGGTAATATGTAAATGCCTGAGGTACATCAGCTTATTTCCTTTATTTTCCGGGCAACTTCTTTCATTAACCATTCGGGTGTTGAGGCTGCACCGCTCACCCCAACTGTTCCGGCACCACTGAACCATCCGGCTTCAAGTTCTGCAGCATCGCTGATAAAATATGTGCGTGAATTGATCGCTTTGCTGATCCGGTAGAGTTTATTCCCGTTCGAACTTTCGCGTCCGCTCACAAATATGATCACATCATGCCTGGCAGCAAATGCAGATAATGAAGGTATACGGTTAAGCACATGACGGCAGATGGTGTTATAACTGATAAAATCGTTGTTTCCCGCTGCCCGGAGTTTATCTTCCAAAAGGGCCGATAATTCATTGAAGCTGTTCTGGTCCATGGTTGTTTGAGAGAAAAGCCGCATTGGTTTGGCCGGATCGATCTTATCCAGATCATCAACAGCGCTCACCACAATACCACGGTCTTTTATTTGTCCCATCAAACCAATCACCTCCGGATGCATGGGTTTACCGTAGATGACCACCTGACCTCCGGCCTCTTCCATTTCAGCAGCAGCTTCTTTAACCTTTTGCTGTAACCGCCTTACCACACCACAAGTGGCATCAAGCACTTCCACATTGTTATCGCCGGCCAGTGCATAATTCGATGGCGGTTCGCCATGAGCGCGGAACAACAACTTTTTACCGCTCAGTTTCGGAAAATCATCTTTGCCGGCAAGCACCAACCCACAATCTTTAAGACGCTGCATCTCCAGTTCATTATGCAGGATCGAGCCATAACTTGCCAGGGTTTCTCCCTTGCGGAGTTCTTTTTCGGCTTTTTTTATGGCCCGCTTAACCCCGGGACAAAAACCAGCTGCCTTATCGATCACTACTTTCATGAGATGCAAAGATAGTAATTTGGGATTGGAAGAAATTAAATTTAAATACACGTTTTACAGCTTACAACCATTGCCCGCTAATCCGTAATATTTTTATATAATGCTTACCTTTACTGCCTCAAATAAAAATAATAATTAGCTGTTCCATGTACAAATATCTCTTCGGACCCGTACCATCGCGCAGGTTGGGGATGTCGCTTGGCATTGATCTCGTTCCCAGGAAAGTATGCTCGCTCGACTGTGTTTACTGCGAAGTGGGAGAAACCACAAAATTAACGACTCACAGGGAAGAATACATTCTCTATGATAAAGTGGTTAAGGAGATTGAGCAATATTTCAGCGACAATCCCGACCCCGATTATATTACACTCTCAGGCTCGGGCGAACCGACACTGAACAAACGTTTTGGGGATGTGCTGGAATTCATAAAACAAAAAAAACCTCATATCCCGGTAGCGGTGCTAACCAATGGCACGCTTTTTTACGATCAAAGTGTACGGAATTCCTTAAGGTTTGCCGACGTGGTGCTGCCTTCGCTTGATGCCGCTACTGATGAAGTATTCAGAAAGATAAACCGTCCGGAGAAATCACTGAGCATTGAAAAATATATTCAGGGCTTGGTCGATTTCAGGAAGGATTTCAAAGGCAAGATATGGCTTGAGGTATTTTTCCTGCCGGGATATAACAATAGCGAGGAAGAATTGACTGCACTCAAAGCAGCCATTCTCAGGATCAATCCCGATTCCGTTCAGCTAAATTCCCTTGACCGGCCCGGCACTTTGGCTGGCCTTCAATATATGACAAGGGAGGAACTCGAACGCATCATTGCTTTTTGGGGCATTGATCGTGTTGAGATCATCTCTGCAGCGCCTTCACGGAAAGATATCCGGTCATATCGCAAGGATTCCGAAGAAGCCATTCTGGAAACCATTGCCAGGCGCCCGTGCACACTGGATGACCTTGTTAAGATCCTGGGTATGCATATCAATGAGGTGAACAAATACCTTGAAGTGCTCGAGGTTGATCAAAAGGTCGAGCATGTGCAATTGAATCGTGGCAATTTCTATCAGATAAAGAAATAATCCGGAAAAGCTGAGGGCTTGTTACTCTGCCGTACGTTTTCGGGTAAACTCATTCAGATTGAATGTCAGCGTAATATAATTTGGCGATCCTGCCAGGTGGTAGCGTGAGCGGGCATAACTGAAATGGAATTTTGAGATGCGAATACCAATGCCCCACGAGAAACCCACTGTCGACATCTTTGTGCCAACGCCATTATCCTGCCTTCGCCCGTAATTGTAGCCTCCCCTAAGACTGAGAAAATCGGTAATATTCAGTTCGGCCCCCATCACAATATGCATCATGAGGTTGTCGGCAAAGTTGCCAATGCCGCTTTGTTCCTGCACCTCACCTGTAATTGGGTCGGTGTTCTGTGCCACCACGAGCGGGTCCTCGTAAGTCAGATCCCACTTTTGCATGTTGTGGTAAAGAAGTGAAAAACGCAGGGGAAGGTGTTCAAGGCCCTTTGAGGCCCCGAGCTGAAGCTCGAAGGGTAGCGGGTGTGTCTGGCCTGAGTAATAGCCCGAAAGCATCAGCCCGATATTGCGTGCGATCAGTGAAGCAGTAAAATTTCGTTCTTCATTAAGGTATGAACCCGAAACATCAACAGCCAGGCCAAAAGAGTTGTATGCTTCAAAAGAAGAATAGATGCCTTTGATATTTGCCCCAATACTCCAGTGTGGATGCAGCCTCCTGCCCCAGCCGATATTAAGCGCATACTCGCCGGCAGTGAATGTACCGTTGCGTTGACCCGTTTGATCAGCCCGGTCGAAAGTGCCGTAATTAATAAACTGCATAGTGGCAACAAAAGTGCCGGTTTTTTCGAAAGACCTGCCATACTGTGCAAAGCCGTAGTTGATATCAGCATAATAATCGACAAAGCTAAAGCCCAGATTGTTATGCATCTCTTTACTGATCAGCGAAGGGTTGGCCAGCGCCAGGGTGATGTCGTGATCATAAATAGCCAGGTAATTACCGCCCAGGGCAGCAATACGTGCAGAATTGGGAAGGGCAAGGAATTCGTAAGTGCTCTCGCCGCCGATCTGGGCCCGCAAGCCTTGTGCATTAAGGAGTAAAAGAAAAACAGGTAAAATATAAAAGCATCTTAATTTCACGATAATGGGCTTAGAACTTATCAATATTATTCTGAAACGTTATTGATACGATATTATTATTAACCAGACTGCGATAATATTCACAGGATGCCCAAAAGTAGTAAAAAAACCGGATGCAGGATCTGGGATATATAAAAATCATGGCAACGAAATATTGATACACAAGCCTGAAACCTCAGGCCAGCCTCATCCCCCGGCCCGTTTTGGCTTCGCGCCAACGGTTCCCTTAAGCCGCAGGCGATGCTGGCTATTGTCGCTCATAAAAACCGTAACCAGTTTATTGAATGCACCATATTTGGCGGCATCAAAAGTTACCGATACCTGGCCACTTTGTTCCGGCAATACCGGTTCGTTCGAGTATGTGGCCACGGTGCAGCCACATGATGCATGCACATTGATGATGCTCACAGGCTTTTTGCTTTTATTTACAAATTCAAATGAAGCCTTAACCGGTTTCTTTGGGGTGATCTCATTAAAATTATAAATTGTTGTATCCCAAACGATTGTGGCTTTTTCCGGATGAGCGGTTGATGATACCATATTATCCTGCGAATGTGCATACGAGAAAAGCAGGAGTATGCCCGTCAATATGATCACGTTTTTGAAATTCATAATTTAAAAATATTAAATCGGATTAAACGGCCGATCCTCAATAGATTTACGTTTCCCTGATCCTGATCAGGTTCAGGGCGCTGCCCGCTTTAAACCATTCGATCTGGTTTTCGTTATAGCTGTGATTTACCGGAAAAGTTTCCTTTGTTCCATCGGCATGATGAAGGGTTACGCTCAAAGGCTTCCCCGGACTGAATTCGGTCAGGCCATCAATGTCGATGCGATCGTCTTCCTGTACCTTTTCATAATCCTCCTTATGGGCAAAAGTAAGGGCCAGCATACCCTGTTTTTTGAGGTTGGTTTCATGTATCCTTGCAAATGATTTTACAAGAACAGCTTTTACGCCCAGATGCCGGGGTTGCATTGCTGCATGCTCCCTGGATGATCCTTCACCGTAGTTCTCGTCGCCAATAACAACACTGCCGGGGCCATTCGCCAGATAATACCTTGCCGTATCAGGAACAGCACCATATTCACCGGTTTCCTGGTTCTTAACAAGGTTGGTTTCAGAATTAAATGCATTTACCGCCCCAATGAGCAGGTTATTGGAAATATTGTCGAGATGTCCACGATACCGAAGCCACGGACCGGCCATAGAGATATGGTCGGTAGTGCACTTTCCATAGGCTTTTATCAAAAGGTTAAGTTGTTTATAATCGTGGCCATTCCATGGTTCAAAGGGAGTCAATAGCTGGAGCCGGTCCGATTTCGGATCAACGATAACCTCAACCTTGCTGCCATCAGCGGCAGGTTCCTGGTAACCGGCATCTTCCACATCGAAGCCTCTCACAGGAAATTCAATCCCCTTCGGCTCATCCAGCTTTACCTTCTGCCCGTCGACTGTTTCAAGATAATCAGTCATGGGGTTAAAGGACAGTGTTCCGGCAATGGCGTAGGCCGTAACAATTTCCGGTGAAGCAACAAAGCCATGCGTGTTGGGGTTGCCATCATTGCGTTTGGCGAAGTTTCTGTTAAAGGAGGTCATGATGGAGTTTTTCTCCTGTTTTTCGGCACCATGGCGTGCCCATTGACCGATACAGGGCCCACAGGCATTGGCCAGCACTACCCCGCCGATCTTTTCAAAAATATCGAGATAACCATCGCGTTCGACAGTATATCTTACCTGTTCGGAACCGGGTGTTACGGTATATTCCGACTTTACTTTCAGTTTCTTGTCGAGTGCCTGCTGAGCCACAGAGGCAGCCCGTGTAATATCTTCATACGATGAATTGGTACAACTGCCAATCAGGCCCACTTCCAGTTTTTCCGGCCAGCCGTTTTCCTTTACTGCTTTGGCAAATTCAGAAACCGGTGTTGCCAGATCGGGTGTAAAAGGCCCGTTTATATGGGGTTCAAGCTCAGAAAGGTTGATTTCGATCAGTTGGTCGAAATATTTTTCCGGTTCAGCATATACGTCAGCGTCGGCAGTAAGGTATGGAATCATTTTATCTGCCTCCGCGGCAACTTCTTCCCTGCCGGTTCCGGCGAGATATTCACGCATTTTAGGATCATATCCGAAGATAGAGGTTGTTGCTCCGATCTCGGCACCCATATTACAGATCGTTCCTTTACCTGTACAGGAGATGCTCTCGGCTCCTTCACCAAAATATTCAAGAATAGCTCCCGTTCCACCTTTTACGGTAAGGATACCCGCCACCTTAAGGATTACATCCTTGGCCGATGTCCAACCGCTGAGCTTACCGGTCAGTTTTACCCCGATAAGTTTGGGAAATTTAAGTTCCCAGGGCATACCCGACATCACATCAACGGCATCGGCACCGCCAACACCAATCGCAACCATTCCCAATCCTCCGGCATTCACTGTATGCGAATCCGTGCCAATCATCATACCACCCGGAAATGCATAGTTCTCAAGCACCACCTGGTGAATGATCCCTGCACCGGGCTTCCAGAATCCCAATCCATACTTATTGGAAACGGAAGCAAGGAAATCAAAAACTTCTTTGTTGGCGTTGTTGGCTGTTTTCAGATCAGCCTCGGCACCCAGTTTTGCCTGTATCAGATGATCGCAGTGAACGGTTGAAGGTACGGCCACCTTGTCCCTGCCTGCCATCATAAACTGCATCAGTGCCATTTGCGCGGTTGCATCCTGCATGGCCACCCTGTCGGGCGTAAAGTCAACATACGACTCCCCCCTGCTGTAGGCCTTTGCGGCATTCCCCCCGCTTAGGTGTGAATACAATATTTTTTCGGTCAGGCTGAGTGGCCTGCCAACGACTTTTCTTGCTGCGTCGACACGTGCTGCCATCGAGTCATACACCTTTTTAATCATGTCCAGATCAAATACCATTTTTTGAAATTTTTAAACTTTATTCGCTTCGCGGGATGGTTGCCATCCTCCTTATATAATACAATTGTATGAAAATTTTGTTTATTCCTGAACAATTTTTATTGCCCGAGTGGTTTCCAGTCACCAAAATGATCAGATACCACGAAAGTTTTTGGTTCGGCAGTATAAAAATCATTCGAATTATAGGTCCAGCCCATAGTTTCAGATCCTCCGGCACTTTCGGTAGTGATCAGAAAGCGGTTGGAAAGATGGCCAAAATAATTGGCCTGATTGCGTGGCAGCTCCTGATCGCCACCACTCGGGTCGACAGGTATCCAGCCGTAGTTGGGCAGATAGATCTCTACCCAGCGATGAAACACATCATCCATGCTATCGTCATCGCCCCTGACCACAACAGATCCAACATAGCGCGCAGGAAGGCCGGCGGCACGACACATTGAGATGTACACAAAGCTGTATTCCGAGCAGGAACCATTGCCGCGTTCGAGCACTGTCGGGGCGGTATTCCACCCGCCCGTCATCTCGTAATACATCTCATCCATCAGATAGTTATAGATCTTCCGGGCAATCCAGTAAGGATTTTTCTCATCGCCGACAGCCTTTTCGAGCGCTGCCTTTATTACGGCATGATCCATCTGGTATTTTTCATTGTTTTCGTAATACACTTCAGGAATATCATCCGGCATCTCGTCAAGCCCTCCTACTTTGTCGGGATAGATAAAATATCTGATCTCGGAAATCCTGGCACGTGTAATCATTTCGGCCTGCACTTTCTCGCCTGACCTTACATTTTTATATGAATAGTGAGCTGTTTGCTGTCCGCTTTTATCGGTTACTTTATCATAGCCGGGGGTAAGTTGGATATGCTCGATCTTCTGGCTGTCGCGGTCGACAGGTATGGCCAGGTGTATATCGCCGGTGAGCATCGTCCCCGGGCCGAAATTGGTCAGCATATGGGTATAATTAACTTCGGCATAGCGTTCATTTTTCAGTACAAACAGATCTTCATCCTTTGCCTTGAGGCAATAGAGTTTATCTTCCTGCGAGTCTACTGCCCAAATGTATTCGCCATCCCGGGCCAGGCCACAAGTGAAGGCACCCGGAGCATCAGTAATGATCAGAACCTGTCCGTTTTCCGGGTCCACCATATAGATTTCGTCCATCATGCGGTCAGACACCCACAGGTATTGCCCGTCGAAAGCCAGCCCACGGGAGTCATTGGCCGGAGAACGCAATGTTTTTATGGTTGTTCCGTCATCGGGACTGAACTGGATAATTTCATTTGATTTATCATCCACGCACCAGAGGTATTTGCCATCCCAGGCAAGGTCGCGCGGGCGTTTGGTGGGGGCATTGATCACTTTCAGCACATCACCATTCACAGGCGATATACGATAAATGAGTCCGCTGTAGTTTTCTGACAGTGGAAGTCCGCCTTTCACATCAGCACACCAGAGTGCCTCCCCGTCCCATGCCAGGCCGGTAGGCCACCAGGCCGGTGAAGGGATTTCAGCAACAACTTTTCCGCTCTTGTGATCGATGGCAAAAATGCTTTGTGCTTTTCTGTCGGCAAGCCAGATATGGATGCCATCAAAGGCAAGGCCAGTGGGAAAACTGCCGGGAATGGCGAACGACCTGACTACTTCGCCCGGCCAGGCCAGAACAAAAGCCGGCATGAACATACAGGCGATCAGGATTAAAGCAGATACGCGTTTGAATGTTTTCATCATTATAGGGTTTTAGTATTCCAATAAGCCCCGCCCTGTTTTTTTGATCATATCCTGTTCTTTCAGGTCGACGATCAGTTTGTCAAGAATGCCGTTGATAAACACCTTGCTCTTGGCCGAGCTGTAATATTTTGAGATATCAATGTACTCGTTCAGGGTTACTTTAACCGGGATGGAAGGAAACTCAAGCAATTCGGCCAGGGCCATCTTTATCAGAATAGTATCCATAAGCGCAATGCGGTCGAGTTCCCAGTTGCGTGCCTTTTCCTCTATAAGGCTCCCGAACTTTTCGCTGCTTAAAATTGTTTTATGAAAGAGCCTGATCATGAAGGCCCTGTCTTCATCCCCTTCATTATTTTTGATAACAGGGGGAATTTTCCTTAATTCATCGTCACCGGCATCGATCGATTTCAGATATTTGATCAACATCTGGTTGCCTGTAAAATAGGAATCAAAGGCCCAGAAAACAGATTTGCTTTCATAAAAGTATTCCAGGAGTTCAAAGTCGGCCAATACCTTTTTTACCAGTTTGATCAGCAGGTCGCGGTCTTCTTCAAAGCCATTCTCGCCTTTGTGCATATATTTTTCAAAGAATTTGCTTTCCCTGAGCATTATATATCCTTTTCTGATCATCTCCCGTTCTTCGCCCCAGTTGATCCTCAGGCGATCACGATTCCTTTTATAGTCACGGTTTTCTTCGATCTTCATCAATACTTTGTTTTCCACAAAACGCATATTGGGGTTCAGGTCTTCATCTGAAGGGAAGAATTTTTTCTTGCTTTCTTCGATGCGGTTATGAGCAAAATCCCTCATCTCGATAAGAAAAGAAAGCTGGTAAATAATCAGTTCGCTGATTTTTTCGATACTGGACAGAAGCTGTTTCTCACCTTTTGCAAGGTCGGTCGATCCGGATTGAACAAAGGCGTAAACTGCCTGTAATACTTTGATCCTTAAGTGCCTTCTGCTCAGCATATGATATGAACGATAAGATATTGTTGTTTGAGTCACTGCAAAGTTAGGAATATAATCGAATTCTGCATGTCAGTATTTATTAACATTCGCCTTAACCTTTGAGAACGACAGATGAGCGGAACAATATAAAATGCGCTACAGCAGTTATTTTAGGCAAATTTCTCTATTTTCCTTAATTTCGTAGTGAAATCATTTTCAATACAGTGGAAATACGGAACATACTCGTAAAATACTGGGGTTATTCCAGCTTTCGTGAAAAGCAGGAAGAGATCATCCTTTCGGTGCTGGATGGCAAGGATACGCTTGCCCTGCTGCCGACCGGAGGCGGCAAGTCAATTTGCTACCAGGTGCCGGCACTGGCCCGCGAAGGCATATGCCTGGTGATCTCTCCGCTGATCGCCTTGATGAAAGATCAGGTTGAAAACCTGAAAGAACGGGATATAAAGGCAGCGGCCGTACATTCGGGTATGCACCCGCGCGAGATCGACCTGGCCATCAACAACAGCGTTTTTGGCGACCTTAAGTTCCTCTATGTTTCCCCCGAGCGGCTTGAATCGAAAGCCTTCAGGGAAAATCTAATGAAAATGAATATTAACCTTGTCGCAGTCGACGAGGCTCACTGTATTTCACAGTGGGGGTATGATTTCAGGCCTCCCTACCTGAATATTGCCGAAATCAGGCCACTGACCGGCAATGCACCTATCCTGGCCCTTACAGCTACTGCCACCCCGGCAGTAGTTGACGATATTCAGGAAAAACTCAAATTCAGGAAAAAACATCTCATCCAAAAAAGCTTTGAAAGGAAAAACCTTTCGTATGTCGTATTTCACGAAGAAGACAAGGGGGGGCGGCTGCTCAGGATCATCAATAATGTGAAGGGCACGGGGGTTGTTTACGTCAGGAACAGACGCAAATGCAGGGAGGTTTCTGAGTTTCTTACCAAAGAGGGGATTTCATCAACCTATTACCATGCAGGGCTTGAGTCGCGGATAAGAGAGTTCAGACAGGATGAATGGATGAAGGACAAAAAGCAGGTGATCGTTGCCACAAATGCTTTTGGTATGGGCATTGATAAGCCCGGAGTGCGCTTTGTGGTGCACTTTGATCTGCCCGACAGCCTGGAAGCTTATTTTCAGGAAGCCGGCAGGGCCGGCAGGGATGGCAAGCGTGCTTATGCGGTATTGCTTTACGAAGAAGCCGACATCCGCAATGCAAAGCAAAACCTGTCGGTGTCATTCCCCGAACCGGAAGTGATACGGTCGGTTTATACTGCCCTGGGGAACTATTTACAGATCCCGGTGGGAGGAGGTAAGGAACAGCAGTTCGACTTCGACCTGCAGGATTTTGCTACCCGTTACAGGATGAATTCGGCAACAGTTTTCAGTGCCCTCCGGATTCTTGAAAAGGAAGGAATGCTGCTGCTGGGCAATGCACTCGAAAATCCATCAAAGATCATGTTCAATATTGCCCATACCGATCTTTACACTTTCCAGGTTGAGAATCCCGGATACGATGGGTTCATAAAACTTTTGCTGCGGTCATATGGCGGTATTTTCAGTGAATTTGTCAGGATCAACGAAAAAGAACTGGCACGACGGGCCAACACCACAGAAGACAAGATCGTGGCCCTGTTGAAAAAACTGCAGAAAATCAATTTGCTCACTTATGTTCCACGGACCAGCAAACCACAGATCCTGATCATACAGGATCGTATCGACAGCAAATCACTGAATTTCTCCAAAGAGCATTATGGACAACGAAAAAAGACAGCCTTGAAAAGGATGCAGTCCGTACTTGACTATATTCAGGCTACAAATCATTGCCGCAGCCAGTTGCTTTTAAAGTATTTCGGTGAAGAAGGGGTGCAAAGATGCGGCATTTGCGATGTTTGCCTCGACAGGAACAAGATCAATGTGAGTGAATTGGAATTCAATAAGATCCTTGAGAACATCAAGCCTTCACTAAAAAAAAGGCCTCAGGGCCTTAACGAATTGTTGTTCGTTTGCAAGGAGTTTCCCGAAGATAAGGTGATCAATGTGCTGATGTGGCTGGTCGACAACGAAAAAGTTGATGTTAATGATCAACAGTTATATTCGTGGCGAAAACAGTTCAGAATGTTTTAAAAATACATATTTTTACAAACAAAGCATTTCTTTATGAAAGCAAAAGGTATAACAAACATCTTCCTGGCTGCATTGTTCGTATTGTCGCCGGCCCTGCTCAGTTGTCAGGAAGGCGAGGTGTATGTGAGCATCAGTGCAGGTGTAAGCATACCCCTGCTCGACTATGCCAAATCCGATTTCGATAATGATAGTTCAGGATTTGCACGTACGGGCGCAGGGCTCAAGGTCATGCCACGATAATGAAGCTTACACGGTCGTTTTACCAGGATGAAGATGTAACCCGGCTGGCCAGGGCATTCCTTGGCAAGGTGCTGGTAAGCCATACCGGCGGTGTCATTACTTCCGGGATCATTACCGAAACAGAAGCATATGCAGGGATCAGCGACAAAGCATCGCATGCATACGGAAACCGCCGCACAGCCCGAACGGAACCCATGTATCGTAAAGGAGGCTACGCCTATGTGTACCTTATCTATGGCATCCATTCACTGTTTAATATCGTTACCGCTCCTGAAGGTATTCCGCATGCCGTTCTGGTAAGGGCAATACACCCTTTGGAAGGAGTCGGGTATATGCAGGAGAGGCGAAACAGCAGGCAAATAAAGGGGCTTTGCGATGGCCCGGGAAAACTTACAAAAGCCCTGGGCATTCACTTTACGGATACCGGCCAGCCATTGAGCGGATCGCGGATATGGATAGAAGACAGGAATATCTGCCCCCCCGAAGAGCGCATCAGCACAGGTCCCCGTATCGGTATTGATTATGCCGGAGAAGATGCACATTTACCCTACCGTTTTATATATAACCACCCGGCATAGTACCGGAATATGCACAAAAAAAAAGGGGCTGCCGTTTCGGCAGCCCCTTCAGGATTTTTTCAGGTGACTACTTTACTGTGTTTGACAGTTCGTTACCTGGTTTGAATTTGACTACTTTTTTAGCAGCAATCTTGATTTCGTTTCCGGTTTGCGGGTTACGGCCTTTTCTTGCGGCACGTTTTGAAACGCCAAAGGTTCCAAAGCCTACGAGGGCAACGCGATCACCTTTTTTCAGTGCATTTGTTGTTGCGCCAATAAATGATTCAAGAGCTCTTTTGGCATCAGCTTTGGTTAAACCAGCTTCGGCTGCCATTGCGTCAATTAATTCTGCTTTATTCATGTTAATACAATTTTAAATTAATAAATAGTTGAAAACCCTACAAATATAAGGGTTTTGGGAATAATGTCAAGTAAAAAACGACAAATCCTTCAAAAATGTTAATAAATGCCCGGTTTTGTTAATAACTCCCCCTCTATAATGCTTATTTCCCTAGTCTTATAACGAAGTTTTGTAGGTTTCCGGGCATTAGCTTAACATACTGTTTTTCAACCCCAAAAGAAAATCGTGAATTTTCATCTTTTTTTTGCCTGGCTGTTGTACTTCGAGCAATGAAATGCAAGCATCGCGACAAGAGATCATGAAAAAATTTTTATGATCGGTGATGATCGCCCCCGGGGGATGTGTGGGACTACAGGAATGTATTTCGGAACGAAATATTTTGAGGTAGAGGGAGTTCCCTGAAGGCAGTGTGAGTTCGGCAAAAGCAGCTGGAGAGGGGCTTAAGCCTCTGATCTGGTTATAGATGGTCGTGGAATCGTTTGACCAGTCGATCCGGCAATCTTCCTTTGATATCTTCGGAGCAGTCTTGAGTATTTCACCAGGCCTCAGAAATTCGGACTGATCCCTGCCGGGGGCCTCCCCTGCCCTGATGGCTTCAACGGTTCGTATTACGAGGGCTGCCCCCAGATGCATTAATCTGTCGTGGTATTCACCAGCCGTTTCGTCAGGAGCGATGCTGGTTTCTTCCCTGAAAATTATATTCCCGGTGTCGATTGCATGGCGAAGGAAGAAAGTTGTAAGCCCGCCACGCTGCTCACCGTTCATTATTGTCCGGTTAATGGGTGCTGCACCCCGGTATTGGGGCAATAAAGATGCATGCAGGTTAAAAGTGCCCAGGGGAGGCATTCCCCATACAGTTTCAGGCAACATCCTGAAAGCGACGACAATAAATAATGTGGCCTGCAACTTGCGAAGCCGGGCTATAAATTCTTTGTCTTTTAAGTTCTCCGGTTGCAGAACGGGAATATTTTTTTTACAGGCATATTGCTTAACTGCCGGCGGGCGCAGCTTTTGTCCCCGGCCTGCAGGCCTGTCGGGAGCGGTAACAACCGCACATACATCGTAATGATCACGCAGCAGGGCTTCGAGCGATGCGACGGCAAACTCAGGGGTTCCCATGAATACAATGCGGATATCTTTCACAACAATCAGGTTAATCAGCATCTAAAGTAAAAAAAAACCCGGTCGTTATAACCGGGCATTTATTATATTGTTGAATATCTTTAGTTATTCTTTCTCCATCAGGCGTTTTACCTTGGCAATATTTCTTTCGATTGTCCGTCCTTCAGAGCTCCGGTAAAATTCCCTGTAAATCCTGTCATACGCTTTAAAGGCATTTTTATAATCATCAAGCAGCTCGTATGCCATCCCGGCTTTGTATAAAAACATGGGCGTTGTAAAATCATTTGTATTCTCGTTGGCTGCATCCATATAATAATCAACAGCTTTGTCGGGCTCATTCAGTTCGAGGTAGGCATCACCAATGGCACCAAGCGCCATGGGACCAATGATCTTGTCGGAAGGATCATGTTTCTTGAGGTAGTTGATCGCTTCTTCAAAATCACCCATCCGCAGGTAGCAGATACCGGCATAATATTTTGCCAGGTTTCCGGTGTTTGTTCTTCCGTAATCATCAACGATATCAACAAAACCAAGAGCATTGCCATCGCCATACAGTGCACGGTTAAGCGAGTCCATCTCAAAGTATTTCTGTGCCATAAAGATCTCTTCCTGAGCATCTTTTTCCATAGGTGTGATATAAAACCTCTGGTAACCGAAATATCCAAGAACAAGAATGATCACTCCCAGGATACCATACATCAGGAAATTCTGATGCCTTTCGATGAATTGTTCGGTTTTTCCGAGCGCTTCTTCAACAGCAACCATCCTGTCGTCGCTTGCGGTTTTCTTTTTCGCCATAAGTGTTTAATTTTTGGTGGTGCAAAAGTAGTCTTTTTCTTCATATCTTAATAATAAGATGATGAAATTTTCATTGTGCCGGCAAAATTATTCTGTTTATCATAACTTTACCCCGCAAATTACAAATCAGGCCGGGATATGGAAACAGATCGTCTTGACCAGCAGGAGAAAGCTCAGTTGCTCGCTTATCTGGAGCAGTTCATCAGTGAAAATAAGTTGCAGCTGTTCAACAATATTATCGAAAACCGGACCAGGCACATTACCGTTGTCCTTGAAGACATTTACCAGTCGCAAAATGCCAGTGCGGTAATCAGAACATGCGACTGCTTCGGCATTCAGGACGTACATATCATCGAAAACCGGAATTCCTATTCGATCAACCCCGATGTAGCGCTCGGCGCATCGAAATGGCTTCGACTTAAAAAATATAACCAACAGGAACACAATACCTTGTCATGCTATGAATCATTGCGGGAGCAAGGGTATCGCATTGTTGCAACAACACCACATAAGGCAGATACCAAACTTGACGAATTAAATTTTGATGGCAAGCTGGCACTGGTGTTCGGCACTGAGCTGGAGGGATTATCAGGGAAAGCCATTTCACATGCTGATGAACATGTTAAAATACCCATGTACGGGTTTACTGAAAGTTTTAATATTTCAGTCTCTGCAGCCATCATCCTGCATCACCTCACTGAGAAGCTCCGCGCTTCGAACATCGATTGGCGGCTGAGTGCCACAGAAAAAACCGATACAAGGCTATCCTGGGTGAGGCGCGTGATCAGGCATCCTGAAATCCATGAGAAAGAATTTTTAAGAAAACACATGCAGAAGTGATGACAATTATTCCCCATAATTTTATATATTTACAAAAATTATTTTTTTAAAATTAAACTCTTGAGATATGGGAAAAGGAGACAAAAAAACAAAAAGAGGTAAAATAACGATTGGCAGTTATGGCGTCAGACGGCCAAAGAAAAAAAAGAGATCCCTCCCCGTAGTATCTGACAGGCCTGCAAAGAAAAAAACATTGCCAAAAATTGTTTCTGAAGACAAAAAAGTAAAAAAACCTGCCCCGAAAGCCAGGAAAGCAGAAGAAAAGAAAGTTGATGCCCCTGCAAAAGAGGCTGTAAAGGCTGAAGTAAAGGAAGCTGCCGTTGAATCAAAAAAAGAAAAGACATCTGTGACATCCGGGGATGAAAAAAAGCCCAAGGCACCCGCTGCCAAAAAGGAGGAACCGAAAAAAGTAAAGAAAGAGAGCAAGGCAGATGATACACAACCTGCGAAAACGGAGAAAGAAGAGAAGAAAGAAAAAGAAAGCGAAAAAAAATAATTTTCCGACAGCGATATTTTACAATGGCGGTTGCTGGAGAGCGGCTGCCATTTTTTTAAATATTGCGCCCCGTTCCTCAAAATTTTTAAACATGCCATAACTTGCTGCTGCGGGCGAAAGCAAACATACATCCCCGTCTTTTAGTTCTTTCCTGATAATCCGGAAGGTATCCTCCATTCCCTCTGCAAGAAAACATTTCGACTTGCCCGAAAGGCTTCCCTGAAGTTCCGAATACATGCGTTTTCCTGCATCACCCATAAAAACAATTACCGGAATAATATCCGACAGCAACTTCCTGTATAAAATATGATAATCCAGTTTACGGTCGTAGCCCCCAAGGATCAACAGGTCGACCCTGTCAAGTGTATGCAAAGCCGAAATGCAGGCTTCGGGAATAGTGGCTATGGAATCGTCGTAAAACCTTATTCCTCTGTATGTCCCTGCGTACTCAAGGCGATGTTCGGGGCGGCGGTATGAGGCCAGTCCTTGTTTAATGTCTTCGGCATCTGCTCCGGCGCCGAGGCATGCCAGCAGGGCTGCCATAAGGTTCATCCGGTTATGATTCCCGGGCAGATCGGCAGCATTTCCGGGCAAGACTTTAAAGCCTTCACCCATGGCTGTGCCGACGATGATCTCACCATCGCGGATAAAGGCATCGGCGTTTTTCAGTTCATCATTTGAAAACGAACGCAAAGTGATCGCCTTTTCACTTTCGGCAATCAGCCCGGCAATAAAGGAATCATCAGCATTGTAAACCAACAAGTTGCCCTCACGCTGCATATGGTGAATATTGAATTTTGCCATCTTATATGCGGTAAAATCCCTGTAATGATCAAGATGCTCGGGAAATATATTGAGTATGACGGCAATATGCGGCGCTATCCGGATATGTTCGAGCTGATGCGACGACATTTCAAAAACCACCAGCGAATCCTCTTCAAGCATTTCGGCCGTGTCGAGTGGAGGAACCCCAATATTGCCTGAAAGCAAAACTTTGCGTCCGGAAGTTTTAAGAATATGATAGATCAGGGTAGCCGTTGTGCTTTTTCCTTTTGTACCGGTAACGCCGATCACTTTTTCGGAGAAAGCCCTCAAAAACAGATCGGTTTGTGAAGTGATCCTGTCGGCCGTACAATGCTCCAGCACCCGTTCATAAGGAATCCCGGGGGTTTTGATCACCATGTCATAATTTTTGCAATAGCTGAGGTAGTCTGTGCCAATATGGATGGCCTGCCTGCCCGACAGCTCAGGATGTTTTTCCAAAAGCTTTTCGTCACTGTCGGCGATGCCAGGGCTTAATTCAGGAAACAGCCTGTTGAGGAACCTGAATGAAGACTGGCCTTCGCGGCCATATCCCAGGATCAGGATATTTTTTCCCTCCAGCAAATGCTTAATAACTGATATCATTCAATAAGCTTTTCAATAGGTTAACATCTTTTTGGGAAGGGATATTGTGTTCATCAAACCGGGCCAAAGCTGCAGAAAATTCCTGGCTCAATCCGGTCTTAAGCTGCATATTCTGTGAGCGGTAGTATTTGAGCAGAACTGGCAACTTGTCTGCATTACCATAAACCGAAACAAGAAAACGCATGGCTAGGTTTACCTCATCAATAGTTCCCACACAATCAAAAGGTTTTTCCGCTGCATTTCCGGTCAGTTTATCCAAAAGCGGGATCAGGCTGCCATCGTTCAGCAGGTCTTTCCCAAATAGGGAAACAAGTTTTTTATGGGATATAAAGGGACTCAGGACAATGAAAGTAAAAAGGCATTTGGGACAATTTCCGCACCATGAATTGGTCTTGCTTCCAACATTACAACTTCTGAAACTTTCATGATGGGCAGGAAACATTGAAAACAATCCTGCGATCTGCAACTCATTGAGGGGGCGCAGGAAGCTATAGTAATTGATATCTCCTGTAATATATTTTGCAAGGTATTCACGAAAATCATTTTCAAACTCCAGCGATTTGGAATACTGATGGTTGATCTTTGTACCCGGGATACTTGGCTCATTGGCACTTGACTCATTTGAAAGCGCTATTTCGGCATGGCCGTGAAGAAAAGCCATGAGCACTGCCGTAAAAGCCAGCAAGGCTGAAAAAGGTGTATGACCGTTCAGGAATCCCTGATCGTTCATATCAAGAAGGGCCGGATCGATGCTCCTTTCTGAAGATAACACATCGCTTTCAGAATATCCTGCGAATTTTGCAGAACGCATGCTCGCTTCGCGCGGATTCATGATGTAGGGGGTGCATTTGTGCTGCCGGGAAAGTACTTCCAGTGTCACCACCGAATCCTTGCCACCGCCCACAGGCACCAGGACCCCGGCTGACCGATCGTTTGGCAGCGAAGACCTTTGAAATGCGATGCCATTATTTTGCACAAAGTGAATTGGCTCATCTCCCGGCTCAATTCCGTTCACATAAAAAAACTCACCCAGACCGTGAAGGAACAGTTTTTTCCAGAATCCAAGCTGTTCCTCATGAAGTGTGCCGGCATGAATAAGCATCCTGGGCGGGCAGGCCGATTTCCAGTAACTGATGGCCTCAACCATTCCCAAATTAAAAATAATATTCCTGAAAAGGGAATTCTTCAGTTTTTTTTCGTCAAATCCGGGTGGAAGGGGAAGAAAATGCTCGGGTGAAAAAAAATATTTTTCACCAATATTAAAATAGTATTTTACAAGCAACTTGTTATCTATGAGATCACAAGAAAACTTTTTATAGGTAAATTCGGGCTGCGTACGTCGAAAATGTTCATATAAATTCTGCTTTTGACTTTTCATACGGACGTAATGGTATTATTTTTGTAAAATAAATATCAAAGGTAAAACATTTGTAATTATAGAAAGCATGATTGATTTTAATAAGATAATAAAGATCAAGACCAATGATATGAGGCCGTCGAAAGGTAAGATCCTTATTTCAGAACCATTGCTTTCGGATAACTATTTTAAACGTTCGGTGGTCCTTTTGGCCGAGCACAACGAAGAAGGCTCCTTTGGGATCATCCTTAACAAACCTATCGACAACAAGTTTAATGAGATCGTTCCGGATTTCCCTGAATTCAGCGGTAGCCTTTTCCTGGGCGGTCCGGTCAGTAACTCCAGCTTATTTTTCATTCATACACTTGGCGACAAGATCGACAACAGCCAGAAGATCATGGATGGTTTATACTGGGGTGGCGACATCGAATCGGTAAGGGAGCTGATGATGTTAAAACAGATCGATCATAACCAGATCAGGTTCTGCGTTGGATACTCCGGGTGGGGCAGCAATCAGCTTGAAGATGAACTGAAAAGGAATTCCTGGCTGGTAGCAGGTCTGCCGGTAGAAACCCTGATGAACAAATCGCCTGATGACCTTTGGGAATTTGCTTTACAGAAACTTGATCGTGAATATAGCTACTGGTCGAATTTCCCGACCGACCCGGGCATGAACTAACAGCCTGCCGGGCATCACCTTAGCCACCAGAGCGTTTTGCCTTGTAACCGTATTCCTGCAACAGCAACATGATCTGTTCGCGCTTATCACCCTGTATGAAGATTTCGCCATCTTTAACACTTCCGCCAACACCACAGGCCGATTTTAATTTCCTGCCAAGGGCTTTCATATCATCTTCGGAACCGACAAAGCCACGGATCAGCGTAAGTTTCTTATTGCCTTTCAGGCTTTGCACATGCACCCTGAGATCCTGTTCGGAAGGTGGAAGCGTTTGCTGTTCGCTGCCTTCGCCGAAATTATAATTGAAATCAGGATTCGTAGAATAAATGATGCCCGATGGGCGCTTTTTTGCTGACATAAGTATATATTTTATGGAACAACAACATTTAAGTTGGCGGGGATTAGCTGTATATTCAACTCTTTTCCCATCCTAACTGCCTCACCATCAATATTTACTGTTTTTCCCTTATTACGCTTAACATAAATCCGGGCAGCCTGATATGTAGTAAGGTACCTTGAGCGGTTGATCCTGTGCTTCAGTACCAGCCTGAAAATGCCCGGGAAAGCACTCAGCGGAGGTTTTTGTACGATGCACACATCGATGAGCCCATCGGTAATGGAAGCTTCGGGTGCGATCATGGTATTGTAGCCGAACTGACCGGAGTTGGCAAAGCTGATAAAAAACGCCCGGGTACGGATCTCCCGGCCATCGAAGAACAATAAATATTTTTTCGGCCGATAGTTGAAATACTCTCTGAATACAAGTTGAGCATATGTAATAAAACCCCTTCGGCGGTTTTGTGCAAACTGCCGCGCCACGCGGGCATCAAAACCAATCCCGGCGATGCTGACAAAAAATCTGTTGTTCACCTGGCAGGTGTCAATCCTTGAAATATGTTGCCTGTTAAAAAGCTTAAGTGCCTCATCCATCGATACCGGAATTCCCAGATGATGGGCAAGGCCGTTGCCTGATCCCGAGGGAAGGATGCCCATCACGGCATCTGTTCCGCTGAGTACCGATGCCACCTCATTTACTGTTCCATCGCCCCCGGCAGCCAGAAAATACTTCACTCCCGCACGTAAGCCTTCGGCGGTTATCTCGCGGGCATGGCCGGCCTTATTGGTAATCACTATTTCGGGGATAAATACGTTGAGGTCCAGCATGCTGAATATGTTGGCCCGGAGCCGCGACAGGCGGTGGTGCCTGACCCCTGATACAGGGTTTACAATAACGATCAACTTCTTTTTTGCTATCATCGGTTTGATCCGTTCAGCCATGAGACATTTCCGCCCGGCAAATGTAATCATTTCCAATTTAGCCGTATGCATGGCGCAAAATATCAAAATCCTGGATTTTAGCACTAAAAGCATCATAATGAATTAATTACCGGATATTTTTCATATCCTGCAACATTTCTGCAGCATTAAACATAAAAAAAAGATGCAACCATTCCGTAATGATTACTGTCTTATGCTAAAACCAGTCGTTCAGAAAAACAAGCAGCATGATGGTAAACTAAAGAAAATTTATCGTGCCGGTAAATAAATATTTTTATTTTTGCGTGTTAAGAAGGAAATATAAATCAAAAATTAAAACATGGAAGAGCAAGAAAAGAAAGAAGTGACCAGGGAGGAGATCTATTCGAGAGTGATCCGGGCAGGTAAGAGAACTTATTTTTTTGATGTGAAGTCGACAAGGTCAGGGGAGTATTACCTGACAATAACCGAAAGCAAGAGGCGGTTTAACAATGACCAGGGCAAATTCTATTACGAAAAGCACAAGCTCTTTCTCTATAAGGAAGACTTTGAAAAATTCAGCAAGGGGCTTGAAGAGGTTATAGAATTTATCCAGACAGGCAAAATGGCTCCTGAACCTGAGGTTGAAGAAACAGAAGAAAGCAGCACTTCTGAAACTTTAAAAACAGTTGAATTTGAAGACCTCGAAGATCCTGACGACACCAGCCAAGAAGATATATAATCCATAGAAAATACTCCCGAAAGCTGTCTTTTGAGGCAGCTTTTTTTATAGGCATAAATTAACATGCGTTGATAACTTAATTGGCGGCCGGGCAAAAAATAAAGTTTAATCTTCGTACTTTTGTTTTCTTTAAACAAACCATCATCTTCAGTAAACATGGGAAAAGTAATCGCAATAGCGAATCAAAAAGGAGGGGTTGGCAAAACCACGACTGCCATAAATTTAGGAGCCAGCCTGTCGGTGCTTGAGCACAAAACACTTGTGGTTGACGGCGACCCTCAGGCCAATGCTACTTCAGGCCTCGGTTATGACCCCAAAAAGATACAATCGAGCATTTACGAGTGCATGATGGACGACCTGGAACCAGGCAAAGTGATCATGGAAACGAATACGCCTTTTCTTTCGCTTCTGCCCGCGCATATCGATCTTGTCGGGGCCGAAATTGAAATGATCAACCTGCCAAACAGGGAAAAGATGATGCGGAAAGTTATAAACCAGGTGAGAGACGATTATGATTTTATTATCATCGACTGTTCGCCTTCGCTTGGCCTTATCACTGTGAATGCACTTACTGCTGCCGACTCCGTGATCATCCCTGTGCAATGCGAATACTTTGCCCTCGAAGGCCTTGGCAAATTGCTGAATACCATTAAGATTGTCCAGACCCGCTTAAATGAAAAACTTGACATTGAAGGCATACTGTTAACCATGTTCGATTCGCGCCTTCGCCTGTCGAGGCAAGTGGTTGAGGAAGTAAAAACACATTTTCAACAAATGGTTTTCGAAACCATCATCAACCGGAATACCAAACTGGGCGAAGCCCCGAGCTTCGGCGAAACCATTATCATGCACGATGCCAACAGCGTGGGAGCTGTAAATTACCTGAACCTGGCCAGAGAGATGCTGCAAAAGTTCGGCATGACCTCGATCAATGAAGCTGACAAATATATCGATATCGCAGATGAAGACTAAGAAGAAAGCACTGGGAAGAGGCCTTGATGCCATCCTGCAAAGCCCCGAAACAGATATTACATCAAAAGATATATCCGGCAATTATGTTGTTGGAGCCATTGCAAATATTGATGTAAACAAGATCGAAGCCAACCCTTTTCAACCGCGGAGCAGTTTCGATTCCGACCTGCTGCAGGAACTGGCAGGGTCGCTTAAAACACAGGGCATGATCCAACCCATTACCGTGAGAAAACTGGGCTTCGAAAAATACCAGCTGATCTCGGGCGAACGCCGTCTGCGGGCCGCTATCCTGGCAGAGCTCAGCGAGGTGCCCTGCTACATACGGGTAGCCAATGATGAACAAATGCTGGAGATGGCCCTGATCGAGAATATTCACCGCAAAGACCTGAATGCCATTGAAATTGCGATCAGCTATCAGCGTCTTATCGAAGAATGCAAACTCACACACGAAAAATTAAGCGACAGGATAAGCAAAAACCGCTCAACCATCACCAATTATCTCAGGCTGCTAAAATTACCAGCCGAAGTTCAGCTCGCACTGCGCGACCAGGAGATCAGCATGGGGCATGCCAGGGCGATCATCAACATTGTCGATCCAGAAAAACAACTCAGCATCCTCCGAAAAATCATCAGCCAGGACCTTTCAGTCAGGCAGGTGGAAGAACTGGTGCGAAAAATTAATTCCGGCACAGAGAAACCGAAAACTGAAGCTGCTGAATTGCCAGAACACTTTATCGACTCAGCACAACAGTTAAAAAGCAAACTGAATACGGGTGTCAGCATACGAAGGAATAATAATGGTAAAGGACAGATCGTTATCTCTTTTGAATCTGACCAGGATTTTAGTCGCATCCTCGGACTGATCGACTAATGGCCCATTGATCTGAAATGCCTGAACAAAAAATATTCCCCAAACAAAATGATTTCGCCCGGCAATTTATTTTCCGGAAGATACCCCTCTTGCTTATTGCCACCATGTGTTTTCTGTTCATACCGCAGGCTGCTTTCACACAGGTAAAACCGCAAACCGATGAAACAGAGATTAAACCCCACTCCCCTACAAAAGCATCGGTCTATTCTGCCGTATTGCCGGGACTGGGGCAGGCCTACAATAAAAAGTACTGGAAAATACCTATTGTGTATGCCGGCTTTGGGGTGATCACGTATTTTATTATCAGCAATTCGGCCGAATACAAAAAGTTTAAAGAAGCCTATAATTACGTAGCTTCAAGCGATTCGACCGGTATTGACAATGATTATGTGGGGAAATATGACGAACAGCAATTGCTCGACGGGAAAAATTTTTACAGAAGAAACATGGAGCTCAGCTATATTATCGGTGGCTTGTGGTATATCCTCAACATCATTGATGCCAGTGTTGATGCACATTTTTTCGACTATGACGTGAGCGAAGACCTGACCATCGGCATCGACCCGGTAATGCACATCAGGCACGATGACCGCCGTGCAGTGTCGGGCATTAAACTAACATTGAAATTTTAAACTTCTTATCGTGAACATTGTATTAATCGGTTACGGACGTATGGGAAAGGCTGTTGAGGAACTGGCCCTTCTGAGGGGGCACGTGGTCGCCGCCATTATCGACAATGAAGATGAATGGCATAAGCAGCATAAAGGAATTAAAGAAGCCGGCATTGCCATAGAATTCAGTACTCCCGGAACTGCCGAAAAGAATATTTTGCGTTGCTTTGATGCCGGTCTTGCAGTGGTTTCGGGCACCACCGGATGGCACAAAGGATTTGATCGTATAAAAGATGTTTGCCTCAACAATGGCCATGCTTTATTTTATGCCAGCAATTTCAGCCTGGGCATGAACATTATGTTTGAGATCAACAGCAAGCTGGCCGGATTGATGGGAAAACAGGAAGGATACGGCATCCTGATCGAAGAGATCCATCATGCCGGCAAAAAAGATGCTCCGAGCGGCACGGCCATCAGCCTGGCCAATGAGATCATCAAATATCATCCACACAAAAATAAATGGGTAAACAAGCCTGCTGCCCACCCGGACGAGCTCGAAATAATTTCGGTAAGGATAAACCAGGTTCCGGGCACGCATTTCGTGCGCTACGATTCCGATATCGACAGCCTCGAGATCAGGCACACTGCCCATTCGCGCAAAGGCTTTGCACATGGTGCACTGCTGGCGGCAGAATGGCTTTATGGGAAAACAGGTTGCTTTGGCATGAAAGACCTTTTATACGAAAAGGAATAATTGCCTTTAACAATATTTAACACCGATTCGTTCAGAGGTATTGATTTTTACGTTTAATTTGATGAAAAATAAAATCTGATATGAGTGGATATGTAATTGTAACGATCATATTTCTGATCCTTTCCGTGGCAGGTTTATGGAAGATATTTGAAAAGGCAGGCGAAGCCGGATGGAAAGCCGTTGTTCCTTTTCTTAATTTTTACATCTGGCTGAAGATCATTAAAAAACCGCTCTGGTGGTACATCTTCATCCTGATGCCTTTTGTGAATGTTTTTGTTATCCTGCTGATGGTTGTTGAAATACTGAAATGCTTCGGCAAAGAAAGTATCGGAGCCCAGGCACTTGGCGTGATCTTCCCCTTTTTATATCTCCCCTATCTGGGATTTTCGCCCGTTGAAGTATATGTCGATCCTGAGAAACGCGAAAAAATCAAAAAGGGTGCCGTTCGCGAATGGATTGATGCCATCATTTTTGCTGTGGTTGCCGCCACCATCATACGCACCTTTTTTATCGAAGCATATACCATTCCAACATCTTCGATGGAAGGATCGCTGCTGCGGGGCGATTTCCTCTTTGTAAGCAAGGTAAGCTACGGGCCACGGGTGCCCATGACACCCCTGTCATTTCCCTTTGTACATCACACCCTGCCCCTCAGCACAACAACAAAATCCTATCTCGAATGGATCAGGCTTCCGTATTACCGTTATCCCGGATTTACGGATATCGAGCGTTACGATGCCGTGGTCTTCAACTATCCCGACGGAGACACCCTGTCGACTGTTTATCAGAGCAATGAAAGCTATTACAGCCTGGTTCGGCATTACGGCAGAAGGGAAGTATGGAATAACAAAAGAAAATACGGGGATATCATTTCCAGGCCTGTCGATAAGCGCGAAAATTATATTAAACGCTGCGTCGGACTTCCCGGCGACACCCTGCAGATCATCGATCAGCAAGTATTTATCAATGGACGTGCACTGACAAACCCAAAATATGCGCAGTACAGCTACCAGGTGATCACCGACGGCTCGCGGCTCAGCGACCGCCTCATCGATAAGCTGGGAATACATGAAGTGGTGCAATCAGGCAACCCGAAAGTATCCTACCTCTACATGAATGATGAATCAGCCGAAAAACTTGAAGAAACACCCATCGTAAGATCGGTTACCAGACTCAAGCATCCGGCCAGCAACCCCGACGATGCAAAGCGGATCTTTCCCTACAATCAACAATATGGCTGGAGTGTCGATAATTTTGGTCCGTTATATATTCCGGAAGCCGGTGCAACAGTAGACATCAATCCTGAAAATATCGACCTTTTCAGGAGGGTGATCCATGCCTATGAAGGGCACGACCTGAAAGTTGAGGATGGGAAAATTTATATTGATGGCGAAGAAAGAGATACCTATACCTTTGAAATGGATTATTACTTTATGATGGGTGATAACCGCCACAACTCTGCCGACTCGCGTTACTGGGGCTTTGTTCCACAGGACCATATCGTTGGCAAAGCCGTTTTTGTCTGGCTTTCACTCGATCCCGGAAAATCATGGTTCAATGGCAAGATCAGGTG
This sequence comes from Bacteroidales bacterium, assembly GCA_032250805.1. Classification (GTDB taxonomy): domain Bacteria; phylum Bacteroidota; class Bacteroidia; order Bacteroidales; family B18-G4; genus B18-G4. Next base: position 171,846 of record JAVVEM010000001.1, read on the forward strand.
GGATAAACTCTTCAGACTTGTAAAATAATATTATTTTTGAATACATATAAACCTTAACAACACACATGATGAAAAATTTTCTGAAATTCATGATGGTCGCAGCGATCATCATGGGAATGTCGGCTGCAGTTACTGCAAAAGACTTTAAAGGCATTATCACCTATAAGATCTCATATCCGGGAACGGAGATGGATCCCTCCATGGAAGCCATGATGCCCAAAATGGCCACAATGTCGATCCGCGACAATTTATACAAAATGGAAATCAGCATGGGACAGATGGGTTCACAGGTTCAGATCACCGATGCGGACAATAAAACCGTTACTACCTGCATGAACATGATGGGACAAAAATTCTATTATGTTGAAACCCTCGAGGAGCTCAGAAAAGACAAAGCCGATCCCGAAAATGTCAAAGTTGAGATCACGGATGAAACCAAGGAAATTGCCGGCTATATGTGCACCAAAGCCATCGTTACGCATAATGACAATGGCGAGGAATTGAAATTCAGCATTTTTTACACAGAAGAGATCGGCAACCCCGACATGAATTTCGATGATCCTCTTTTTGAAAAGATACCGGGTGCCATGCTCGAATTTGAGATTGAAACGGGCAGGGACCAGCGAATGAAGATGGAAGCCATTTCGGTGAAAAAAACCAATATTCCTGATTCAGAATTTGAAGTGCCGGAAGGTTATGAGAAAAAAACCTCAGCCGAGATCAGGCAAATGTACGGTGGGGGTATGTAATCAGCATATTTTCGTTTTCATGTTGAACTGAGTCAACCAGGTTCTTCGACACATATATTTAAGCCGGTAGTTTCACCGGCTTTTTTTTATAACTTTGCGCATGCAGCACAATACGAATACATGGCAATAAAAACAAATCAGCTTAAGAAGGAGGAAACTGCCGCTAAATCGAAGAAAAGCAAAGCCTCAAAAAAGAAAACCAGACAAGGAAACAAGAACCTGGCAAATAAACGAAGAATGGCTTTCTGGAAAGAAGATAAATTCCAGCGAATCATGGGTTTCTTCATGATCCTTTTGTCGTTTTACCTCTTGCTGTCGTTGGTGTCATTCCTTGTAAACTGGTTTACCGGCGGAAGCGATGATCTTTTTACGGACATAACCTTCCGCGAGATCCTGTTCAACGACGAACTTGTTGCCCATAACTGGGGCGGCAGGCTTGGTGCTGCCCTTGGCGGAATGTTCATTAAGAACTGGTTTGGGGCATCATCGCTGCTGTTTTGTATTATCTTTTTTGCCTGGGGATACAAAATGCTATTCAGGAAGGCCCTCCTGCCGGTTGGAAAAACCTTCCGCTGGTCGGTCGTTGCAATACTCTGGTTTTCGATCGCTTTTGCGCTGATCTTTAAAAACTCCGATCTCGACATCCTTGGTGGGATCTTCGGCTACGAAAGCAACCAATACCTCGATGGGTTTATCGGCCCTCCGGGAACAATCTTTCTGCTCATTTTCGTGCTATTCGGGTTCCTGATCATCAATTTCAGTTTTAGGTTCCCTTTCAGAAAAAGATCCGGAAATAATGAGTCGGGCAATACGTCTGAAGAGAATAAAAATCCGGGACAAAACCATAAGGAAGACCTTTATAATACGGTTGAGTTTGCGGTTACTGAGGATGAATCGATCAGGGAGGACGAAGAAAACAATGCTTCAGGCATTGCTGGCCATGCTGATAGCGACCTGCCCTTCGACAAGGAAGATGGAGAAAATGATAATGAAGAAGGAACAAAAAAGCATGACGGTGAAGCAGATATTGAGCTGACAATTGAAGAAAGCAAGCCCGAAAAAATAGCTTCGAACGGAGACCCGGGCCACAAGACCATCGACATGGCTTACGACCCCAAGCTCGACCTGGGGCACTATAAATATCCTACGCTCGACCTGCTGGATGATCATGGCAACGGGGGTGTGAGTGTTGAAAAGGAAGAGCTGGAGTCGAACAAGGACCGGATCGTCAAGACCCTGTCAAATTACAATATACAGATCGACAAGATCAAGGCCACTATCGGCCCTACAGTTACATTGTATGAGATCATTCCCGCTCCGGGTGTGAGGATATCAAAGATCAAGAGCCTTGAAGACGATATTGCGCTCAGCCTTTCGGCCATGGGCATCCGCATTATTGCACCCATCCCCGGCCGGGGAACCATTGGTATAGAAGTGCCGAACAGCAAAAGCGATATTGTATCGATGCGATCGATACTTGCTTCCGAAAAATTCCAGCACTCAAAATATGAGCTCCCCTTCGGACTCGGCAAAACAATTTCGAACGAAAGTTACATTGCCGACCTTACGAAAATGCCCCATATTCTGATGGCAGGAGCCACAGGACAGGGGAAATCGGTTGGTTTGAATGCCATTCTTACATCACTCCTCTACAAGAAACATCCGGCTGAACTCAAATTCATTCTTGTCGACCCCAAAAAGGTTGAGCTTACCCTGTATTCGAAGATCGAAAGGCATTTTCTTGCCAAGCTCCCCGATTCGGAAGAAGCCATCATTACGGATACACGTAAAGTTGTAAGAACCCTCAACTCCCTGAGTATCGAGATGGATAACCGCTACGAACTGCTTAAGGATGCGCAGGTAAGAAATATAAAAGAGTACAATGTTAAATTTATTGCGCGCAAGCTCAACCCCCAGCACGGGCACCGTTATCTGCCTTACCTGGTGCTGATCGTTGATGAGTTTGCCGACCTGATCATGACGGCCGGCAAGGAGATCGAGGGCCCCATTACACGACTGGCGCAGCTTGCAAGGGCTGTGGGTATTCACCTGATCATTGCCACACAGCGCCCTTCAGTAAATATTATTACCGGAACCATCAAGGCCAACTTCCCCGCCAGGATCGCTTACAGGGTGATATCCAAGATCGATTCGCGAACCATTCTCGATACAGGCGGCGCCGACCAGCTTATCGGACGGGGCGATATGCTGCTCTCCACAGGCAACGACCTGGTAAGGCTTCAGTGTGCCTTTGTCGATACCCACGAAGTAGACAGGATAACTGACTTTATTGGCAGCCAGCGCGCCTATCCTGATGCACTGCACTTGCCCGAATATGCTGACGAAACCATCGACGGGCCCGAAGATTTTGATCCCAGCGACCGCGACGAACTCTTTGTTGAAGCTGCCAGGATCATTGTGCAAACACAGCAAGGCTCCACTTCGCTCCTGCAACGAAAACTAAAGCTGGGGTATAACCGTGCCGGTAGGATCATCGACCAGCTGGAGGCTTCAGGAATTGTTGGCCCCTTCGAAGGAAGCAAAGCCAGAGAAGTCCTGATCCGTGATGAAATGAGTTTGGAACAATTTTTGAATGAGTTGGATGAAAACCAGAACTAAGCAAATGAAAAATACAATCATATTCGCAATCAGCATCTTCATTACTTCCTTCCTGTACTCACAAACAAAGGATGGTGGAGAGATCATTGAAGAGATCACCACAAAAACACAGGCTTATAAATCAGTGGAATTTGAATTCACCTATACCTTCGAAGACCCGGTGAGTGGCGATGATGTAAGCGAAAAGGGCGTGCTGCTTATCAGCGGAGATAAATATATCCTGGATATTGAAGGCCAGAAAGTGATCAGCGACGGACAAACACTCTGGACATATATCGACGATGCCTGGGAAGTACAGATCAATACCATTGAAGAGGATGATGAATCAATTACCCCATCCAAATTGCTTACAACCTACAACAAAGATTACAAGGCGAAAATCAGTAAGGAATACCGCAAAAACGATGTGAACTTCATGAAAATTGAGCTCAAACCGCAGGAAGGTAAAAAATGGGTGATGCTGGATGTGGTTGTAAATGCTGACAAAATGCAGATAGCTGAGATCACCATCCATGATAAGAATGGTGGAAAGATAGGCTATACTATTGATAAGATCACTCCTGATGTTGAAGTAAGTGACGCCGACTTCGTATTCAATCCCGAAGATTACCCGGATGTGGAAGTCGTTGACATGCGCTGAAAATTTGAGTTTCACAACTAAACCTTTTCCTGTTACCCGCATCAAATACGCAGAACCATAATACAGCGATATACGTGCACACAGATGAAGAGGACATAATAAAGTTACTCAGGGATGATCATTCCTCTGAAGAAGGATTCCTTCTCCTGGTTAAAAAATACCAGCAACAACTTTACTGGAGTATCAGAAGATTGGTGCACGATCATGATGATACCGAAGATGCACTTCAAAATACCTTTATTAAGGTTTGGAAAGGAATAAAGAAATTCAGGGGAGATTCACAACTCTATACATGGCTGTATCGTATCGCTACAAACGAAGCCCTTAGCCTGTTGAAAAGAAGAAAACGTTTCCGGACACTTTCGTTCAACGACGCCCTGAAGGAGATGAACGTACTCAGCAATAACGACCCCCTCTACGATGGCAATGCAATCGACAATAAGCTACAGGCTGCCATTATAAGTCTGCCCCCTAAACAAAGGATCGTCTTTAACATGAAATATTATGATGATCTGAAATATGAGCAAATGTCGGAAATACTGGGCACCAGCACGGGTGCACTGAAGGCATCCTATCATCTTGCTGTAAAGAAAATCGAAAAACATGTACTTACAGATTAAACCATTTATTGACAAGCATATCAAATAATAAATGACCACACGAAACAACATAACCGAAAACCCTGAGCATATCGATGATAAGCTGAAAGCCCTGACGGGGAAAAACGAGCCGTTTAAGGTTCCCGACGGCTATTTTGACGAGATGCCGGTGCGCATGCTCGGGGCATTGAGAAAACACAGAGATTTGAGGCGGCCTTTCCTCCATTTTATACCTCCGGTGGCAAGGTATGCCGCAGCGGCATCGATACTGATCCTGGCCATATGGGGCAGTTCGGTTTTATTTTTTAACGGACAGGATGAAACAAATGATGTTGCCGAATTTACTGCGGAAGAAGTGTACAGGTACAACCTTACCCATCTGGCGCAACTTGAAGAAGAATACCTGCTGTTATTGACCGAAGCCCCTTACACAGAAACATTTTATTCAACTGACATTGAAGAAACAGTGATCACCAATGAAGAGATCATTGACTACCTGCTGAGCGAAAATCACATAGAATACCACACCATAACCGGATATTAATTTAAAAAGTAAAACGATGAAAACAATTGCAAAAACACTGATCATCGCCATTTCTGTTCTCATGCTGTACCCATTGCAGATGACTGCCCAGGATGAGGATGTAAAAAATGACAAAGAAAAGCTCATGGCCGAAAGGTATTTAAAGATGCAGCAATTAAAAATTGCCTATATCACCGGGCATCTCGACCTTAGTATAGAAGAGGCTGAAAAGTTCTGGCCGGTATACCGTAAATATGAAGCAGAAAGGAATGAGATCACCAGCGACTTATTCAAACGCTTCGAAAGGCCTGCCGTGGATACTGCTGAGCTAAGTGATGCAGAAGCAAAGAAACTCATCTTGCAGCGGCTTGAAGAGGAAAGGGCCCTTGTTGAGTTAAAGTACCAGTCGTTCAATGAGTACCTCGAAATACTGCCCGCGGCGAAAATATACAAATTATTTGAAGTCGAAAACAGGTTCAGGCGCCACCTGATGGAAAGGCTGGGCAATCCTCACGATAAAATGAAGCCTGAACAGGGTGCAAGAGGCAAGCCCATGCAGGAACGTGCTCCGCGAAGATAAAAACACACAAGTTTCATAACACAATAAAAGGTCATTTCTGACCATGAGGAGATCAGCAAATTACTGAAATATGATCTTCCCGCCATCAGAAATGACTTTTTTTATGCAGCCCAAAGAGCTGCATTTTTATTATGGTTTGATTGCTGTTTAATGTAAATTTGCATTAAATTAATCTTCTTTACACAAAAAACCATGAATACTTCGGTCGAAATCAGTTATTACCCCTTGAACATCGAATACATACCACCCATTAAGGGCTTTATTGAGCGGATAAACACTTACGATAAGCTCAGGGTGCAAACCAGTGGCATGAGCACGCAGGTATTCGGCGAATATGATGATGTAATGCATGCGATAACTACTGAGATTAAAAGATCATTTGAGATACCCCATTCGGTTTTCGTGTTGAAAATTATCAATGCCGACCTCGATATTAAATGATGCCAGCCGACATTTTCGACCTGCTCTACCAGAATCTTATCAACAGCAGCTGGCTTGAGGGTATTGCCGTTTTCTTCGGCATATTGAGTGTATGGTACGCCAAAAAGGCAGATATCCTGGTCTTTCCCACAGGCATCATCAGTGTAGTAATTTATATTTACATCTGTTTCTTCGCCAGGCTCTATGCCGACATGGGCATCAACTTCGTGTATTTCGTGATGAGTGTTTACGGCTGGTATAACTGGACACGCAAGCGTGATAATGTGAAAGTGGTCCCGATCAGTTGGTGCAATGCCAGAGACCATCTGGCCAGCGCCATCATGATGCTTGGATTTTTCTTCCTGCTGAGCTATTTTCTGTCAAACTATACCGACAGCAATGTTCCCATTATCGACTCCCTGACCACTTCGATCTTTATTGTGGGCATGTGGCTGATGGCAAGGAAAAAGGTCGAGAACTGGATATACTGGATCATAGGCGATCTGATCTCCATACCCTTGTATTTTTATAAGGATCTGGCCCTTACAAGCATACAGTTTACAGTATTTTTAGTCCTCGCTGTACTGGGGTATCTGGAGTGGCGGAAGAAGGCATGAAAGGAAGTTTGTACCTTAGGTTACGTTTAGGATGAAGAAATAACAAATAACAAATAACAAATCTGTTGGATGCTGGATTTCATGGTTTCATGGTTAAATCTCACTCACTTTAGCTCACTTGTTCTGTATTTTTGACGGTCAATTTTTCTGGTTGCAAGGGCTAAGCATGGAAAAACCCCGCAGGGGTTTAACAACAATAACTCCGGGAGCATCCCGGGGGGAAGGAAATAACAAATAACAAATAACAAATAACAAATAACAAATAACAAATCTGTTGGATGCTGGATTTCATGGTTTCATGGTTAAATCTCACTCACTTTAGCTCACTTGTTCTGTATTTTTGACGGTCAATTTTTCTGGTTGCAAGGGCTAAGCATGGAAAAACCCCGCAGGGGTTTAACAACAATAACTCCGGGAGCATCCCGGGGGGAAGGAAATAACAAATAACAAATAACAAATAACAAATAACAAATAAAACTATTTTAAGCCGTTAAATCTGTACAAGCATATCGCATAGCCATTACAGGCCCCGAATCGACCGGAAAGTCAGAACTTGCCCAGGCGCTGGCCATGCATTACCGCTGCGAATGGGTTCCTGAGTATTCGAGGGAATATCTTGCCGGGTTGGATCGACCATACAGGCAGGATGATATCCTGCAAATTGCCAGGGGCCAGCTAAGCCGGGAAGAAAAAAGATTCAATGCCGGAGGCAGGTTTCTTTTTTGCGACACAGAAATGCTGGTATGCAAGATCTGGAGCGAAGAAAAATTTGGCCATTGTCATCCCTGGATACTGGATAAGCTCGACCGGCATCGCTACGACCTCTACTTGCTGTGCAATACCGATATCCCGTGGCAAGCCGACCCTTTGCGCGAAAATCCACACGACAGGGACAGGCTGTTCGGGGTGTACCTGAAAGAATTAACAGCGAGGGAATTCCCCTTTGCAGTCATCAGCGGTACAGGAAAACAAAGGATCGACAATGCCATCAGGATGATTGACAGGCATTTCAGGTTCGGGCAAGAAAAGTGATCATCTACAATTTACAATGTACACTGTACATGGCCAGAATCCGTGGACCCAGGACCTAGAATCCGGTAAACATACCGTAAACTTATTCGTTCCTACCGTAAACTGATTTCCTGGCAGGATATTTGGAGCGAATGCATTTTGATAGTAATTTCATAGCAGATTTGATGGTTAAAAGAGCTTTCAAATCTCAACGGCTAATCAAGGATAGAAAATATCCTACCCCGCTCCAAATACCCGGCCTTCAACATATTTCCCAACGTTGGAGGCCATTTTTTATAGCCAATTAACAGCTTTAGTTCAGGCGTTCACTTAAAATATTTAATTTTACCTGCCCTTAGCTTTGTCATATGAACCAACAATCCACTGATCGCCTGCATATTCTTTATCTTCCCAAATGGTATCCACACAAATACGACCCCATGCCGGGTTTGTTCATCGAACGCCATGGCATCTCAGCGCTGCCACATTGCGATATTTCGGTATTGTATGTGCATGCCGACGAGCAGCAAGGAAAACCAACATACTTATTTGATTACAGCGAACAAGATACCCTTAACACCATAAGGATTTACTATAAGCGGGCCAGAACAGGCTTCAAGCCCCTTGATGTATTGATAAACACGATCCGTTTTTTGCGAAGCCATAGCAAGGGACTGAAAGAAATAAAAAGAAAATACGGCACATACAACCTCATTCATGTTCATGTGCTCACGCGCCACGGTGTGATTGCATTGATCGAAAAGATCCGCAAAGGCGTTCCTTATGTGATTACCGAGCACTGGACCCGATATCTTCCTGCAACGAACACCTTCAGTGGGTTCTTCCGCAAATGGATGACAAGGATCGTGGCGCGGCATGCATCGGCCATCATGCCTGTTACTGCCAACCTGCGCGATGCCATGATCGACTGCGGATTGAAAAACAACAATTATATCGTCATACCCAATGTGGTGGATACACAAATGTTTTCGCCCGATCCCAATAAACAACATGGCGATAAGGCCAGGATCGTCCATGTATCGTGCTTTGAGGACAAGCAAAAGAACATCAGGGGCATTACGCGCGTGATCAGAAGGCTGGCAGAAAAAAGGCAGGATTTTACCGTCGACATGATCGGTGATGGCATTCATTACAACGAGCTTGTGGCCTATGCCGAAGAGAATGCAATAAAAGACAGCTTTGCCACCTATCATGGCCTGAAGGAAAATGAAGCCCTTGCCGCAATGATGAAGGCGGCCGATTTTATGCTCATGTTCAGCCGTTATGAAAATCTGCCGGTTGTCATTCTCGAAAGTTATGCCTGCGGTGTGCCTGTATTGTCGACCGATGTGGGTGGGATCAGGGAGCATATGAATGACGGGCTTGGCATATTGATCGAATCTGAAGATGAGGAAAGCCTTTACCAGGCAATGGATAAGTTTCTCGACAACTACAAAAACTATGAGCCTGCAAAGATCAGGGCCTATGCCGTTGAGCATTTCAGCAACGAAGTGATCGGGAAACAGCTATACGATGTATATACCTCGGTAACAAAATAACAGCCTTGTTTTGCTCAGCAGGATACTAAATACATTCGGCACACGCAGCCTTTCAGCCGTGATCAATTTCCTTATCGCGATTGTTGTGTCGCAATATCTTGGCCCCGGCGGAAAAGGAGCACAGGGGATCATCATTACGACCATTGCTTTTGTACTTGTTTTTTCCAACCTCGTTGGCGGGGCCACGCTGGTATACCTAATACCGAGGTTTAAGTATTCACTCCTGCTGCTGCCCTCCTACCTCTGGTCGGTATTTGTCAGCATTATCGCCTTCGGCTTATTATATTTTTTCAGGGTCGTTGATCAGCAATTTATCGTTCATATCAGCGCATTATCCATACTGAATTCGTTTACGAACATTAACGCTACCCTGCTGATCGGTAAAGAAAAGATCAAAGCTTCGAACCTTATCAGCCTGATGCAACCCTTCATTGTGATCATGGGGCTGTTGTATTACTTTCTTATTGCCGGGCAGGAAAGCATACAATCATATATCCATTCCCTGTATTTTGCTTTCGGAGGCAGCCTGCTTATCAGCTTCTACTACATTAACAGGGTTTTTGGGAAGATCAACCTGCATTCCGTGTCATCCTATGCCACAGTAATAAGCGCATTGTTCCGACTGGGGTTTATGAATCAGATGGCCCATATTACGCAAATGATGAGCTTCAGGCTGAGTTACTATTTTCTGGAGCAATTCCATGGCGAAGCCAGCGTAGGCATTTATTCCAATGGCATACAGATCATGGAATCGATCTGGTTGATCAGCAAAAGCATCTCACTGGTACAATATGCGCGTATCGCCAACACTGCCGACAGGAAATACGCGCAGCAACTATCGCTGAATATGCTAAAAGCCGGAATAAGCATAAGCCTTATCAGCATTTTACCCCTATTGCTGCTCCCCGAATCATTCTATCTTTTCATTTTCGGAAAGGGTTTTACCGGCGTAAAAGAGGTGATCTGGGTCCTGGCCCCCGGTGTATTGGTGTATAATGTTTCCATCATCCTCGGGCATTATTTTTCAGGTATAGGAAAATATTATATCAACACCCTGGCATCGGGCCTCGGACTCCTGATCTCAATTGGTTTGTTCTTTGCCCTGATCCCTTCGTATGTCACCCTTGGAGCCGGAATAGCCACGAGCATCAGTTATGGTTTTACCAGTATGGTTGTACTGATATTTTTTATGCGCGAAGCGAAAAGCAAGGCCAAAGACTTTATCCTGAGCAAGAAAGATATCGTGCAGCTCAGGGAGCTTATCCGAAAACAGAAGAATTGACCCGGCACTTTCACCTGGCGTACTTGGATGGTACTGCCATTTAGTAGAACTATTTATCAGACTGTACAAAATGTTTGGCATTATCTATGAACACCATCGGATCGTTATTAAAATGTCCATTATGTATTATTTGCCCTTGTTTATTAATAATTGTTACATGTGGATATCCTTTGATATTAAATCTGTGTTCATATTCTTTAGATACCTCCCTGGTTTGATATTGTGGAAAAGAAAATCCTTTCTTCCTATGATATTTAAAAATAAAACTGGTGTCAGTAGTTTTTTGGTAAGGGATGAATGCTGCAATGATTATTATATTAGTGTCATGTTTGAAATCAGAATAAAGCGACTCAAGCTCAGGAAGCTTTTCATAACATACTTTGCAGGATTTTGTATGAAAGTAGATTACAGTTGTTTTTCCAACAATATCTATATTATCAAATGAAGAGTCTGACTCATTATAAAAATCAAACTTCAATTCAGTTATATATGGCTCATCATCTAATCCAAATATAAATTGCAAATAGTTTTTCATTCCCCAATATCCCATTCCTAGAATTATTAAAAATATTGTACCAATTATCAATGCATGTTTGAAATTTGTTCCACGAATCTGATGCTTGAACCAAATTCCTACAAATGAACTTATTAATGGAATCACAATTATTGGGTAAACATGAGTTAAACCATTTATTATGAAGACAGGGCCAAGGGTCAAACTAATAGGCAAAACCAAAATGAAATAGAATGTCATTATCTGACGGAAGGATTTTCCATCATTAAATAATCCACCAATAAAATAGATTAATCCGGTGAATACAAACTGATGTGCCCAACCATAATAACCAGCTATACTGGCGAAAACTAAGCAACTAATGGAGACAGAAAAACTTATCAAAATAGTCGGTTGCTTTATCATTTTCTGCAGTAAACAGCCAAAAAGAAAGCCAACTAAAAATGAAATCAAAAAATAAATAAATGCGAGATAACTTAATGAAAGGCTTTCCAAACTTATTGAATGATGATATTTAAATGAGGTAAATAAAAACCCTACAATTAAAAACGGGAAAGATAATAGCAGAAATAGTCCAATTAGGGATCTTGTTGAAATAATTTTTGAGAATAACAAAGATGTTTGAAAGAATAACCAACCTCCAAAATACATTAGAACCTGGATATCTCCAACTAAAATAAGAACCAGTAATAACACCACATTAATAATAAAAATAGAAATGTATTGATGCTTAGATTCAATTTGCTTTTTTTTGAGTAACTTTTTCCACATTGTCATTACTGGCTCTTACATAAAAATATTTACTGCGTAGGGTCTTCACCTGAACACCTGTTTTCACCTGAGTACAACCATAGGAACCCACATCCTGATGATGTTTCATCACAAGCAGTCAAATTGCATAATCCCATATTGATTAAAAAACATGATGTATCCCAATCACAATCCACACCAAACCGTCATACCAATCCTCCAAGTATCCGTTGTACTGTAGGTCTTCAGCCTAACTCGGACACTAAGTTCCAAAAGTTAAAGGGTAGATTACTAACTTGTAACAAAAAAACTGAGCATGAAAACACAATCCACAGTTGAAAAAAAGGTTCGTGAAATTAAACGGGCCACCAGAAGAAAATTCTCAGCAGAAGAGAAAATTCGTATCGTTTTAGAAGTCTTTCGTGCAGAAGAAAGCTTAGCGGCTATATGCCGGCGCGAAGGTATTCACCCTAACCTGTATTACAGTTGGAGCAAAGAGTTCCTGGAGGCTGGGAAAAAGCGTTTAAACGGAGACATCCAGCGCCAGGCAACAAGCAACGAAGTGCTTGACTTGCGAGAGGAAAACAGCAACCTCAAGCACATGGTTGCTGAACAAGCCCTGTCCATCAGGGCATATAAAAAAAATCTGATTGGTACCGATTAAGCTACCCGTATATGAGAAGGAGTTTTAGCGAAAAACGAGAGATCATCCGCATTGTCGAACAGTCGGAACTTAGCGTTAACAGGACCCTGGATGAGCTGGGCATTAAGCGAAGTACGTTCTATGGATGGTATAAGTGTAGTGGTCTAGAAAAACTGGGCAGAAATTTACTAACTTTAAATTTTCTGT